>NZ_JBAKHO010000007.1:0-200742 GCF_036902735.1 Micromonospora lacuserhaii | reverse complement strand
CTCCGCCCCTCCTGCGCTGCGCCCCCCGGCCACCGGCCGCCACGGGGCGCTGCGAGCGCCGCCCGCCGGCGGCCCGTCGGTGCGAGCCGCCGGTGCGGCGGCCGTCGCGGTGGTCACCGGCTGGCCGCGTCGGTACGGCCCGGCCGGCGGCGTCGGCTCAGCCAGCCGCCGGAATGCCGGCGGGGCAGCGAGCGGGCCAGGCGGGCCGCTTCGGCCTCGGCCTGGAGCTCCGCGGCCTGCGAGCGGTGGATCGTGAGCAGGAATTCCGCGTCGTTGCCGAACATGTCGGGCTCCTTCGAATCGGGTCGGCGTTGTCGTCGACCGCCGACTCTGACTCTTCGCGCGAAGGTGCCCCGGGGGCATGGGTGTACCGCCTGATCTTCGGCCCGCTCCCCTCCTTACCCGGCCCGCAACGGGGCACTGAGGGCTCGTAAGGTACTCAGCCGGCCGGGGATCAACCGGGCGGGCGGGGACCACTAGACTCTGGGTCATGGCAAAGCCCCAGGAGAAGGTCTCGTTCGGCCAGCGGCTGAAGCAGATCGGGATGGTGTTCCGGTTCACCGCCAAGCAGGACAGGTGGTTCGCGCCGCTGATCGCCGCCGCGGTCCTGATCCCGCTCGCGCTCACCGTCGTCGCGGTGATCCTCTGGGGCTGGCTCTGGCTACCGATCGGCATCCTGCTCACCCTGCTCGCCGTGCTGATCGTGCTGAACCTGCGGTCCAACAAGGCGATGATGAACGCCGCCGAGGGGCAGCCCGGCGCGGCGGCGCAGATCATGGAGAGCATGCGCGGCGACTGGCGGGTCACCCCGGCGGTCAGCTCGACCACCCAGATGGACATGGTGCACCTGGTCATCGGCCGTCCCGGCGTGATCCTGCTGGCCGAGGGGAACTCGCAGCGGGTCCGCGGCCTGCTCGGCCAGGAGAAGCGCCGGCTGGCCAAGGTCATCGGCTCCGCGCCGCTCTACGACTACGTGATCGGCCAGGGCGAGGGCGAGCTGCCGATCCGCAAGCTGCGGACCACCCTGATGCGGCTGCCGCGCAACCTCCAGGGCAAGGACGTCAACGCGCTCGACAAGCGGCTCAAGGCGCTCACCGCCCGCCCGCAGATGCCCAAGGGCGCGATCCCGAAGAACATGCGTCCGCCGCGCGCCTTCCGCCAGTCGCGGGGCCGCTGACCCTTTCTGACGTACGCGAGGAGCCGGGCCCGTGCGTGCCCGGCTCCTCGTCGTTTCCGGCGCGGTCAGCGCCGGGGGGCGTCGGTGATCACGGCGCCGGTGAGGCGGTCGTGCAGGCCGCGACGGTGCTCGTCCATGATCAGGGCTGGCACGGCCAGGGCGAGCAGCAGGCCGCGCAGCAGCCCACGGGCGACGCCGATCCGGCCGCCGTCGGCCCAGCCGAGGCAGCGGATCCGGGTGACGTACATGCCGGGGGTCTGGGCGAAGAGGCCGACGAAGAAGCCGTACTCCAGGATCAGCACCAGCACCGGGGGCCAGCCGTCGCGCAGCGGGTTGGCGAAGAAGTTCGACACCAGCAGGCAGAGCACCCAGTCGATCACCAGGGCGCCGAACCGGCGTCCGAGGCTCGGCGGGGTGAAGGACGGGTCTTTGGCGGGCGGCACCGGCGGCGCGGCGTACGGGTTGGTCACGACGGTCAAGGGTAGTCAGGCGGGGGCCGGGAGCCGATTCGCCACGAATCGCAGAATCGGGCCAACCACGCCAATTAGCTATCAACCGACCCAGCGGGTATCGTCCGAACGAGGGTCCCGGAGGGGACCGAGCGGCGCAGATGACGCTCCGCGAGCGACGTAACACGGCAGAAACATAGGAGACACGGCCGGGCAACCCCGTGGACATACCGTCGCCAGTGCCCAGCCACCGGAGTGGACGTGCCAGGAGGACGTGTGTTTGCCAATCCCGAGGAACTCCTGCGATACCTCAAGAACGAGGACGTGAAGTTCGTCGACGTACGTTTCTGTGACCTGCCCGGCGTGATGCAGCACTTCAATCTGCCGGTCGAGTCCTTCGACGACAGCGTCTTCACCGACGGTCTCGCGTTCGACGGCTCGTCGATCCGCGGCTTCCAGGCGATCCACGAGTCGGACATGCTCCTGCTCCCGGACGTCGCGAGCGCGTTCATCGACCCGTTCCGTACGCAGAAGACCCTTGCGCTCAACTTCTTCATCCACGACCCGTTCACCCGTGAGGCCTACTCCCGGGACCCGCGGAACGTGGCCAAGAAGGCCGAGGCGTACCTGGCGGCCAGCGGCATCGCCGACACCGCGTACTTCGGCGCCGAGGCGGAGTTCTACATCTTCGACTCGATCCGCCACGAGACCTCCGCCCACCAGTCGTTCTACTACATCGACTCGATCGAGGGCGCCTGGAACTCCGGCCGCGAGGAGGAGGGCGGCAACCGCGGCTACAAGACCGCCTACAAGGGCGGCTACTTCCCGGTGCCGCCGGTGGACCACTACGCCGACCTGCGCGACTCGATCGTGCGGCGGCTGGTCGACGGCGGCTTCACCGTGGAGCGCTCGCACCACGAGGTGGGCACCGCCGGTCAGTCGGAGATCAACTACAAGTTCTCCACCCTGCTGCACGCCGGCGACCAGCTCCAGCTCTTCAAGTACATCGTGAAGAACGAGGCCTGGGCCAACGGCAAGACGGCGACCTTCATGCCGAAGCCGCTCTTCGGCGACAACGGCTCCGGCATGCACACCCACCAGAGCCTCTGGCTGAACGGCGAGCCGCTGTTCTACGACGAGACCGGCTACGCCGGCCTGTCGGACACCGCCCGCTGGTACATCGGCGGTCTGCTGCACCACGCGCCGTCGCTGCTGGCCTTCACCAACCCGACGGTCAACTCGTACCGCCGGCTGGTGCCGGGCTTCGAGGCGCCGGTCAACCTGGTCTACTCGCAGCGCAACCGCTCCGCGTGCACCCGGATCCCGGTCACCGGCAGCAACCCGAAGGCCAAGCGGGTCGAGTTCCGGGTGCCGGACCCGTCCAGCAACCCGTACCTCGCCTTCTCGGCGATGATGATGGCCGGCCTGGACGGCATCAAGAACAAGATCGAGCCGCCGGCGCCGATCGACAAGGACCTGTACGACCTGCCCCCGGAGGAGTGGGGCGACGTCAAGCAGGTGCCGGGCTCGCTGCCCGAGGTGCTCGACGCGCTCGAGGCCGACCACGATTACCTGCTCGACGGCGGCGTGTTCACCCCGGACCTGATCTCCACCTGGGTGGGCTGGAAGCGGGCCAACGAGGTCGACCCGGTCCGCCTGCGGCCGACCCCGCACGAGTTCGCGATGTACTTCGACTGCTGAGGTCGTTCAGCAGGGCACGCTCCATCAGCACCGGCCGGGCCGGCTCCGCGATCGCGGGGCCGGCCCGGCCGCTTTCCCGCCGCGGGTCAGCGGGCGAGCAGCGCGTCCAGCTTGTCGAAGGAGCTGCCCCAACCTTCCCGGGCGCCGGCCTCCATCGCCGGGTCGTGCGGCCCCTGCCGCAACACCATTCGGGTCCGGCCGTCCTCGTCGTGGAACTCGACCCGCAGCCGCATGACGATGTCGCCCGCGCCGAAGTCGACGCGCTGTTCGCCGACCAGCAGCTCGTTCTCGACCAGCTCGGTGAAGGTGGCGTCGACCGCGGAGGTCATCTGATGGTCGGCGTCGTTGACCATGGTGAACCGCTGGTGGCCGCCGACCCGGGCGTCCACGTCGACGGTCTCCCGGGGCACCGACCAGCCGACCGGCCCGAACCAGGCGGCGAGCTGATCGGGGTCGACGAAGGCGCGGTAGACCAGCTCGCGCGGGGCGTCGAAGACGCGGGTGATGACGAGTTCGTGGGTGGCCGTGGTGTCGGTCATGGTGGGGTCCTCTCTCACTGTCGGTCGTCCGGCCCCGGTCGGGCCTGCAGCTTTCTGAGGTGGGCGTCGAGCCGGTCGAGGTTGGCGTCCCAGAACCGGCGGTAGCGCTCCATCCAGTCCGTCGCCTCCCGCAGCGGTTCCGGGTTGAGGCTGCTGGACCGCCACTGGGCGCTGCGACTCCGGGTGATCAGGCCGGCCTGTTCGAGCACTTTCAGGTGCCGGGAGATCGCCGGGAGGCTGATCTCGAACGGCTCGGCCAGCTCGGTGACGGTCGCGTCCCCCTCGGCCAGCCGGGCGAGGATCGCCCGGCGGGTCGGGTCCGCCAGCGCCGCGAAGATCACGCTGAGCCGGTCGGTCGCCATGCTCTTAACCACCTCGTTAATTAACTGATGCGTTAAACGTAGGCTGCTCGGGAAGCCTCGTCAAGCACGTTGGCGAATTCAGACCGATCGGGTCCGGCGGGCCCGCACCGCCCGCACCGCGAGCAGCACCAGCAGCGCCGTCATCGCGATCGCCCCGGGCGCCTTGCTGTAGCGGGCCACCGTGGTGCCGTCCGGCAGCGCCAGGAAGGCGGCCACCGCGCTGGGCAGCACGAACCACGTGGTCCGGGTCGCCGACACGGCCAGCACGGCCAGCGGCCAGGTCACGTACCAGGGGTAGAGGACCGGGGCCAGGGCCACCGTGGCGGCCAGCGCCAGCCCCGCCCCGAACAGGGCCACCCGGGGGCGGGCCGCCGCGAGCCGACGAACCCGCTGCGGTACGTCGTTGAGTTCCCGCAGCGACGTCCACGCCCGCCACCAGAGCACCGCCAGCAGCACCGCCAACAGCACCAGCGCCGCCGCCCGGGTCACCGGCACCGCCCCCGGCCGCCGCCCGGTCAACTCCCCCAGGTAGTTCACGACGAAACCGACGGCGGTCGGCGGCGAGGTCCACTGCTGCGAGTCGCCGCTACGGGCCAGCCCGCCGACCCAGCCCAGCCCCAGGCCGGACAGGGCCGAGACGGCCGCCAGCACGGCCAGCACCCCGGCAGCCAGCCAACCGCCGTCGCGCAGCAGCGCCCGGACCGTGTACCGGCCGAGCACCGCCGCGAGCGCGGCGAACGGGAGCACCACCACCGCGGTCGCCTTCACCGCCACCGCCAGCCCGAGCAGCACCCCGGCCACCAGCAGCCCGCGCGGCCGGCCCGGGAACCGGACCAGCACCAGCAGGCCGAGCAGGAGCAGCCCGAGCATCACCGCGTCGTTGTGCGCGCCGCCCACCAGGTGCACCCCGACCAGCGGGCAGGCCAGCGCGAGCCAGGCCGCCTGACCTGTCGGCACCCCGGCGGCCCGGGCCAGCCCCGGCAGGCAGAGCCCGGCCAGCAGCACCCCGGCCAGGGCGAAGAGCCGCAGCAGCAGCAGCGTGCCGACCAGGCCGCCGCCGAGCACCGCGGCCAGCGCGGCGAGCAGCATGAAGAACGGGCCGTACGGGGCCGGGCTGTCCCGCCACATCGGCGCCACCGAGTCCACCCACGGGCAGCCCGCCGCCGCCACTCCCGTCTCGTACGGGTCGTGGCCGGCCGCGTACGACCAGCCCTGGCAGGCGTACGAGTAGACGTCCCGGCTGGCCAGCGGCGGCGCGGCCAACAGCGGCAACAGCCACAGCCCCGCCGTCAGGTACGCCCACCGGGTCGACGGGACGCCCCGGCGCAGCGCCCACCACGCGCCCACCAGCAGTGCCGTGCCGGCCAGCCAGCAGCCCAGCGCCCAGGGCCCGTACGGGGCGAGCCACGGGCCGGTCGGAGGGACGTGCGGACGCGCCCCGCCGAGCCAGCCGGCCACGGCGAGCAGCACCGCGCCGGTCAGGCCGGCGTACCGGGCGAGGCGGGGCCGACCCTCGGTCGGCGTACCGGCCTCGGTCACCGGCCACCTCTCATCGGTCGACGGGGGCCGGCTCACGGGCCGCCCGAGCCGACCGTACCAACCGGACCGCCACCACGATCACCAACAGCGTCATCAGCGGCGCCCCGGGCATCTTGGTGTACCGGGCCAGCCCGGTGCCGTCGGCCAGCACCAGGAACGACGAGACCAAGGCGACCAGCGCGAACCACCGGGTGGCGTGCCGGGCGGTGGCCGCGAGCACCACCAGCGGCCAGGTCCAGTACCAGGGGTGAAAGAGCGGGGCCAGCGCCACCGTGGCGGCCAGCGCCACGCCGGCGTGCCAGAGCGGGTCGCGGTGCCGGGCCCGCCACCAGAGCCAGACCAGCAGCACCGCGAGAACCAGCACGCCGATCGCCCGGGTGACCGGCAGCGCGTCGACGTGCACCCCGAAGGGCGCCAGCAGGTACCCGACGGTCTGCCCGATCGCGGTCGGCGGCGAGGTCCAGGCCACCACGAGGCTGCCCTGTTCCAGGCCGCTGATCCAGCCGAAGTCGAGGCCCGCGGCGAGGGTCGCCCCGACCACCGCGGCCACCGCGCCGCCGACCACCGGGCCGCCGTCGCGCAGCAGCGTCCGGATCCGGTACGGCCCACCCATCGCGGCCAGCGCGGCGAACGGCACCACCACCAGCGCGGTCACCTTGACCCCGCCGGCCAGCCCGAGCAGCACTCCGCCGGCCAGCAGCGGCCAGGGGCGACCCGGCCGGGACGCCACCACCGCCAGCCCGGCGACCAGCAGCCCGACCATCAGCGCGTCGTTGTGCACCCCGGAGATGAGGTGCACGCCGATCAGCGGGGAGGCCAGCGCCAGCCAGAGGGCCCGCTCCACCGGCACCCCGCAGCGGCGGGCCAGCACCGGCAGGCAGGCCGCGGTGAGCACCACTCCGACGACGGCGAGCAGCCGGAACAGCGCGATGCTGGCGGTCAGCGAGCTGGTCGCCTTCACGATCGCCCCGGCGAGCATCACGAACAGCGGGCCGTACGGCGCGGGGGTGTCCCGCCAGATGTACGAGATGGTGTCCAGCCACGGGCAGGGCAGCGCGGAGACGCCCTGCTCGTACGGGTTGATCCCGGCCGCGTAGCTCGCCCCCTGGCAGGCGTACGCGTAGCCGTCCCGACTGCCCAGCGGCGGCGCGACCAGCAGCGGGAGCAGCCAGAGCCCGGCGGTGACCAGCGCCCAGCGGGCCGACGGCACCCGGTCGCGCAGGCTCCACCAGGCCCAGGCCAGCAGGCCCAGCCCGAGCAGCCACAGCCCGATCACCAGCGGCCCGCGCGGGCCCTGCCAGACGCTGACCGGGGTGGCGCGCAGCGGGGAGTCCGGCAGCGCGCCGCCGAGGTACGCGGCGACGGCGAGCACCGTCGAACCCGCCAGGCCGATCCAGCGCGAGAGGTGGTGAGGCACGTCCGACATGCTGCCAGTACCGTGGTCGCGGACCGGAGGTGGGCATGCGGGGCAGCAGGCAGGTGGCGGTGGCCACCGTGTCCGCGGCCGTCCTGGGCGTGGTGTTCCTGGCCCTGCCCCGGATGGGCTCCGACCTCTCCGCCCAGGTGGCCCGCGCCGACTTCTTCGCCGCGCACGGCCCCGCCCTGGTCGACCTGCGCTGGTACGGCGGGATCCACCCGCTCGGCTACAGCCTGGTCTCCCCGCCGCTGATGGCGACCCTCGGGGTACGGCTCACCGGGGTGCTCGCGCTGGTCGCGTCGGCCGCCGCGTTCGCCGCCCTGCTGGTCCGCACCGGTGTGCCCCGGCCGCTGCTCGGCAGCCTGGTCGGGGTGCTCACCATCGCCGGCAACCTGGTCTCCGGCCGGGTGACGTACGCCCTCGGGGTGGCCTTCGGCCTGGCCGCGCTGCTCGCCCTCACCCTGCCGCCCGGCCCGACCCGGCGGTGGGTTAGACCCGTCCTGGTGATGGCCGGCGCGCTGCTGGCGTCGGCGACCAGCCCGGTGGCCGGCCTCTTCGTCGGCCTCGCCGGGGCCGCGCTGCTGCTCACCCGCCGGTACGCCGACGGCCTGCTGCTCGGGGTGCCGGCGGCGCTGCCGCTCGCGGTGACCGGGCTGCTCTTCGGCGAGGGCGGCTGGATGAACATCAGCCGGAGCGACACCCTGCGGGCGGTGCTGACCAGCCTCCTGGTCGCCGCGCTGGTGGCGCACCGGCCGGTACGGGTGGGGGCGCTGCTCTCAGCGGCCGGGGTGCTGGCGGCGGCGCTGGTGCACACCCCGGTCGGGTTGAACGCCACCCGGCTGGTGGTCATGTTCGCGCTGCCGCTGCTGGCCGCCGCCGCCCGTGCCCCACGCCGGCTGACCGACCGGCTGACCGCCCGAGGGCGGGGCCCGGAGCGGGCCGGGGCGACCGGCCGGGGCCGGGTGGCCGGGTGGGTGGTGCTCGGCGCGCTGCTGGCGGTGGTCTGCTCGTGGCAGCCGCCGGTGGTCGCCGCCGACCTGCGCAGCGTCGGCGGCCCGACCGCCGACCGGTCGTTCTTCACCCCGCTCGCCGCGGAGCTGGCCCGGCGAGGGCTCACCGGCCGGGTGGAGGTGCCGCCGACCCGCAACTACTGGGAGGCCGCCCAGCTCGGCGAGGTCCCGCTGGCCCGGGGTTGGCTGCGCCAGGCGGACATCGCCCGCAACCCGCTCTTCTTCACCACCGTGCCGGGGGCGACCGGCACCGGAGTCCCGCTGACCGCCGACAGCTACCGGGCCTGGCTGGACGAGAACGCGGTGCAGTACGTGGCGGTCCCCGACGTCCCGCTCTCCTGGGTCGGCCGGGCCGAGGCGGAGCTGGTCGAGGCCGGACTGCCGCAGCTGACCGAGGTCTGGTCGGACGACCACTGGCGGCTCTGGGCGGTAGCCGACCCGACCCCGCTCGTCGGCGCGCCGGGCGAGCTGGTGCGCCAGGACGCCGCGTCGCTGACGTTCCGCGCCCCGGGCGCCGGGCCGGTGCCGGTCCGCGTCCGGCACACCCGCTGGCTGACCGCGTCCGGCGGCGCCACGGTCGGCGCCGACGGGGACTGGACGACGGTGACCGTGCCGGCCGCCGGGACGTACACCCTGGGCGGCTGACGGCCGCGCTCGCGGCCGGGCCGCGCGGCGCCGGTCAGGCCGCGCCCGGGTCGCGGCGGACCGGGGACGGGCGGGCCCGGACGTGCAGCCGCTCCCCCTGCGGTCCGAAGAGGCTGAGGATCTCCAGCGGGGTGTCGAACGGGTTGCCGAACCAGTGCGGGGTGCGGGTGTCGAACTCGGCGACCTCGCCGGCGTCGAGGGTCAGGTCGTGCCCGCCGAGCAGCAGGCGACACCGGCCGGAGAGCACGTAGAGCCACTCGTACCCCTCGTGGACCTGCTGGGTGGGCTCCCCCGCCCGCGCCCCCGGCGGGTAGAGCATCTTGTACGCCTGCACGCCGCCGGGACGGCGGGTCAGCGGCACGATGGTCACTCCGTTGCGGACCAGCGGCCGGGGGCGGACCCGGGGATCCCCGGTCTCCGGGGCGCCGACCAGGTCGTCCAGCGGCACCCGGTGGAACCGGGCCAGGGCGAGCAGCAGCTCCAGGGTGGGCCGGCGGCCGCCGCTCTCCAGCCGGGACAGGGTGCTGACCGAGATGCCGGTGGCCGCGGCGAGCTGGGTCAGCGTCACCGCGCGCTGCTGACGCAGCGCCCGCAGGCGGGGCCCGACCGCCGTCAGCACCTCGTCCGGCGCCACGCGGTCCTCGTCCGACGCCCGATCGTTTGCCATAACGGCAACGATAGTTGTCGGCGGGGCCGGGTGCCCGGACGATCCGGAGCGTCGGGGCGGGACCGGTCCGCCCGGAGGAGGCGAAGAACATGAAGCAGGCAGACGTCCGGGACGTGGTGGTGGTCGGCGGTGGGGCGGCGGGGCTCAGCGGCGCCCTCGCCCTGGGACGGTTCCGCCGGTCGGTGCTGGTGCTCGACGACGGCACCCCGCGCAACGCCCCCGCCGGCCACGTGCACAACTACCTGACCAGCGAGGGCGTCCCCCCGGCCGAGCTCTACGCCACCGGCCGGGCGGAGCTGGCCCGGTACGACGTGCCGGTGGTCGACGCCCGGGTGACCGACGCCCGGCCGCTGGGCGACGGGCCGGACGGGGCCCGGTTCGCGGTCGAGCTGGCCGACGGGCGTACCGTCCGGGCCCGCCGGCTGCTGATCGCCACCGGCCTGGTCGACGAGCTGCCCGCCGTCGCGGGCCTCGCCGAGCGGTGGGGGCGCGACGTGCTGCACTGCCCGTACTGCCACGGGTGGGAGGTGCGCGACCAGGCCGTCGGCGTGCTCGCCAACAGCCCGGCCGCCATCCACCAGGCGCTGCTGTTCCGCCAGCTCACCGACGACGTGGTGGTGTTCACCCATACCGGGCCGGCGCTGACCGACGAGCAGGCCGAGCAGCTGGCCGCCCGGGGCGTCGCGGTCGTCGCGGGCGAGGTGACCGCCCTGGAGGTGACCGACGACACGCTCACGGGTGTACGGCTGCGGTCCGGCGAGGTGGTCGCCCGGCAGGCCGTGGTGGTCGGTCCCCGGTTCCACGCCCGGATCGGGATGCTCGCCGGTCTCGCGCTGCCCACCACCGACCTGGTCCTGGCCGGGGAGGTGCTCGGCAGTCACGTCGCCGTCGACCCGAGCGGGGCGACCGGGGTACCCGGGGTCTGGGCGGCCGGCAACGTGGCCGACCCGCAGGCCACCGTCATCGCCGCCGCCGCGGCCGGGCTGAAGGCCGCCGCCGCGCTCAACGCCGACCTGATCGCCGAGGAGACGGCCACCGCGGTCGCCGCCCGGCGCGACCACGGCGCGGCCGGCGGCTCCGGCGCGGTGGACGCGGAGACCGCGCGGCACTGGGACGAGCTCTACCAGCGGCGGGAGCGGGTCTGGAGCGGGCGGGTCAACCCGCACCTGGCCGAGGTCGCCGGCGCGCTGCCGGCCGGCACCGCGCTGGACCTCGGCTGCGGCGAGGGCGGCGACGCGCTCTGGCTCGCCGGCCGGGGCTGGCGGGTCACCGCCGTCGACGTCTCCACCACCGCCCTGGACCGGGCCGCGGCGGAGGCGGCCCGGGCGGGGGTGTCGTCCCTGGTGGACTTCCAGCGGCACGATCTCGCCCGGACCTTCCCGACGGGCCGGTTCGACCTGGTCTCCGCGCAGTTCCTCCAGTCGCCGCTGGACTTCCCCCGGACCGAGGTGCTGCGCGCCGCAGCCCGGGCGGTGGCACCCGGCGGTCGGCTGCTCGTCGTGGAGCACGGCGAGGTCCCGCCGTGGAGCCGCCTCGCCCACCCGGACGTCCGCTTCCCCACCCCGGAGGAGACCCTCGCCGCGCTCGACCTGGACCCGGCGGCCTGGCTCACCGAACGGCTCGACGCCCCGCGTCGAGAGGTCACCGGCCACGACGGCGAGCACGGCACCCTGGTCGACCACCTGGTGCTGGTGCGCCGCCGCTGACGGCGGGACGGCTCAGGCCTCCATCACCCGTTCCATCGCGGCGCGGGACCGCCGCGCGGTGCGCAGGTACTCGTCGAGGAACTCGCCCGGGTCCTCCCGGCCGAGCAGCCGGGCCGCCCCGGCCAGCTCCACCCCGTGCCGGGGCAACTGGTCGCCGGCCCGGCCCCGGACCAGCATCAACGCGTTGCGGACCTGTGCGGCGAGGGTCCAGCCGGCGGCCATCTCGGCGGCGTCCGCCGGGTCGACCAGTCCGGCGTCCCGGGCCGCCGCGAGGGCGTCGAGGGTACGCGTGCCGCGCAGCTCGGGATGGGTGCCGGCGTGCCGGAGCTGGAGCAGCTGCACCGCCCACTCGACGTCCGCGAGGCCACCCCGGCCCAGCTTGGTGTGGGTGGCCGGGTCGGCGCCCCGGGGCAGCCGCTCGTGCTCCACCCGGGCCTTGATCCGACGGATCTCCACCACCTGTTCCCGGGTCAGCCCGTCGACCGGCCAGCGGACCGGGGCGACCATCGCCTCGAACTCGGCGCCCAGGTCGGCGTCGCCGCAGACGAACCGGGCCCGCAGCAGCGCCTGCGCCTCCCACACCTTCGACCAGCGGGCGTAGTACTGGGCGTACGCGGCGAGGCTGCGCACCAGCGGGCCCTGCCGGCCCTCCGGACGCAGGTCGGCGTCGACGCCGAGCGGCGGGTCGGGGGCGGGCATGCCGAGCAGCCGGCGCAGCTCCTCGGCGATCTGGTGCGCGGCGGCGCTGGCCGTGCTCTCGACCGCCCCGGCCGGCGGGTCGTAGACGAAGAGCACGTCGGCGTCGGAGAGGTAGTTCGACTCGTACCCGCCGAGCCGGCCCATGCCGATCACCGCGAAACGCAGCCCGGGCGGCCCCGGTTGGGCGGCCCGGGCGGTCCGCAGCGCCGCCGCCAGGGTGGCGTCGGTGACGTCGGCCAGCGCGGTGCCGACCGCGGTGATGTCGGCCAGCGGCGCGGCCGTCGAGCCTCGTTCCGGGCGCGGGGCCAGCCCGCCGGCCCGGCTGAGCAGGTCGGCGCAGGAGATCCGGACCAGCTCCCGGCGGCGCAGCGCGCGCACCGCCCGGGTGGCCTGCTCCGGGTCGGGATAGCGGGCCGCCGCGGCGGCGAAGCCGTCGCAGAGCACCTCCTGGCCACGGGGGGCCAGCTCGCTCTCCTCGGCCAGCAGGCGCAGCGCCTCCGGCTCGCGGGCGAGCAGGTCGGCGGCGTACCGGGACGAGGAGAGCACCCGGGCCAGCCGGCGGGCCACCGGGCCCTCGTCGCGCAGCAGCCGCAGGTACCAGGGGGTGCTGCCGAGCTTGTCGGAGACCTGCCGGTAGTTGAGCAGCCCGCGGTCCGGCTCGGGGGCGTCGGCGAACTCGCTGAGCAGCACCGGCAGCAGGGTGCGCTGGATGGCGGCCGTCCGGCTCACCCCGCCGGTGAGCGCCTGGAGGTGACGCAGCGCCCCGGCCGGGTCGGCGAAGCCGAGGATCTCCAGCCGGTGCCGGGCGGCCTCCGGGGTGAGCCGCAACCCGTCGGCGGGCACCCGGGCCACCGACTCCAGCAGCGGCCGGTAGAGCAGCTTTGCGTGCAGCCGGCGTACCTCGGCGGCGTGGGCGACCCAGTCGGCCCGGAACGCCTCGACGGCGCTGCGGCCCGGCGCGGCGGTGTAGCCGAGCGCGGCGGCGAGCCAGCGCAGCGCGGCCGGCTCGGTCGGCACGGTGTGGGTACGCCGCAGGCCCTGGAGCTGGAGCCGGTGCTCGACGCCGCGCAGGAAGCGGTACCCGCGCAGCAGCGCCTCCCCGTCGGCCCGGCCGACGTAGCCGCCGGCGACCAGCGCGCGCAGCGCCGGGATGGTGCCCCCCGAATGCAGCGACTCGTCACCGCGGCCGTGCACCAGTTGCAGCAGCTGCACCGCGAACTCGATGTCGCGCAGCCCGCCCGAGCCGCGCTTGATCTCGCGTTCCAGCTCCTTGGGCGGGATGTTCTCGATGATCCGCCGGCGCATGGCCCGGACGTCGGAGACCGCCTCGGGGCGCTCGGCGGCCCGCCAGACCAGCGGGGCGAGCGCCTCGATCCACTCCCGGCCGAGGTCGAGGTCGCCGGCGGCCGGCCGGGCCTTGAGCAGCGCCTGGAACTCCCACGTCCGGGCCCACCGCTGGTAGTACGCGAGGTGGCTGGCGAGGGTGCGCACCAGTGGCCCCCGGCTGCCCTCGGGGCGCAGCGCGGCGTCCACCGGCCAGGCGACCAGGCCGCAGATGTGGATCAGGCGGGTGGCGATCATGGTGGCGGCGGTGAGGTCCTCGTCGTCGGCGGCCACGAAGATCACGTCGACGTCGGAGACGTAGTTCAGCTCGTCGCCGCCGCACTTGCCCATCGCCACCACGGCCAGCCGCGGCGGGGACGTCGGATCGGGCAGCTCGTCGACGGCGATCCGGTACGCCGCGGCGAGGGTGGCGTCGGCCAGCGCGGAGAGCGCCGCCATGGTCTGCTCCAGGCCGCGGCCGCCGGTCAGGTCGGCCGCCGCGATCCGCAGCAGCGCCAGCCGGTACGCCTGCCGGAGCACCGCGGTCGGCTGGGTGGCGGCGGTCAGCCGCCCGGCCAGCGCCAGGTCGAGCCGGCCCTCGGCGATGGGGGCGAGCCCGTCCGGGGCGGTGGAGAGCACCGTCCACTGGGCGGGGTTGGCCACCAGGTGGTCGCCGAGCGCCGAGGATGCGCCGAGCACGGCGACCAGCCGGCGGCGCAGGCCCGCGTCCGCGTGCAGGGCGTCGAGCAGCGCCGACTCGGTCCCAGCGGTGTCGGCGGCCCGGCGTTCCGCCTCGACCAGCCGGTGCAGCTGACGCAGGGCCAGGTCGGGGTCGGCGGCCCGGGAGAGTCCGGCCAGCAGTTCGGCGGCCCGCTCGTCGGCGGGCTCCTGCTCGTCGAGGCGCCACAGCCCGAGCCCGTCCGGCCCGAGCAGGTCGGCCGCGCGGGCCTCGCCGCCGCCCTCGGCGGCGCCGAAGCCGTACCGGGCGAGCCGCCCCCTGGCCGGTCTGGTCATCTCAGTGGCCGAGCAGCGGCAGGCTGTGGCGGGTGGTGTCGTCGTCCAGCTCGCCGAGGGCGAGCGCGGCGAACCGGATGGCGAACGGCTGCCAGACCTCCTCGACGTCGGCCATCACCCGGTCGCAGGCGGCCACCACCAGCTCCTCGTCGTAGCCCAGCTCGGCCAGCAGCTCGGAGCCGCGGGCCCAGTCGGCGATCATCGCGGTGTCGCACTCGATGTGGAACTGCAGGCCCCAGGCCCGGTCACCGAGGCGGAACGCCTGGTGCGGGTAGCGGGTCGAGGCGGCCAGCAGGGTGGCCCCCCGGGGCAGCTCGGTGATCTCGTCGGAGTGCCACTGGAGCACGTCCGGGATCAGCGGCACGTACCGGAAGAGCGGGTCGTGGTCGGCGGCGTCCCGTTTGCCGACCACCCCGGGGCCGACCTCGGGGCCGGACGGGCTGCGCTCCACCAGACCGGCGTGCGCGGTGGCGAGCAACTGCCCGCCGAGGCAGACGCCGAGGGTGGGCAGGCGGTACCGGACCGCCTTGCGCAGCAGCCCCTCCAACGCCGGGAACCAGGGCGCGCCGGGGCTGCCGTCGGGCAGCGGATACGCCTGCTGCTCGCCGCCCAGCACCACCAGCGCGGCGTACCCCGTCAGGTCGGCGGGGAGTTCGTCGCCCGCGTACGGGCGGAGCACCCGCAGTTCCAGGCCCCCCTCGGTCAGCCAATCCCCCAGCCGGCGGAGGTCGTCGGTCGGGTCGTTCTCGATCACCAGCGCGGTCGCCACGGTGTCGAGGCTATCGGGTGGGTCGGGATCGACCCGGAACGGCTCGGCCCGCGCCCCGACGACCGCTACGCTCGGCCGCTGTGATCACCGAAGACTGCCTGCGTCCACCGGCCCTGCGTCCCGGCGACGCGGTGATGCTGGTGTCGCCGTCCGGGCCGACCCGGCCGGAGCGGGTGGCCCGCGGCATCGAGCTGCTGACCGGCTGGGGGCTGCGTCCGGTGCTTGCCCCCAACGCGTACGCCCGGCAGGGCTACCTGGCCGGCGGCGACGAGCTGCGCGCCGCCGACCTGAACACCGCATTCGCCGACCCCGGGATCCGCGGGGTGGTCTGCACCCGGGGCGGCTACGGCGCGCAGCGGGTGGTCGACCTGATCGACATGGCCGCGGTACGCCGGGACCCGAAGGTGGTGGCCGGCTTCTCCGACATCACCGCGTTGCAGTTCGCGCTCTGGCGGGGCGCCCGGCTGGCCGGCGTGCACGGCCCCGGGGCGGCCTGGCTGGACGAGCGCACCCCGCTGGCGTCGGCGGAGTCGCTGCACGCCGCGCTGATGACCACCGCGCCGGTCGCCGTGGCCGCGCTGGCGGGGGAGGAGACCTTCGGCGTCCGGGTGCCGGGGCGGGCGGTGGGGCCGCTGCTCGGCGGGAACCTCTGCCTGATCACCGCGTCGATCGGCACGCCGGACATGCCGGACCTGACCGGGGCGGTGCTGCTGGTCGAGGAGGTGCAGGAGCCGCCGTACAAGGTCGACCGGATGCTCACCCACCTGCGCCGGGCGGGGGCGCTGGACGGGATCGCCGGGGTGGCGGTGGGCCAGTTCACCGAGTGCGCCGACGGCTGGGACACCACCGTCGTGGACGTGCTCACCGAGCGCCTGGGCGACCTGGGCGTGCCGGTGCTCGGCGGGCTGCCGATCGGTCACGGGGTCGGGCAGCTGACCGTCCCGGTGGGTACCCGCGCCACCCTGGACGCCGACGCCGGCACCCTCACCGTCTCCCCCGCCGTCCGCTGATTCCGTTTTCGCCCGCTCTGTCGGCCGGATTGCCAGCTGGCTGACAGGGTCGGGACGGGGTTCCTCCAGGTTCACTGGTCACTGTCGGTGACGTCATCGCACTACCACCGAACAGCTGGAGGACTGATGTCCCGCACGATGTCGAAGAAGCACCTGCTGGCCGGCCTGGCCGCCGCCGGAGTGCTCGGCGTGGGGATCGCCGCCCCCACGGTGGCCTTCGCCGAGGACAGCGCCACCCCGACGCCGAGCGCCAGCAGCAGCGATCAGGGCACCGACCGGCAGCAGCAGCGGGCCGACCGGCAGAACGCGTTCGCCGAGGCGCTCGCCAAGGAGCTGGGCGTCTCCACCGACAAGGTGACCGCCGCCCTGGAGAAGGTGCGCGAGCAGCAGAAGGCCGACCGGCCGGAGCGGCCGTCCACCGAGGACCGGCAGGCGCAGCTCAAGGAGCGGCTCGACCAGGCGGTCAAGGACGGCAAGCTCACCCAGGAGCAGGCCGATGCGATCACCAAGGCCGTGGAGGCCGGCGTCTTCCCCGGCGGTGGTGGCCGCGGCCACCACGGCGGCCCCGAGGGCATGCCCGGCAGGTGACCCCGTGGCCCCGCCGCCCCCTCGCCCGGCCACTCCCTCTCCTCCCGGCCGGTCAGCCCCCGCGGCGGGGCCACCTCAGCCCCGTCTCCGACGCCCCATGCGACGGGGCCCGGCCGGCTGGGGCGCCCGGATCTCCCTGCGGCGCGGCGCCTCGCCGGTGCGTGGCGTCGACGCAGTCCGAGGTGCTCGCGTGGAACGAGGGGGGCGCCGAAGCGCCCCCCTCGTCCATGGACTGCCGATGTGCGGTGTCGCCGGGCGACCGCGGTCGCCGGGAACCGGCGACATTGCCCCGCCGCGGATCAGCGAAGGTTACCGACAGCCGGTCACCCGCACGTCGTTCGAGTTCAGCTTCGTGGTGCCCGAACTGTGGTGGAACTCCACGTAGGTGTCGAAGAGCCAGTAGTCGTCATCGGTATTCGAGCATCCGTAGTCCTTGGGTGAGAACGACTTCTGGGACGGCGTACCGATGCCCGTGATCCGCACGTGCGTCTGGGAGAGCTTCGCCCATCCCGTGATCTTGTTCCGTCGCCTGATCCAGATGTCCACCGATGTGATGCGCCGGTTGGCGCAGCTGGTGTAGCTCGCCGACCCTCTGATCAGGTCGCCGTCCCTGATCGTGTAGCCGATGTCCATCTGAGTGCCCCTGGCGCAGTTGATCGCCGCCTGGGCCGGCGCCTGGACGCCGAACACCGACGCGGCCAGCAGACTGATCAGGGCCACCGTCTGCGCTATTTGTCGTCGCATGTGCACCCCTCGTCGGGAGGACCTGTTCCTAGTCACACGGAACTCGGATGTCGTTGGAATTGAGCTCGGTCTTCCCGCCCCCGGGGTGATAGAAGACGACGAACGTGTCGAACGTGGCCCGCGCCTTGCCGTTGCACCACAGGTCCTTCGGCGAGAACTCGCGCTGGGAAGGGGTCGCGATGTTCTTGATCTCCACCTTTGTGGCGAACAGGCGTCCGCCGCCTCGACGGATCCAGATCTCGGCACGCGTGATGGGTCGATTCGAGCAACTGGTGTAACTGGCCGATCCCTTGATCTTGCCGTCCTGCTTGATGGTGTATCCGATGTCCATCTGGGTGCCCCTGCGGCAGTCGATCGCCGCGCTGACCGGGGAACCCGTCGCGACCAGGGAGCCGGCCACGAGGGAAGAAGCGGTCAGCAGTCGCACCAAGAGCATTGAGCGTTTCATACGATTTCGTCCTTGCCTTCACATCGGCATTCGGCGAGGCATCAGCAACTGACGCGGATCTCGTTCGACGTCTTCGTGCCGATCAGCTTGCACGCGCAACCGCGGCCACCGTCCGGCCCGAACAACTTCACCTTCGCCCGGTAGGTCTGCGTGCCCTTCCCGCTGCAGTTGTACGAGATGGGCTGGATCCCGCTCGAGGTTCTGATCAGCGGACCCTTGACCGTGAGCCACACGCCGAGGCCCTTGTATTTCTCCATGGTGACCTCGATCTGCTGGTTGCCGCAGTCGGTGTAACTGCCTTCGCCGTTGACCGCTCTGCCACTCTTGTAGGTCCTGCCGATGTCGAAGATCTTGGAACAGGAAGCGGCGGCGGCACCCGCCTGCTGCGACACACGTTCCGCCGCTTGGACCGGTGACACCGAGAGGCCGACACCAGCCATTACCAACGACAATCCGACAAGGAACCGTAGGACAACTTTCATGAACCCTCCCGCTGTTTTCCCCGACCGGTCAATCGCTATCGATCCGCACCGCGATTGACCTCGGAATGGACCATACAGTCGTTGATTTTGACCGTGTGTCCCCATAGCGGGCGCATGGTCGAAGACACCGCGCCATTGACACTACCCAGCGTGAACGGAGGCATCCCAAAAGCAGTCGAATGTGGACAGTACCGCCACGCGTGGCGACGAAGAGTGGCGTATCACGGTTCGATAACGGGTCCGTGGAGCGCGATTAATTAGGTAAGTGGAAAGTTGATGTCGCACAGAACTGCCGATATGGAGCGCTCTCCTCGGAGCGGTGGCCCGCGCCGACCATGGCGCGTGAATGACCGCGGAAAGGCGCCCGCCCCGGGCGAGAGGTTTCCACGGCTCGGGCCGTCTCCCGGCAGCCCGAAACGGCCCGGGAGGTCCGGTCAGGTGGCGGCCGCTGCTGCGGCTACCGCCGCCAGCACCGCGTCTCTCTCCTCCAGCGCGGTCACCACCTCCAGGACGGCGGCTCGAACCTCACGCTCGCGCCAATCGGCTTCGATCAGTCGAAGCACCCGGGCCGCCTTCTTTCGCGGGACCTCGCCGAACACCAGCGCAAGGGCATTGGCCGCGTCCAGCAGGGCGATCAGCGGAGCAGCGTCACCCGAGGGAGGGGCGTCACCGACGAGCACGGATGCCAGCCGCTGCCGCAGGGCCGGCCGGTTGGCCGCGGCTGCGGGCAACCACCGGTCGACCCGGAAGACCCCGCCCACCACGACCCGCTCGTGCCGCAACACGTCACGTGACACGAGCACCCGTAGCACCGCCGTCCGGGCATAGGGCGCCAGCAGGTCGACAGCCTTGAACGTGGAGACACGTCCTGCCGCCAGCACGGCAGCGGCGCCGTCCAGCACCGCGTCGCCGGTGAGGGGCGGATCGACGACCTCCCACCGCCGGGCGGACCGACGTCGCCCCTCCGCCACGGTCCTCACTCTTCCAGCGGCCAGCAGGTCCAGAAGCAGAGCGCCGGCCACCACGGCGTCCATCTGTGCTGGGGAGACGAGCGGTCGACCCGACGTCGGGTCCGTCAACAGTTCCAGGATCTGCTCGGCAAGGTCGGGCATGGGACGTCCTTTCGCTGGCTCTTCCCGGCAGGCCCGCAACCACTCGCAGAGCCGGACCGCGGTCGCCCGCACCCATCCTGACCCACGGAGGCCAGTGACGCGGCTCCCCTCCGCCAGTACAGCCATTGAGCGAAGACCATGACCGCGACGGGTCACGCCGGACGGTGGAGGGACCGAACGCCCGCTTCCTTCCCGGCGTCGACGCCACCCACGTCCGCGCGCCCTCGCACCGGGACGAGAAAGACCAGCGCGAGGGCGACCAGGACGAGCAGGTTGCGCAGCACGAACTCGGGCACGCTGTCGGTCCGCTCGACGGCGTCGCCCCGGTTGGTGAAGGACACGACGCCGTAGAAGGCGACGGCGTAGACGCCGGCCACCGCCAGGAGTGTGAGCGCGCGAGGAGCGACCCGGGTGTCGGCAGCGGTCGCCCGGCCCACCAGCACGAGCAGCGCCGGAAGCAGCCAGAAGATGTGGTGTGGCCAGGTGATCGGACTGACCAGGCCGCCGACGAGCCCGGTGATCGTGAGCCCCAACAGCTCGTCGCCGGCCGCCGCCGCCCGGGCGGCACGTCGTATTCCCACGAACACCACGAGCAGCGCCGAGATCAGCCAGAGCGGTCGGCTGGCGGGCTCCGGCGCCACCAGCCGGCTCCACAGTCCCAGCAGGGACTGGTTACCGGTGTAGTCGAGACGTCCGACCCGTTCGGTGCTCCACAGGGCGTCTGTCCAGAATCGCCACGAGGTACCGGGTGCCACCAGCCCGGCCAGCACGGTCGCGGCGGATGCCGCCGCCATCGCCACCACCGCCGCGGGCCAACGGCGCGTGGCGAGCAGGTACAGGATGAAGATGCCCGGGAAGAGCTTTATCGCGGTGGCCAGCCCGATCCCGATGCCGGCGAACCGGTGCCCCCTCGGTAGGCAGTAGGCGAAATCCACCAGGATCAGGAGCACCAGCAGCAGATTGATCTGCCCGAGGGTGATGGTCTCGCGCAGAGGCTCCACCAGGAGGAGCAGTGGGGTCACCAGTGCCGCCAGGTACCAGGGCGACGCTCCTCGCCAACCGTCCTTCACCATCCGGCAGAGCCACGCCGTGGCGATGTAGGTGGCCGCCACGGTCAGGCCGGTGAAGATCAGAGCGACCGCAGCAAAGGGCAGGAAGGCGATGGGGTACATGACGAGGGCCGCGAACGGGGTGTAGGTGAAGTACAGGAGTCCCTGCACCTCGTCCGGTCTCGAATAGTCGTAGAGCGGGTGCCCCTCGGCCCACCACCTCAGGGCGTCGTAGTAGATGTGCAGATCGTAGAAATGGTGGCGGTTGCCGTACAGGAGATACGTCAGAGCCGCGATGGAGGTCGTCGCGACCACGGCGCCGACACGAAAGACCACGGCTCCAGGTCGGGGTACCCGGACATCGCGCGGTGCCCGTGCTGCGGGCGGCATGGCGCCTCCTTCGTCGGCTGCGTCGTCCGCACCGACAGCCGCAGCGCCGGATCGCAGGCCACCACCGCACCGGCTGGAACCCGCCGGGCCGGCACGATGGGCTACGCGAGGATAACAGCCGGCATTCGTCGGAGAACGCGCCGAATCACCCACCGTGGGCAGCCGCGCCAGTAGCACTGTCGCGGCGCCATCGGCTCGGGATCGGCGAGGCGGCGGTGTCCGGCGACCGGGACACCGCCACGTCGGCAGCGCCGGTCAGCCGGCCGGCGGCGGCGTGAAGACGCCGATGTGGTTGCCGGCCGGGTCGGCCAGGTGGGCGAAGGTGAGCCCGCTCGGCGCCGTCACCAGCGGCACCAGCACCTTTCCGCCGGCGGCCTCGGCGCGCCGGCAGGCCTCCGCCACGTCGGCCACCCCCGCGTAGAAGATCGCGTAGTTGGGCGAGCCTCCCTCGGTCGCCCGGATCGCCCCGCCGATCCCCGTCTCCCCGCCGGCCCCGGTAACCCGGTACGACCCGCCGGCGCCCTGCTCCTCGAAGGACCAGCCGAACAGCTCGCCGTAGAAGCGTTCCGCCTCGTCCGGCCGGTCGGTGCCGATCTCGAACCAGGTGATGGGCGTGGTGGACATGTGCTGCCTCCTGCATCCCGCGCCGGCCCGGTCGGCCGGCGTCGTCGGGAGTCAGCCTCGCCCCCGTCGGCGACAACGTCCTGTCGGTGTTTCCGATCCGGCCGGTGTTCGCCGATCCGGCCGGCGCGTCCCGCGTCCGGCCGCTACGGGCGCCGGGTCAGCGGGCCGCCTGGAAGGCCCGGCCCACCTCCGTCACGGCGGGACCGCTGCGGAACAGCCCGGACCGGTCCTTGTCACTGGCCGGCAGCCCGAACCAGGCGTACCGGCGCAGCCAGGGCAGCCCGGCCAGCATCCGGGTGGCCGCGGTGAGGAACGCCGCCTGCTCCCCCTGGGACGGGAAGACCGCCCCGCCGGAGAACCGGATCAGCGCGAACTCGGTGAGCCAGATCGGCAGGTGGTAACGGTCGTACACCGCCTGGAGGTACGACCGGAGCTGGCGTACCGCCTCGGCGGTCCGGAAATCGCCGCCGTACCAGTGCAGGGCGATGAAGTCGACCCGCAGGCTGCGGGCCTTCGCGCCGGCCATGAACCGGTCCAGCCAGCCGCCCGGGGTGGCACCCCCGAAGGCGACCGCCGGGCTGCCCAGCTGCCGGCCGGTCGCCGCCAGCTGCGGCCACAGGTCGAGGGCCTGCTCCGGCGTCATGTTCGACTGACCCGCCATGTCCGGCTCGTTGAACCCGAGCAGGTAACGCCCGGCCTGCCGCGCCTGGGCCAGGCCGGTCGGGGTGACGCTCTTCGCCCCCCAGATCATCGGCACGAACTCGGTGCCGCTCGGGGTGCTGACGCCCTGGTGACTGGTGTTCCAGGTGTAGTACCAACCGGCCCCGGACCCGTCGAGCGCCCGGTCCACCCCGGGGAACGTCCACACCCCGACGCCCTTACCGGCCGAGGAGACGACCGGCGCGGCGGCCGGCGCGGCCGTGGGTGACGCCGTGGCCCGGGTCGCGGTGGTGCGGGGGGTGGCGGCGGCCGGGGTACGCGGCGGCGCGCTCGGCGACGGCGGGGTGGCGACGGCGCCGCTCGGCGCGACGGCGGCCGTCGGAGTGGCGAACCGCCCGCCGGTCAGACGCTCGGCCGGCGCGGGCGCGGACGCCCCGCCCCCGTCGGTCAGGTGGGCCACGGCGAGCACCCCGGCCAGCAGGCAGACGGCCACCGCGGCGGAGACCGGCGCGAGCAACCGCCGCCCGCCCGCGGGGACGCCCGCCCGGCGGGTGGGCTCCGGACCCGGCCGTGGGCCCGCGGCGCCATCGGATCCGCCACCGGCGGACCCGACCGGCCGGCTGGCGGTCGACGGCGCCCCGTCCGGCATGGGGACAGCCGGCGGCGGGACCGGCTGGGCGGCGAGGTGCGGCGGGACCGGAAGCAGGGACAGCCCGACGAGCAGCCGCTCGACCGGGACGAGGTCGTCGGCGTACGCCGCGCAGACGCCGCAGTCGCGGACGTGCCGGGCCAGCCGCTTGCGCCACAGCGGCCCCGGCCGGCCGTCCCACTCCCGGGCGACGTCGGTCAGCCCCGGGCAGCCGGGCCGGGCGTGCACCGCCCGCACCACCGTGCGGGCCAGCTGGAGCTGCTCCTTCATCCGGCGTACCCGCACGGCGGCGTGCGCCGGCGACAGGTCCAGCGCGGCGGCCAGGTCGGCCCGCTGCAGCGCGCCGGTCGCCTCCAGCCACCAGAGGGCGAGCAGGGGCCGGTCGTCCGGGTCCAGCCAGCGGGTCGCCTCGGCGACCTCCCGCCGCTGGTCGGTCAGGCCGAGCCGGAGGATGGTCGCCGCGGCGAAGTCGGCACCGGGGTCGGGCAGCTCCACGGCGGCGTCCAGCCCGGCGCCCACGGTCGCCTCCGCCCGGCGGTGCTGCTCGTGGTCCCGGATCCGCCGGACGGTGATCGCCACCAGCCAGGACCGGTACGCCCCGGGCTCCCGCAGGCCGGGCAGGTGCCGAACGACCCGCAGCAGGGTCTCCTGCACCACGTCGTCGACGTCGGAATGCCCGCGCAGCGCCCGGCCGACGATGTTGTAGACCAGCGGCAGCGACTGCGCCACCAGCGCGTCGAGCGCCGCGGAGTCACCGTCGCGGGCCGCCGCGACGGTGCCCGGGTCGGGTCCACCGCGACCGTTTTCCCGCATGTCTCCCACCTTCGTGCGTCGGACGGGTCGTGCCCCTTTCTCTTACGGAGACGGGCGGCCGCCCGGCCGATAACGGAAAACCGCTCAGACCAGGCTCAGCGCGCGGACCCGCCCGTGCGGGATGTCCAGATCGTCCACCCGGAGCTCCCGGGTCACCGCCTCGGGCAGCGCCTCGACCGCGCGGATCCGGTCGGTACGGAAGCAGCGCAGCCCGTCGCGCAGCCGGCACCAGGCCACCAGGTACCAGTGCGACGGGTTGCCGAGGTAGCCCAGCGGCTCGACCTCGCGGAGCGAGTCGGCGCCGGCGCGGTCGGCGTACCGCAGGCGCAGCACGCGGCGCGCGGCGACCGCGTCGGCGACGGTGGCCGGGACGGGCGTGGCCGGCCCGTCACCGATCAGGTGCACCCGGCCGGCCAGCCGGCGCGCCTCGGCGGCGTCGGCGGCCGGCAGCACCGCGAGCAGCTTGCGCAGCGCGGTGGCGCCCGCCCCGGCGAACGGGGTGCCGCCCAGCCGGTGCAGCGCCACCGCCATCGCCACCGCCTCGGCGGCGGTGAGGTTGACCGGGGGCAGGGTGTGCGCCCGGTCGACCGCGTAGCCACCGGTGCGGCCCGGCTCGGCCCAGATCGGCACCCCGGCGGCCTGCAACGCGGCGATGTCCCGCTCGATGGTGCGGATGCTCACCTCGAACCGCCCGGCCAGCCAGCGAGCGCTGCGCGGCCGCGGCGACACCGCCCGCAACTCCTCCACCAGGGCGTAGAGACGGTCGGTGCGGTTCACCCCCGGAAGCTAAGCCCGGGGTACGACACTCAGGCGATGCAGGCGCAGACGATCAGCGCGGCGCCGAAGTGGGTGGCGGCGCTGACCCGGGCCGCCGGATGCGGCTCGTCCGAGCAGATGATCTCGCCGAGCCGTCCCGGGGTCAGCATGTCGAGCACGAAGAAGGCCAGCGCCATGATGCCCAGCCCGATCAGCCCGAAGATCACCGTCGAGGCGAGTCCCTTGCCGAAGTCGCTGTAGCTGGTCAGGATCGCGGTGAAGACGATCCCGGCGATGCCGAGCTGGTTGGCGGCGAGCAGCAACCCGGCGTTGCCGTTGCGGTGCACCCAGATCAGCTCCCGCAGCTTCCCGGGCGTGAGCAGGTCGACCAGCACGAAGCCGGCCGCCATCAGCCCCACCCCGACGATCCCGAACACGACGCTCTGCCATGCCCCGGTGAGCAGATCCTCCAGCACCGACAGCCTCCCGACCTCTACGCCCGGCGAGGGTGCCGGCGCGGTGATCGAGACGATAGCGGGACCGCGCCATCGCCGGCAGTCCCGCGGGCCCTGTCCTGCGCGCCCGTCGGGCGGATCACCGCCCGGCGCGGCGGCGCCGGCTGACCGTACGGGGCTGTGCCGGCGGGACGGGCGGGACGAGAATCGCCAGCATGGACCCAGCGGGAAGTGCGCGCAGCGCCCGGGTGGCCGCCCTCTTCGACCGGGTGGCCGGCACGTACGACAACGTCGGGGTGCCCTGGTTCACCCGATCGCCCAGGGACTGGTCCGGGAGCTCGCCCCCCGGCCCGGCGAAGGCGCCCTGGACGTGGGCTGCGGGCGGGGAGCGGTCCTCCTTCCGCTCGCCGAAGCGGTGGGGCCGACCGGGTCGGTGACCGGTGTCGACCTGGCACCCGGGATGGTGGCGGCGACCCGGGCCGAGGTGGCCCGGCGCGGACTGGCCCAGGTGGACGTACGGCTGATGGATGCCGCCGCCCCCGACCTGCCGGCCGGCGGCTACGACCTGGTGGCCTCGTCGCTGGTGCTGTTCTTCCTGCCCGACCCGGCGGCGGCGCTGCGGGCCTGGTGGGAGCTGCTGGTGCCCGGCGGTCGGCTGGGCGTCGCCACCTTCTCCGACCGGGACCCCCGCTGGGAGGAGCTGGACGAGATCTTCCGGCCGCACCTGCCGCCACAGCTGCTCGACGCCCGCACCAGCGGCACCGCCGGCCCGTTCGCCAGCGACGCCGGCGTCGAGGAGCTGCTGACGGCCACCGGCTACCAGCGGGTACGCACCGTCGGGCTCGACATCGAGGCCGTCTTCACCGACCCCGACCACTGGCACGCGTTCTCCATGTCGCACGGCCAGCGTGCCTTCTGGGACGCCGTCGCCGAGGGCGAGCGCGAGACGGTACGCCGAGCCACCACCGACTTCGTCCACGGGCTCCGCGGCGACGACGGGACGATCCGGCTGACCCAGCGGGTGCGCTACACCCTCGCCGAACGCCCCGCCTGATCGCGCCCGCCTAGAGCGACAGGTAGCGCTGCCGCTCGTACGGGGTGACCTCGCGGCGGTACTGCTCCCACTCGGCGCGCTTGTTGCGCAGGAAGAAGTCGAAGACGTGCTCGCCGAGCACCTCGGCGACCAGCTCCGAGCCGGCCATCACGTCGATCGCCTCGGCCAGGTTCTCCGGCAGCGCCTCGTAGCCCATCGCCCGACGCTCGGCGCTGGTCAGCGACCAGACGTCGTCCTCGGCGCCCGGGGGCAGCTCGTAGCCCTCCTCGATGCCCTTGAGGCCGGCGCCCAGCATCACCGCGAAGGCCAGGTACGGGTTGGCCGCCGAGTCCAGCGAGCGGACCTCCACCCGGGCCGAGTTCGGCTTGCCGTACGCCGGCACCCGGACCAGCGCGGAACGGTTCAGGTGACCCCAGCAGACGTACGCCGGGCTCTCGGTGATCCGGTCCGGCAGCGCCAGCGGGAAGAGCCGCTTGTACGAGTTGACCCACTGGTTGGTGACCGCGGTGTATTCCCGGGCGTGCATCAGCAGGCCGGCGATGAAGGACTTCGCCACCTTGGAGAGCTTCATCGGGTCGCCGGCGTCGTGGAACGCGTTGCGCTCCCCCTCGAACAGCGACAGGTGGGTGTGCATGCCGCTGCCGGGCTGGTCGGTGAAGGGCTTCGGCATGAAGCTGGCCTGCACCCCGGTGGAGAGCGCCACCTCCTTCACCACGTGCCGGAAGGTCATGATGTTGTCGGCGGTGGTCAGCGCGTCGGCGTAGCGCAGGTCGATCTCCTGCTGGCCGGGGGCGACCTCGTGGTGGCTGAACTCCACCGAGATGCCGATCCGCTCCAACGCCAGCACCGCCTGCCGGCGGAAGTCCCGCGCGACGGCGTGGGTGGTGTGCTCGAAGTAGCCGCCGGTGTCCACCGGGGTCGGCACCGAGCCGTCCTGCGCTCCGTTCTCCAGCAGGAAGAACTCGATCTCCGGGTGGGTGTAGAAGGTGAAGCCCTTCTCGGCCGCCCGGGACAGCATCCGGCGCAGCACGTGCCGCGGGTCCGCCCAGGACGGGCCGCCGTCGGGGAGCAGGATGTCGCAGAACATCCGGGCGCTCTCGCCGCTGACCCCGCCCTCGAACGGGAAGACCTGGAAGGTGGTCGGGTCGGGCATGGCGACCATGTCGGACTCGAAGACCCGGGCGAAGCCCTCGATCGCCGAGCCGTCGAAACCGATGCCCTCCTCGAAGGCCGCCTCCAGCTCCGCGGGGGCCACCGAGACGCTCTTGAGCGTGCCGAGCACGTCGGTGAACCACAGCCGGACGAACCGGATGTCCCGCTCTTCCAGCGTACGGAGGACGAACTCCTGCTGACGGTCCACTTCCCCAACCCCTCGCGACACTCTTGTCCGCCTTCGACCGGGCTCTGCCCGACCTGACCGCCCAGTCTCCCCGGGCCTCGTTACGCCGACGTTACGCGACCCGCCGCCCGCCGTCCCGCCGTGTCCCGCCCCATCGACCGGCGGCCGCCGGTCCCGCGCGGCGGAGGGTGTCCGCCGTCTCCCCCGAGGTGCCGGATCGCCGTGCGGGCGCTGGGGCAAGATGAGGACATGCCCACCCTGCGTCTCGCTCTCTGCCAGGTCAATCCGACGGTCGGCGACCTCGCCGGCAACGCCGAGCTGGTCCGCTCCTGGACCCGGCGCGCCGCCGACGCCGGCGCCCAGCTCGTCGCCTTCCCGGAGATGATGCTGACCGGGTACCCGGTCGAGGACCTGGTCTTCCGCCGCTCCTTCGTCGCCGCCTCGAAGGCCGCCCTGGAACGGCTCGCCGCCGACCTGGCCGCCGACGGCCTCGGTGACCTGCCGGTCGTGGTCGGCTACCTGGACGCCGACGGCCCGCCGCAGGTCAGCGGGGACGCCGAGCCGGGCCGGGGGGCCCGCAACGCGGCCGCTCTGCTGCACCGGGGCGGGATCGTCGCCACCTACTTCAAGCACCACCTGCCCAACTACGGCGTCTTCGACGAGGACCGCTACTTCGTGCCCGGCGACACCCTCACCGTGGTGCGGGTCGGCGGGGTGGACGTCGCGCTGACCATCTGCGAGGACCTGTGGCAGGCCGGCGGCCCGTTCGCGGTGGCCCGGCAGGCCGGCGTCGGGCTGGTGGTCAACATCAACGGCTCGCCGTACGAGCTGAACAAGGACGACATCCGGCTGCCGCTGGTCCGCCGCCGGGCCGCCGAGGCGGGCGCCCCGATCGCGTACGTCAACATGATCGGCGGCCAGGACGAGCTGGTCTTCGAGGGCGACTCGATGATCGTGGCGGCGGACGGCACGCTGCTCGCCCGGGCGCCCCAGTTCGTCGAGCACCTGATGGTGCACGACGTGGAGCTGGCCGGGGCGGCGGCGGACGCCGGTGAGGCCGGCGAGCTGGCGGACGGGATGCGGCTGGTCCGTCGTACCGTCGACGCCGTTCCGGCGGCCCCCACGGGCCCGGCGGCCGACGGCGGCGTGCTGGAGCCGGTCGCCGACGAGGCGGAGGTCTGGCACGCGCTGGTGCTGGGCCTGCGCGACTACGTCAACAAGAACCGCTTCCCCTCGGTGGTGCTGGGCCTCTCCGGCGGCATCGACTCGGCGGTGGTGGCCGCGATCGCCGTGGACGCGCTCGGGCCGGAGCGGGTGGTCGGGGTGTCGCTGCCCAGCCAGCACTCGTCGGAGCACTCCCGGGCCGACGCGGAGGACCTGGCCAAGCGGACCGGGCTGGACTACCGGATCGAGCCGATCCAGCCCATGGTGGACACCTTCCTGGCCAACATGTCGCTCTCCGGGGTGGCGGTGGAGAACCTCCAGGCCCGGGTACGCGGCGTGATCCTGATGGCGCTGTCGAACCAGGAGGGCCACCTGGTCCTCACCACCGGCAACAAGAGCGAGCTGGCGGTCGGCTACTCCACCCTCTACGGCGACTCGGTCGGCGGCTTCAACCCGGTCAAGGACGTCTGGAAGACGCTGATCTGGCGGCTGGCGAAGTGGCGCAACGCGGACGCCGAGCGGCGCGGCACGACCGCCCCGATCCCGGAGAGCTCGATCGGCAAGCCGCCGTCGGCGGAGCTGAGCCCGGGCCAGCTGGACAGCGACAGCCTCCCCGACTACGACGTGCTCGACCCGATCCTGATCGGGTACGTCGACGGCGACCTGGGCCGCGACGGGCTCGTCGAGTCCGGTCACGACCCGGCGGTGGTCGACAGGGTGCTCCGCATGGTGGACACCGCCGAGTACAAGCGCCGGCAGTCCGCCCCGGGCGCGAAGATCTCCATGAAGGCGTTCGGCCGGGACCGCAGGCTGCCGATCACCAACCGCTGGCGGGAGCACGGCTGACCTCCTTCCGCCGCGCCGGGCCAGGCGGGGCGGAGTGAAATCCTGCACTCCGCCCTGCCGTCGCCGGGTCGAGCGGTGCGACGATCGCGGTGCAACCCGGGGACCGCGAAGGCGGCCTCGAGGAAGGAGACAGTGATGGTGGAGTCCACTCCGGCCGAGGTGACCGCCCTCTACGGCGGCCCGGTCACCCGGCGGGTCCGTACCCGCGACCTGATCGCCGCCAAGGAGCGTGGCGACCGCTGGTCGATGCTCACCTCGTACGACCAGTACACCGCCGCGATCTTCGACCAGGCGGGGATCCCGGTGCTGCTGGTCGGCGACTCGGCGGCGAACAACGTCTTCGGCTACGAGACCACCCTCCCGGTGACCGCCGAGGAGCTGCTGCCGCTGGTCCGGGCCGTGGTCCGGGCGACCCGGCACTCGCTGATCGTCGGCGACCTGCCCTTCGGCTCGTACGAGGAGGGCCCGACGCAGGCGCTGCGCACGGCGGTGCGGTTCATGAAGGAGGGCGGCTGCCACGCCGTCAAGCTGGAGGGTGGCCGGCGCTGCGCCGACCAGATCGCCGCGATCGTCGGCGCCGGCATCCCGGTGATGGCGCACATCGGCTTCACCCCGCAGAGCGAGCACACCCTGGGCGGGTACCGGGTGCAGGGCCGGGGCGACACCGCCGACGAGGTGCTCGCCGACGCCCGGGCGGTGACCGAGGCGGGCGCCTTCGCGGTGGTGCTGGAGATGGTGCCGGGCGAGGTGGCCAAGCGGATCACCGCCGAGCTGCCGATCCCGACCGTGGGCATCGGCGCCGGGCCGGACACCGACGCGCAGGTGCTGGTCTGGCAGGACATGGCCGGCCTGCGCACCGGCAAGGCACCGCGCTTCGTGAAGCGCTACGCCGACGTGGCCGGCGCGCTCACCGAGGCGACCCGCCGGTTCGCCGACGAGGTCCGCGCCGGCGAGTTCCCCGCCGCCGAACACACCTTCTGAGGTACGCCGTCCCGGCGGTGCGGCCAGCCGTCGCACCGCCGGGACACTCTTCGGAAGCACTGGACGGCCGGCACACCCACCACGACCGCCGAGCCGGTCAGACCACGCAGAACTCGTTGCCCTCGGGGTCGGCCAGCTGGAACGAGTAGTAGCCGTTCTCCGGATCGTCCATCGACCCCAGAATCCGCGCGCCGAGCGCGGTCAGCCGGGCGACCTCGGCGTCGACCGTGATCCGGCGCTGCGCCACCGGCACCGCCCGGCCGCCACCGACCTTGAGGTCGATGTGCAGCCGGTTCTTGATCGACTTGACCTCCGGGACGGGCTGGAACCAGATCCGCGGGCCCGCCCCGGTCGGGTCCTCCAACCGGTCCACGCAGTCGCCCTCCAGCTCGTCGGCCGGGACGCCGACGGACAGATACCAGTCCCGCCAGGTCGGGTGCCCGTCCGGCGGCGGTTGCGGCCGATAGCGCAGCGCCTCCGCCCAGAACGCCACGAGGCGCGACGGATCCCGACAGTCGATCACCAGTTGCCATTCCATCCGGCCATGATGCGCCCGGCATGCGACACCCGTCGGACGACCCGACCTCAGAGGTCGGTGACGCGGATCCCGGCGTGCGCCTTGTAGCGCTTGTTGATGGCGATCAGGTTGGCGGTGAACGCCTCGATCTGGTGGGCGTTGCGCAGTCGGCCGGCGTAGATGCCGCGCATGCCGGGGATCCGGGCGGCCAGCGCGCCGACGATGTCGACCAGTTCGCGGTCCTCGGTGCAGATCAGCACGTCGAGGTCGATCCGGTCGACCTCCGGGTCGGCCAGCAGCGGCGCGCTGACGTGGTTGAACGCCGCGCAGACCCGGGAGTCGGGGAGCAGCCCGGCGGCCTGCTGCACGGCGCTGCCCTCGGGCACGGTCAGCGCGTACGGGCCCTGCTTGTCGAAGCCGAGCGGGTTGACGCAGTCCACCACGATCTTGCCGGCGAGCGGCCCGGCCAGGGCGGCGACGGTGGCGGCGTGGCCGTCCCACGGCACGGCGATGACGACGACGTCGCTGCGCCGGGCCACCTCGTCGTTGTCGGCGCCGGTGAGGTCGACGCCGGCCGGCATCCCGGGCAGCGCGGCGATCTCGGCGGCGGCCTCCGCGGCGCGCTCGGCGGAACGGGAACCGATCAGCACGGTCTGCCCGGCACGGGCGAACCGGTAGGCGAGGCCCCGCCCCTGGTCGCCGGTGCCGCCGATGATGCCGACGGTCAGCCCGGACACGTCGGGCAGCGTGGTCGCGTCGTAAGCCATGCCGTCATCCTCGCAAACGAGGCCGGGCGGCAGCAGCGCGAGGCGCTGTGACAATCCCCGCTGCCCGGCTCAGGCCAGCGCGAAGAGGACGGTGCGGGTGACCGGGTCGGCGGTGACCAGGCGAACCCGGACCCGCTCGCCGAGCGGCAGCTCACCGGTGCAGCGGGCGCGTACCGGCGGGGCGTCCAGCGCCACCGTGCCGCCGAGCGGGCGGCTCGGTTTCGACTGCCCGTTCGGCGGGGCGTCGACGTCCAGCACGGCCGCCTCGAAGGTCTCCCCCACCCGGTGTTCCAGCAGCACTGCCTCGGCCAGCTCGACCGCGCCCCGGGTGGCGGCGCCGGCCGTCCGGTCGGTGGTGGCCATCACCTCGGGCAGCTTCGGCAGCGCCTCCCGCGCCCAGTCGGGCACCGGCCGCCCCTCGTGCAGGGCCAGGCACACCTCGGTGGCGTACCGGTCGGCCAGCCGGCGCAGCGGCGCGGTGACATGGGCGTACGCGGCCGCCACCCCGCCGTGCTCGGGTTGCTCCGGCAGTTCGCCGTCGAACGCCGTGTACGCCGCCCCGCGCATCAGCTCGGCCGCCTGGTCGATGAAGGCGGCGGCCCGGGGTTGGGAGGCGTCCAGCCGGACCAGGATCTCGCCGACGCCCGTTCCGTCCGGCCAGTCCACGCCCAGCGGGGCGGCCGCCGCGTGCAGCCGGGCCACCGCCTCCGGCTTCGGCCGGGGCATGGTCCGCAGCAGGCCGATCCGGCCGGCCAGCATGATGTCGGCGGCGGCCATCCCGGTCAGCAGGGAGATCTGGGCGTTGTGGTCCTCCATCGGGCTGGGGCCGCGCAGCACCAGTCGCCAGCCGTCGCCGTCGGGTTCGACGTCCTGCTCCGGCAGCGGCAGGTTGATCGCGCCACGGCGCAGCCCGCGGGCGGTGAGCAGGGCGCCGATCTCGGGCAGCAGGGCGATCGGCTCGGGCAGCCGCCCGGCGTCCGCGTCGGCCTGGACGCCGACGTAGTCCAGCTTGGCGCGGCTGCGCACCCGGGCGCGTTCCAGGGCGACGGCGACGGTGGCGCCGTCGCCGTCGAGGTCGATGGTCCAGACCACGGCCGCCCGGTCGACGTCGGGCAGCAGGCTGGCCGCGCCCTCGCTGAGACTGTGCGGGTGCAGCGGCACGTTGCCGTCGGGCAGGTAGACGGTCTGGCCGCGCCGCCAGGTCTCCTCCTCCAGCGGGCCGCCGGGGCGGACGTGCGCGGCGACGTCGGCGATGGCGTACCGGACCCGGTAGCCGCCGGCCCGGCGGCTCAGGTGCATCGCCTGGTCGAGGTCGCGCGAGCTGGCCGGGTCGACCGTGACGAACGGGACGTCGGTCCGGTCGGCCCGCTCAGGCAGCGGCGCGGCGGCCGCCTCGTCCGCCTCGCGCTGCGCCGGGGGCGGGAAGGCCGCGGGCAGTCCCAGCTCGCGGCGCAGCGCGCCGAAGTCGATGCGGGGCGCCAGTACGCGTCGGATGACCACGAGGTCAATCTTGGCAGTGGCGCGGGTGATCCGCTCTCCGGCGAAGCGGTAACGGTCGGCGTACGGTCAGCCGGTGGCCTTCCGGGCCCGGGACCGGGCGCTGGCCGGCGCCGCGGCCCGGGCGGCGGCGGTCCGGGTCGTGGCCTTGCGGGCGGTCACCTTCTTGGCGGTGGTCTTCTTCGCGGGCGCCTTCTTCGCGGCCGCCTTGCGGGTGGCGGTCGAGGAGCTGACGGTGGCCTTCTTCGCCGGTGCCTTCTTGGCGGTGGTCTTCGAGGCCGGGGCCTTCTTCGCGGTGATCTTCTTCGCCGGGGCCTTCTTCGCCGCGGTGGTCTTCTTCGCCGCGGCCGTGGTCTTCGCCGCGGCCGTGGTCCTCTTCGCCGCGCCGGTGCTCTTCCGGACCGGGGCGGTGGCCTTCGTACCCGTGGAGGTGACCTTGCGAGCGCCGGTGGCCGCCCTGGTGGCGGTGGTCTTCTTCGCCGCCGCGGTGGTCTTCTTCGCGGTCGCGGTGGTCTTCTTCGCCGCTGCCGTGCCCTTCGCCGCGGTCTTGCGGGCCGGCGCCTTCTTGGCGGTGATCTTCGCGGCGGTGGCCCTCTTCGCCGTGGTCTTCGCGGCGGGTGCCTTCTTCGCGGTGGTCTTCGAGGCGGGGGCCTTCTTCGCGGTGGTCTTCGCCGCCGCCGTGGTCTTCCTCGCGGCCGTCTTCTTCGCGACGGTGGCCGCGCTCGCCGGGGACCGGCCGGAGCCGGCGCCCGCCGCGCTGGGAGCGGCCTTGTCGGCGGCCACCGTGGCGGTGGTGGACCGGCGTGCCGCGGTGTTCCGGGTCGCGCCGGCGCCGCGCGCCGCCGCGGCGGTCTTCCTGGCGGCCGGGCGGGTGGTGGCCTGACGTGCTTCGGCCATCTCGGTTCCCTCCTTGGGGACATGCTCCCGCGCCCCTCCTCACGGAGGTGCGGAGTTCCTCGGCACGGGCCGTCCCGCGCCGTTTGTCAGCCCTCCCCGGCCCAACGGGCGTCCTCGGCCTCCCACGCTTCGTTGCGCTCCCGCACCTGCTGGAGGGCGTTCTCCGCGTCGGCGGCCGAGTCGTACGGTCCGAGAACGTGCTTCGCAGGGCACACGTCGGCATCGGTCTCGACCCGGTGGTGTCGCGTGCACCAGTAGTAGTGCCCACCACTTCCGCTGTCGTTCATGAGATCACTGTGCACCGCGAGCAGTCCGGCCGCCACCGGAACCGCCAAAAGTCGCCGATGACATCCACAGTAGACGTGCCGACGGGGGCGGGGAGCGGAACCGCGGAATCCGTCGCGGCCGGTCACGGGGCGCCCGGGAGGGCGGACGGGGCAGCCGGGAGGGCGGTCGGTGGCGGAGAATCCTGCGGTGCGTTTCGGGGGAGGAACAACGGTCCGGGTACGACGTGGGTTGGTCGTCGTGGCGGTGGTCGCGATCGTGGCGGTGGTCGGAGTGGTGGTGGCGGTGCCGCTGCTGCGGGACCACTCGCAGCGGCGACTGGAGCGGCGCGCCGACCGCGAGGTGACCGCGACGGCGCAGCGCGCGCGGGGTGAGCTGCTCGCCGACCCGACGGCGTCGCGGGAGCGGCTGCGCCGGGCCGCGACCGAGGTCGACGGCGTGGAGGTGCTCGCCGTCGAGAGTGACGTGCCGGGTCGCGACGGGGTCCGGCTGGTCTTCCGGGTACGCGTGGCGAAGACCGCGGCGACGGTCTTCGGCTGGCAGCGGGCCACCGCCGCGGGGTGCTTCGCGCAGGTGGTGGGCCCGGCGCCCGGGCCGGCGACGCTGGAGCGGCTGCCCTGCCCGGCGTGACGGGGCCACCGGCGCCGCGGCCGGCTGGCTAGAGTCGCCGGATGCCCGTACCTGACTACATCCGGCGGATGCGCGCGCACGTCGGCACCGAACTGCTCTGGCTGCCGAGCGTCAGCGCGGTGGTCCGGAACCCCGCCGGTGAGCTGCTGCTCGGGCAGCGCGCCGACGACGGTCGCTGGTCGGTGGTCAGCGGTTTCGTGGAGCCCGGCGAGCAGCCGGCGACCGCGGTGGTGCGCGAGGTCGAGGAGGAGACCGGCCTGCGGGTGGAGCCGGTACGGCTGGCCAGCGTCGTCTCGCACCCGCACACCTATCCCAACGGCGACCGGTGCGAGTACCTCAACCTGGGCTTCGAGTGCCGACTGCTCGGCGGCACGGCCCGGGTCAACGACGACGAGTCGGTGGCGGTGCGGTGGTTCCCGCTGGACGACCTGCCCCCGCTGGACTCGCACGCCCGGCTGGTCATCACCCGGGCGCTCGCCCGGGAGGAGGCGGCCTGGTACCTGCCGGCCGGCACGTCCTGGGACGACCTGACCGTGGCCGGCTGACGGCCCTCCGCGCGAGGCGGCTCAGCCCCCGCTTCTCCCCCGGCTCACGCCGGTACGCCGGCCGGCGCCGCGACGGCGACCGGCTCGCTGCGCGCCGTCCGGATCGCCCAGGTCAACGCGTACGGGGTGCAGGCGAGGTAGAAGTACGGCTCGGTGAGCACCAGGTCGGTGATGAGGAACCGTTCCCAGCTCGTCGGCCGGGGCAGCCCGAACGACGAGTCCGTCCAGCAGGCGAACAGCCAGAGCGGGGCGGAGACCCGGTCCACGGCGTCGTGCGGCTCGCCGGCCTGCGCCACCGGGTCGACGGCCGGGATGTTGGCGACCACGGTGAGGATGACCGCGACGTCCGCCGCCGCGAACGCGCCGAGCACGCCGACCGTCCAGGCCAGCCGGGTCCGCCCGGCCCGCGCCAGCCGGGCCGCGGCCCAGAGCGTGAGGGTCAGCCCGACCAGCCAGACCAGCACCCCGGGCAGGGTCCGGGCCAGCTTCTCCGGATTGTCGTTGACGCCCGACTCCACCAGCAGCGCGGTGACCGCGACCGGCAGCGCGACGCCGAGCGCGGTGGCCGGCGGGCCGACCCGGACCCCGCGCCGGGCCGCCCAGGCGACGAGGAGCGCCAGCAGCACGCCCAGCCCGGCGGTCAGCGCCGACCAGAGCGGTAGCTGCACCGCGTCGGCCCAGCCGGCGACCCCGAGCAGCGCGGCGTACGCCCGGTTCATCGCGGTCAGGGCGACGAGCACGACCGCGACGCAGAGGACCGGGGCGAGCAGCAGGGCCGCGGCGGTCCGCCGGAGCTGACGGTGCAGGACCGTCCGGTCCACCAGCGGGGTGGCTGCCCGGCTGCTGGCCAGGCTGGCGGCGAAGCGCAGCATCCGGGCCCGCTGCCCGCTCCGCGCGAGCACGTGCAGCTCGGCGGCCCACTCGCGGTGCAGCTCGGTGCGGAGGTCGGCGGGCCAGCGGCGGGCCGCCGCACGGAGCAGCGCCTCGGCGACGCGTCGGGTCACCATGTACGTGCCTGCTGCCGATTCCGGACGGCCGGGCCGGTCGCCAGGTCGGCGCCCCTCGTGCGGTGCGGCCCGGCCGGGCGGCTCACCATGCGGGCGCCCCGGCCGCGCCGCCGAAGGACGGGGCGGCCTCCGGGGTGAGCGACCTTTCAGCCTTCCCGGCACGCCCGATCGACCAGTTCGCCCGGTCATCCATTCGGCGGAATGAGCGCCGGAGAAATTGACCGGTAGACGACTGAGAGACGTCGGTCACCACACCCGGCAGGAAAGCGCAAAGAGCGCGTTGAGCAGGGCTTTCACCTGCCGCAGTTCGGCGGACAAAAGCTCGGGAAGGCCAGCGCCGACGAGGCGGCGATCTGCTGTCAAGTAGCCGTCCGCCAATTCGCTTTCTTCACCGCGTCGCCGTGTCGCTCACTGTAGGCACCCATTTGATGAAACGGAGTCCACCGTGTCCACCACCCATGAGACCGGGCAGGCGATCGTCCTCGGCGGCAGCATCGGCGGCCTGCTCGCCGCCCGGGTCCTGAGCGAGTCGTACGCGAAGGTCGTCGTCTTCGACCGTGACGAGCTGCCGACGGAGGCCGCCGACCGCAAGGGTGTGCCGCAGAGCGGGCACTCGCACGGCCTGCTCGCCCGGGGCCGACAGGTCCTCGAGGAACTCTTCCCCGGCCTGACCGCCGACCTGACCGCCCAGGGCGCCCTCGCCATCGACATCCAGCGGGACTGCCTCTGGGTCAACGACGGCCACCGGATCCCCCGGGTCGCCTCCGGCCTGCAGGGACTCTGCGTCAGCCGGCGAGCCCTGGAGGGATACGTGCGGGACCGGGTCCGCGCGCTGCCGAACGTCGAGATCCACGACGGCTGCGAGGCGTTGGGGCTGCTCGCCGACGCCGACGGTGGCACGGTCACCGGCGCGCGGATCCTGCCCCGGGGCGGCACCGAGGAACACCACGACGCCGAGCTGGTCGTGGATGCGACCGGCCGCGGCAACCGTGGCCCCACCTGGCTCGCCGAACTCGGCTACCAGCCGCCCGCCGAGGAGCGGGTCGACCCCCACACGGTGTACGTCTCCCGCGACTACCGCCGTACCCCCGGCGAGGCCGACTTTGCCGCGTTCGTCAGCAGCCCGTCGCCGGCCACCCCGTACGGCGGGGTCGCCATCGCGGCCGAGGGCGATCGCTGGATGGTCACGCTGCTCGGCGTGGGCCCGGGCCAGGCCCCACCGGTCGACCCGGACGGCTACCTCGCCTTCGCCGGCCGGCTGCCCGCCCCGGAGCTGCACGCGCTGCTGAGCCGGGCGGAGCCGCTCGGCCCGCCGAAGCGGATGCGGCTGCCCACCAGCGTGCGCCGCCGGTACGAGCACCTGAGCCGACTGCCGGAGGGCTTCATCGCCGTCGCCGACGCGGTGTGCAGCTTCAACCCGGCCTACGGGCAGGGCATGACGGTGGCCGCGGTGGAGGCGATGGTGCTGCGCGACTGCCTCCGGCAGGGCCGGCAGGAGCTGCCGCGCCGCTTCTTCGCCGGAGCGGCCAAGGTGGTGGACGTCCCGTGGGACATGGCGGTCGGCGCCGACCTGCGCCACCCGGCGGTGGTCGGGCCGCGCAGCCGCCGGACCCGCTTCCTCAACGGCTACGTCACCCGGCTGCACGTCGCCGCCGCGCGGCACGCCGTCGTCGGACGGCGTTTCCTCAGCGTCGCCAACCTGATGACTCCGCCACCGGGGCTCTTCGCGCCGGGCATCGTCGCCCGGGTGCTCTGGTCCGGTCGGCGTGCCGTCCCGCCGGTCGTACGTACCGAGCCGGAGATGCAGGCCGAGGAGCTGTCGGTCCACTGAGCGGGGGCTGCGGTCAGGCGGAAGGGGGGCCGCCTGACCGGCGCGGAGGACGGCGGGACGTCCGGGCGGCAGACCGAAAAGGCTTTCCTCGACGGTAATGAACGTATCAGCGTCGACCCCTGACCGGTATCGGGCAGCGAGCCGATGCCGCCCCGGTGCCGGCGTTGGCATCATCGGCGGGCCGTCCACGGGGGAAGGACAACACCGCCATGTCCGTACACGCCACGCAGGAAGAACAGCCTGACACCCGCCCGGACGGGCGGTCCTGGACGGTGCGGCGCGGGCTGCTGCCCGAGTCCCGGCCGCAGCGCGTCCTCGCGCTCGCCACGTTCGTCAACATGGTCGGCAACGGCCTCTTCATGGTCAGCTCGGCGCTGTTCTTCACCCGCTCGGTCGGGCTCTCCGTCACCCAGGTTGGCCTGGGGATGGGCGTCGCCGCCGTGGTCGGCCTGCTCGCCGGGGTGCCGGTCGGCCACGTCGCCGACCGGCGCGGACCACGCGAGGTCTACCTGCTGACGCTCTGCGCGCAGGCGGTCATGATGGCGGCCCTGGTGTTCGTCCACTCCTTCGGGCTCTTCGTCGCGGCGCTCTGCCTGGGGGAACTCGCCCGCGCCGCCGGGGCCGCGGCCCGCGGACCGCTGGTCCGGCAGGTCGGCGGGAACCAGCTCGCGCGGTACCGGTCGTACCTGCGCTCGGTGGGCAACCTCGCCGGCAGCGGCGCGGCGGTCGCCGCCGGCTTCGCCGTGCAGCTGGACAGCCGACCGGCGTACCTCGCCCTGGTCCTCGGCAACGCGGTCAGCTTCCTCGCCTGCGCCGCCGTCATCACCGCGCTGCCGTCCCTGCCGCCCCTGCCCGTGCCGTCGGAGACCGGCCGGTGGAGTGCGCTGCGGGACTGCGGATACCTCGCCGTCACCGCGCTCGACGGGGTGCTGTCCATCCACCACCAGGTGCTGCTCTTCGCGCTGCCGCTGTGGATCGTCGGCAACACCGACGCGCCCCGCTGGCTCGTCGGCGGGGCCGCGCTGGTCAACACCGCGCTGGTCGTGCTGCTCCAGGTCCGGGCCAGCCGCGGGGTCGACGACACCGCCACCGCCGCCCGGGTGATCCGCCGCTCGGGCGTGGCGTTCCTGGTCGGCATGGCGGCGATGGCCGCGGCGGCCGGACTCCCCGGCCGCCTCGCCGCCGCGCTCGTCGTGGCCGGCATCTGCGTACACACCGTCGGCGAGCTGTGGCACACCGCCGGCTCCCTGGAACTGCGGTTCGCGCTGGCGCCCGCCCACGCGCAGGGGCAGTACTCCGGGCTCTTCGGCTTCGGCTCCGGGCTGGCCGGCGTGGCGGCGCCGTCGGTGCTCGCGCTCTGCTGCCTCACCTGGGGCGCGCCCGGGTGGCTGCTGCTCGGCGGGGTGTTCGTCGCGGTGGGACTGGTGATGCCGGCCGTGGTGCGGGCGGCGGAACGGCGCCGGCCGTACGCGCCCTGACCGCCGTAGCCGGGCAGGCGGCGCTGGTCACCACAGGTCGTCGAGGAATGCGACCTGTCTGCGGAGGACTCGCGCGTCCCGGGGCGGCAACGCGGCAGCGGCGACGTCCAGGATCCAGCGGACCTCGGGCGGGTTCGGGCAACACTGCATCACCCCGCAGCCGGAGGTCGGATCCCAGAGTCGGTGCCAGGGGTCCCGGACGAACCAGGACCAGGCCTCCAACGCGTCGGAGACGGCATGGCCGCCCAGGCGGGAACGTTCGAGGTACGCGACGGCCCGCAGTCCCTGCCGGGAGAGCCCCGGAACGCGGGAGGTGGTCCGGTCGAGGGGTCGGCGGTGCAGAAGGTCGGCGCGGAGCTGCGCGGGACGCCTACGCGGCATGGCCCTTTCGGCAGATCGACATGTGGACCATCGTCGCACGCGCGACGTGGGACGGCCCGGCCGGCGCAGTCAGCGCGGCAGCCGGCGACGCCGGTGGGAGAGATCGCTGTGGTGGTGCCCGCCGGGGTGGCTGTCCGGGTCGGTGTGCACGGTGGCGCTGGTCAACCGGGGTACGGCGTGGGTGAGCTGATGCTCGGCGTCGGCGGCGATCTCGTGCGCGGCGACGAGGCTGAGCTCGGCGTCCACCACGAGATCCGCTTCGGCGTGCAGCCGGTGACCGATCCACCGCAGTCGGACCGCCGCCACGTCGCGGACGCCGTCGACAGCCCGCAGCGCGGCCTCGGCCTGGTCGACGACGGCGGGGTCGACGGCGTCCATGAGCCGTCGGTAGACCTCGCGGGCGGCGTCCTTGAGCACGAGGGCGATGGCGACGGCGATGACCAGGCCGACGACGGGGTCGGCCCACCGCCAGCCGAGCGCGGCCCCGCCGGCGGCGGCGACCACGGCGAGCGAGGTGTAGCCGTCGGTACGCGCGTGCAGGCCGTCGGCGATCAGGGCGGCGGAGCCGATCCGGCGGCCGACGCGAATGCGGTAGCGGGCGACCAGCTCGTTGCCGACGAACCCGATGATCCCGGCGGCGGCGACCCAGGACAGGTGGCTGATCTCGGCGGGATGGAGCAGGCGGGCGACCGCGGTCCAGCCGGCGGCGACCGCGGACGCGGCGATGACCGCGACGATGACGATGCCGGCGAGGTCCTCGGCGCGCTCGAAGCCGTAGGTGTAGGCGCGGGTGGCGGCCCGCCGGCCGAGGAGGAAGGCGATCCCGAGGGGTACGGCGGTGAGGGCGTCGGCGACGTTGTGCAGGGTGTCGCCGAGCAGAGCGACCGAGCCGGAGAACACCACGACGACGGCCTGGGCGACGGCGGTGAGGCCCAGGCCGACCAGCGAGATCCACAGCGCGCGCAGCCCGTCCCGGGACGACTCCAGCGCGGGGTCGATCTTCGCCCGGGAGTCGTGCGAGTGCGGGACGAAGGCGTGTCCCAGCCGATGCCGCCACCCGGTCACCCGACGGTTGTGGTTGTGGTTGTGCTCGTGGTGCGGCTCGCCATGGCGGTGGTCGTGATCCTGCACCGGTTCCCCCTGCCTCTGGCGGCACGGTAGGTCCGCGCCGCCGACCACCGGCGATAATATGTGCTCATGTACGCACGCGACAACGTTGCAGGTGCCAATGACCTGCAACAACGCCTCCCCGGCGAGGAGGGGGTGGAGGCGGCGACCGAGATGCTGCGGATGCTCGCGGACGGCACCCGGCTGCGGCTGATGTGGCTGCTCAGCGAGGGCGAGCACGACGTGACGGCGCTGGTGGCGGCGGTCGGGATGGCGCGACCGGCGGTGTCACAACACCTCGGCAAGCTCCGGCTGGCCGGGCTGGTGAGCGTACGACGCGACGGCCGCCGGGCTCTCTACCGGGCCAGGGGCGGGCACGTACGCCGGCTGGTGACCGAGGTGCTGCACGCCGCCGCCCACCAGGTCAGCGGCACACCGGAGCATGACTGAGTACGAGAGCCGGCTGCCGGCCTGTCACGTCACGCCCTCGCCGTCCTCGTCTTCTGGGGAGTCTTCCTGCTCGACCCGGAGGACCCGGCCGACGGTGCCGCAGCCGCGGTAGGCGTTGCCCGTGCGACCCGCCGATCTCCCTATTTTGACGAGGCGAGCGCTGGCGGCAGGTCCAGCAGCGCCCCGAGCTGACGGAACGCCTCCGGCCTGACCCGGTACCACACCCACGTGCCCCGACGCTCGGAGTCGACAAGACCGGCCTCTCGCAGCACCTTCAGGTGGTGCGAGATGGTCGGCCCGGACAGGTCGAACGCCGGGGTCAGATCGCACACGCACATCTCGGACACCGAGGCGATCATCGACATCAGCCGCAGCCGGACCGGGTCACCGAGGGCCTTGAACATCGGCGCGACCACCGCCGCCTGGTCGACATCCAGCGGACGTACTGCCAGCGGAGAGCAACACGCCACCGCTTGAAGATCCACCACAGGAAGAGGCTGTTTCGACATTCCTCTAGGTTGACAGATGTAAAAACAGGGTGCAACAGTGGGGCTGCTTCGAAAACCATCTAGGCAAGGCATGCCGACCAACCTGCTCGTCCGCTGACCTCACCCAACAGGAGGAATCCCATGTCCCGTGTCCAGCTCGCCCTGCGCGTGTCCGACCTCGAAGGCTCCGTCGCCTTCTACTCCAAGCTGTTCAACACCGAGCCGGCCAAGCGTCGCCCCGGCTACGCCAACTTCGCCATCGAGAACCCGCCGCTGAAGCTCGTCCTGCTCGAAGGCGAGCCCGAGCAGCCCACCGTGATGGACCACCTGGGCGTCGAGGTGTTCAGCACCGACGAGGTCAACGCTGCCACCCAGCGACTCACCGACGCCGGCCTGATCACCCTGGAAGAGAACAGCACCGAGTGCTGCTACGCCCTCCAGGACAAGGTCTGGGTGCGCGGTCCTGGCAACGAGCCCTGGGAGGTCTACACCGTCAAGGCCGACTCGGACCAGCTTCAGAAGGCGACCGAGAGCGCCTGCTGCACCCCGGCGGCCGAGCAGGAGCCGGTCTCCAGTGGTGACGCGTCAAGCTGCTGCTGACCATTGCGGTGTGCGCGCTGGCCGCAGCCTGGCGGCCGGCGCGCACACCCACAACCAGCAACACCCGAAGAAACAGCAGGTCAGCCACCACGTGGGGGCGGCTGACCTGGTGGGCGACGGACGAGTCGACCTGTTCAGATCCGGTCACCCTCGGGAACAGGTTGTCGATGGCCTGTCGGTCCGTTCCTCGCTCGACGGCATGAGGTGCGTGTAGACGCGGAGGGTGGTTGCTCAGTGGACCCGGTTACAGTCGGCGACACCTGACCGGCTGGGACGACTCACATGCCGAGATCAGTACGGCCGATCTTGATGTGCCAGCCTGCCGCTAGCATCGTCGGCATGGCAACGCGGCTTGTTCAAATCAACATGAAGGCTCGGGACGACTCCGCGCTGGGCGGTTTCTGGGCGGAGGCGCTCGGCTGGGGAGTCTCCAGCGAGGGACCCGGCGTGACCAACCTCGAACCCGAGGGCTTCGTCTACCCCGACCCCGTCGCTGTCTGCATCGACCTCGTCGTCTCCCCGGAACCCAAGACGGTGAAGAACCGCGTGCACGTCGACCTCGCCACCACCTCGGCGGCCCATCAGGCGGAAGTGGTCACGCGCCTGAAGGATCTCGGCGCAACACCCGCCGACGTAGGCCAGGGCGACGTCCCCTGGACGGTCATGGCCGACCCGGAGGGCAACGAGTTCTGCGTGCTGGACCCCCGACCGCTCTACCGAGACACCGGACCGATCGCCGCGGTAGTGGTCGACTGCGCGGATCCGCGAGCCATGGCCGGCTTCTGGGGCAAGGCCATGGACTGGACCCTGCACGAGGTGACCGACCACAACGCGGTACTGCGCTCCGCCAAGGGCGTCGGCCCATATCTGCAGTTCCTGCGCACACCCGACGTGAAGACCGTGTGGAACCGCGTCCATCTCGACCTCCGCCCGTACCCAGGTGACGACCTGGAGGCAGAGGCGGCCAGACTGCGGACTCTCGGCGCCACCGCCATCGACCTAGGCCAGAGCGATATCCCGTGGATGGTCCTCGCCGACCCGGAAGGCAACGAGTTCTGCCTCCTCACCCCAAGCTGACCCACACCCTCTTCATCCGCTCAATACGGCCACGAGCGCGGATTTTCGCGACGCGCCCTGGCCGGCATTGCCTGCGAGTAGTTCGGCACGTCCGATCTGCCGCTGATCGCGCGGTCATGCTGATGTGAGTGCACGGAGGCTCGCCGACCTCAGCTCACCCTTCGGTCGCGATTGCCGCGATGGCGGCGTGTGGCCGGCGAGTGCCTTCGCTGGGCCGCTGCAGGCGCTCCACTTCCGTGAAGCCGGCCCGCGCCAGTCGCTCGGAGAACTCGTCAACGGGCCAGCGATAGGCGGTCACGACCTTGTGGTCGAAGGCGGCGACCTCGTCACCTACGAAGATGGCAAGCACTAACGTTCCGGCCGGGGCCATTACTCGCCGGAACTCAGCAAGCACGCCGTCGAGATCTTGCGGCGGCAGATGGATCAACGAGCCCCAGGCCAGGATGCCGGCGATGGAGTGGTTGGCAACGGCGAGATCTTCCATCGACCCGAGTTGGTAGCTACCGCTCGGGTGAGCTGCCTGCGCATGGGCGATGAACTCGGGAACCATGTCGATTCCCGTCGCGTTGACGCCCAGCGAGCGAAGGTAATCGGTGATATGTCCAGGCCCACAGCCCAGATCGAGCACCGCGCCAGGTCGGCCCGCCAGATGTCGCCCGATGAAGGCGAGGTCGTCGGCGTGTACCTGCTGGCTTGTACCGAACATCCCGATGTAGAGCTCCGCGACGGACGCGTATGCCTGCCGGACCTGCTCCATGCTCACGACGCGACTATATGGCTCTCGGCTTGGCAGAGCAGGCGGTGTCATGCTGGCCCAGCAGCAACCTCGGCGTTGCTCCGGAGGATGCAGAACTCGTTTCCCTCGGGATCCGCGAGCACCGCCCATCCGGTTCCGTCTGCGTTGCGTCGGTCGTCGACGGTGGTCGCACCCAGCTCGATCAGTCGGGCTAGTTCGGCATCGCGTGAGCCTTCGACTGGACGCAGATCGAAGTGGATTCTGTTCTTGACCTGCTTCGACTCTGGCACCTCGATGAAGAGCAGACGATGCGTCCGGTCCCGAGAGAAGATCATGCATTCCTCGTGCCCCGGCTCGTTCGGATCATCGGGGTCCTCGACGTAATCGAGGACGGCCTGCCACCAGCGGCACAAGGTATACGCATCGGCACAGTCGACGCTGGTATGGGAGATGTAGGAAGTCACTCGGGCATCGTTGCAGGACCTGCCGAGACGATCGAGCAGATTTCGACCCAGCAGCGTCCCCAACATCCTCGCTGTCAAGCATGTCCCGTGACAGGCCTAGCTCGGCCAGCCAATCGTGTCGAGGAACTCCTCCACGGCGACTACGACTCGACTGAGCACCGCGATCGACTCGGTAAGCGGGCCGGGCACGTACATACCGTGGTCCGCGCCTTCCACCTCTAGCACGTGGGGCGACAGCTGGCGGGCGATGTCACCGTCCCATAGCTTGTCGGCAGTGCCACCCACGAGCAGGAACGGCGCGGTTGCGCGGCCCAACGCGTCAGCCACCCACGGCAGGGTGAGCAAGGGCGTGAGCCACACGGCGGGCAAGGATCTTTCGGCGGCAATCGCTGCCGCGTTCGTGCCGAGCGACTTGCCGATCAGCAGTGGGCGACCGCCAATGGTGTCGAGCAGTGGAACGATCTCACCGCCAACCCAGCTCTCGATTTCTGGCTGATCAGGCTTAGGAAACCCCTGGGACCACGAGTGCCGATGTACCGTTGCGCCCCGCTGCTCCGCCACATCGCCGGCATACATCAGCAGGGGAGCGCCCGGTCCGTACCAGGCGCCGGGAATCACGACAGCGTCAGCCATGCGGGCGACCTTACGCAAGACAGGTCCAGCGTGCTGTCCGCGTGCGACAAGGGCGGCATCGTCGGGCCATTCACGGGCACAACGCGGTGTCAGCAGGGGTCACACCAGGCAGATGTAGGCAACTTGATCTGACCACCAACGCCCATGGACAGCCTGGCATAGGACCAGGTCGCAGCCTTGTTCGAGGCTGCGACCTGGTGGGCGACGGACGAGTCGACCTGTACGCCGGATTCAGGTGAGAGCATGGGTGCTGAGCTGTGCAAACGTCACCACTCCCCTGCCTCAGGCCGTCTCTGGGCCGTCAACCACCCCGGGCCACCAGAGCCGGTCGATGGCGTTGCGGGTGCGTTCCTCGCTGGCCGGCATGAGGTGGGTGTAGACCCGGAGGGTGAAGCCGGGGTCGGAGTGGCCGAGGTACGAGGCGAGGGCCTTGATGCTCTCCCCCGCGTCGAGCAGCGCCGAGGCGTAGAAGTGCCGTAGGGCGTGCATGCCGGTCGACCTGGACGGCACGATGCCGGCAGCCGTGACGGCGCGACGCCACGCTTTGGAGTCGAACCAGCAGCGGTTGATCGGCTTGCGCCAGGTGGTGCTCAGGATCAGGTCAGCGGTGACCTGCTCTCCGCTGGCCGGGTCCTCCCATGGAAGGGTGATGGACAGCGGCGGATGGTCCTTGATGTGCTGTCGCAGGATGTCGGCCACCGAGCCCGGCAGAGGCACTCGCCGGTCCCGGTTGTTCTTGGGCAGGCCGAGGACGAGCCGGTGGCGGACCAGCTTGACCTGACGTTGGATGTGCAGCCAGCCCGAGTCGAGGTCGATGTCGTCGACGGCCAGGCCGAAGACCTCCCCCTGGCTCATGCCGCACCCGGCACCCAGGTCGACGGCGGCCCGGTAGCGCTCGGGCAGGCCGGCGCGAATGGCGGCGATGTCGTCGAGCTTCCACGGCACCACACGCCGCTCGACGGGACGCGGCTGGCTGACCGACCGGGCGGCGCACGGGTTCTTCGGGATGCGCTCGTCGTCGACCGCCGCGCCGAGGATGGTGCGCAGGTGAGCGAAGACCACGGACCGGGTCGACGGGGCGAGCTTGCCGACCATGCTGGCGTCCCACTCGCGGATGTGCCCCGGCTTGATGGCGGCCAGCTGGCGCTTGCCGAAGTACGGCAGGAGGTGCTTACGGACCCGGATCTCGGTCGTCTCACGCGTCGACTCGTCGAAGCTTCGGGTGCGCAGCCACCCCTCGGCGTAGTCGGCGAAGGTGATCCGGCCGGCGACAGGGTCGACGTACGCGCCGCGCAGCTCTGCCGGGTCGTAGCGCAGGTGTCCGATGCGGGCGGCAACGTCTTCAACGGACCAGAGTTTGTCGACGGGATCTCGCGCAGTCACGGTCATCCTTTCGTGTCGTCAGGCGGCGGCCGGCACGGTGCCGGCCGGGGTGGTGCCGAGTTCGTGGGCGAGTTCTTCACGGCCGGCGGTTCGTCGCTCGCGGGCCATGGCGGCGGCGGTGTTGGCGAGCAGGGCGTCTCCGGTGGTGTGCCAGCCGACGCCTGCGAAGGTGAGGGTGCCGACGATCAGGGTGCTGTCGTGGTCGACGTGGTCGATGGCTCGGAGGGTGGCGGTGTGATCGTCGGCCTGGTGCTCGTGCTCGTGTCGGCGGAAGGTGACTCGGTTGTCGCGAAGGAGTTGGAAGGTCACGGAGTAGCGGCGGGCTTTGGTGAGGAAGTGACCGCCGTAGCCGAGCATGTGCGCCCATCGCCGCAGCCGGGCGTAGGGATTGGTGGCCTCGGGGCTGCTGGCCGGTGGGGCGTCAAGGGCGGCTTGACGCTGGGCGATGCAGGTCAGGCAGGCGGGGTAGTGGGTGTGGGTGCCGCAGTCGGGGCACTGCCAGCGGTCGACGAAGCCGGGCCGGGGTCGAGGGTCGCGGGGCCGCTCGGACAGTGGGACCGGGGTGCTGGTGGGGCGGCCGATGCGCCAGCACGCGTCGATGAGGCGGGCGGTGTGGTCGCCGTCGGGGTCGGCGTAGTCGCCGATCGTTTCGGCGGTCAGGCGGGTGGAGGTGTGCCCGGTGGCCTCGGTGCTCTTGGTGGCGTACTTGGCAAGGTAGCCGGCGACCATGCCGTCGGTGACGTCACCGTCAACGGGTGGTGATGGGGCGGATGTCGAGCTGCACGCCCCAGGCGATGAGCCAGCCCTCGGGCCGGTCCGGGTGCGACGGAGTGCGGAAAGGGACCTGCGCGGCGGCGTGCCGGAACGCGTCGATGAGGTCGGCGACGGTGAACCCGGCCGGCGGCGGAACGATCGGTCGGGGTCGGCTGGGTCGACGCCGTCGAGGCGGGCGATGGCGTGAAAGTGCACCGCTCCCCGGGCCTGAAGTTCGGCGACCTTCCCGGGCGAGAGCCGGACCGGGGCCCGGCGGGCGACCTGGTCGGAGCGTTCGGGGATGACGTGGCGGATCCCCCGAGAACGCAACGCCCGACGGGTCGAGTCGTGCGCGTAGCCCTTGTCGGCGATCAGCACATCGGGCCGTTTACGGGGCCGGCCGGGTCCAGGCTCGTTCACGGCGATGGCGTCGAGCAGGGCCAGTAGCTGGGGGTTGTCGCCGGCCTGGCCTGGGGTGAGCAGGATTGACAACGGCCGGCCGCGTCCGTCGACGGCGAGGTGGATCTTCGTGCTCAGTCCGCCGCGGGATCGGCCGATGGCCTCACCAGCTTGCGCACCAGGCGTCGCCGCACTTGTCGGGGAGCCCCCTTTTTGCGGGCGCCAGCGGCATGCTGGTGCGCCCGCACGATCGACGAGTCGATACTGATCGTCCACTGCACCGGTGTGCCGTCGTCGTGGACCTGCGCCGCGGCCAGAATCCGATCCCACGTCCCATCCGCCGTCCATCGGCGCAGGCGCTCGTGGCAGGTCTTCCACGGCCCGAAGCGTTCCGGCAGGTCACGCCAAGGCGCGCCGGTGCGCAGCTTCCACAGAACTCCGTTGATGACCTGCCGATGATCCCGCCACCGCCCCCGAGAACTTCCCGGTTCGGGCAGCAGCGGCGCGATCACCGCCCACGCCTCATCGGTCAACTCACCACGACGCACCACCGGCACATCGTCAACGATCAACCACTACAAGATCGGCAGGACACGCCCTAGTACTGCAACGGCAGTTGTGGATGCGCTGTAGTGCATGATGTCTGCCGTGGCGGTGGCGGAGGTCGATGCGTGGGCGGCGGAGTTGGATCGGTTGCACGCGCGGATCGCGGGTCGGTTCCGGCGGGCGGAGCCGCGGGCTCGGGTGCGGCAGTACCTTTGTGGGTTGGCTGCCGGGCTGGAGCGGAAGAACGGCTGGACCCTCGCGGAGCGGGCGGGTGAGGTGTCGCCGGATGGGATGCAGCGGTTGCTGCGGTGGGCGGACTGGGATGTCGAGGCGGTCCGTGATGACGTGCGGGATTACCTGGTCGAGCACCTCGGTGACCCGCAGGGTGTGCTGATCGTCGACGACACCGGCTTCCTGAAGAAGGGTGTGCGGTCGGCGGGGGTGGCGCGGCAGTACTCCGGGACCGCCGGCAGGGTCGAGAACTGTCAGGTGGGGGTGTTCCTGGCCTACCGCACGGCGAAAGGGCACGGGCTGATCGACCGGCGGTTGTATCTGCCTGCGGCGTGGACCGACGACCGTGAACGGTGCCGCGCCGCGGGCATCCCCGACGACCTCGAGTTCGCGACCAAGCCGCAGATCGCCAAGACCCTGCTGGCTCGGGCCCTCGACGCCGGGGTGCCGGTCGGGTGGGTCACCGGCGACGAAGCTTACGGCCAGGTCAAGAGTCTGCGGGTCTGGCTGGAAGAGCGGGATGTGGGCTATGTGCTGGCAACCCGCCGCAACGACGACATGATCACCACCACGATGGGCACCTGCCGCGCCGACGAGCTGATCGCCGCTCTGCCCGCTCAGGCGTGGTGTCGCTTGTCCGCCGGCGCCGGTGCGCACGGCCCCCGCGACTACGACTGGGCCCGCGTGCCGGTACGGATCTGCTGGCGGCCCGGTCGGGGGCACTGGCTGTTGGCCAGGCGCAGCGTCAGCACCGGGGAGATCGCCTACTACGTCTGCTACGGGCCTCGCCGCACCCGCCTGATCGACCTGGCCCGCATCGCCGGCAGCAGGTGGGCGATCGAGGAATGCTTCCAGCAGGCCAAACAAGAAGCCGGCCTGGACGACTACCAGGTCCGTGACTGGCGGGCCTGGCACGCCCACATCACCCTCGCCATGGCCACCCACGCCTGGCTCGCCGCCGCCAGAACCCTTACGACAAAAGGGGAACCGCTGTTGGCGAGGACATGATGATCGGCTACACGGTACCGGAGATCCGCCGTCTCATGGTGTCCCTGATCCTCACCGTCCCGCGCTGCCCGGCCCGCATCTGGGCCTGGTCACACTGGCGCCGCCGACGCCAACACCAAGCCCGCACCAGCCATTACCGCCAACGCGGCTACCCGCCATAACTGCCGTTGCAGTACTAGTCCAGGCGACGGCGGCCATTGGCGCGAGCAGAGCGGTGAGGCGGCCACCCAATCACCGAGGCGAGGCCGCCGACTCTCAACCGATCGTCAGCGCGCAATCGCACCAACGACGCGTGGCTGCTGACTCGTTATGCCAGCTCTGCCCTGGAAGCGATGGCTGGCCGGGCTCGCCGGGCGCCGCCATCCTGCCAGTGTGGAAGGCTTTAGCCAGCGGCTTTGGCGATGACGCGATCCATCTCGTCTCGACCGAAGGCCCGCAGGGTCGTGGTACGAACGTTGCCCGCCCCGCCGAGCTGCAGGAGCGCCGCGCTGGCGGTTTCGTCGTCGGGCGCCTCGACGACGGCCACGACGTCGTACGGACCGACGGTCCAGTAAATGTTCAGTAGATTCGCCCCGAGATTCTGGGTCGCTGCGGCGAAGGCCTCGCTGCGCTTCGCGGTGTCCTTGTAGCCTCGGATCCCCTGATCGGTCCAGTTCAGCAACGCGATATACGTCGGCATGGTCCTTCACCTCCATGAAGAGACCTCATCGTAAGGTCAATTCCGGGCGTAATGGCCGGAATCGGCATCAGGTGTGCGTTCTGTTCCCGCTGGTGGTGGGCCAGCGGCTCTAAGTTCCGCTTCAACGTATGACCGTCGGGCCGGTGACCGGGGGGATGGCCGGCAGTGGGTGAGCGTGCTTCCATGACTGCATGACCAAGCCCGGCGTGCGGCCAAGTCCAAGCAGGTGGCTCAGTTGGGTGTGGTTCCTGGCGTTCGGCCTGGGTGTCCTCCCTCTGCTGGGCCGCACTGCGTCGACAGCAGCGGTGACAGCAACCAGCCCGGATAGAGACGACCGGGGCCAGTGTCACACGGACGGTCGGCCAAGGCGGGAGACGGTCCGGGACGCCGCCGGACGGCGCGCCCAGAACTTACAAGCGAGGGGTCGAGCGGCTCGCTCGTCGCCCGACCCCTCACGTTGTGCCTGATCAACGCTGACAGGCCACACCTTGCCCCTCAACGAAGCCTGGACGCTGGTTAGGCCCGGCTTGGTTTCCGAACCACCCCCAAGCAGACCAGGGAGGCCGCTCTGCTGCGGTGTTGGATGCCTCGATGTTGATCGGCAGCGGAGGTTAACGAAGCGGTCTGACATGGTCGCGTCGCGTGCCTGCCCGACCAATCGGCGCAGCCCCGTGAACCGCTCGGCCCGGGGCCGTGCCCGGGCCGTCTGGGCCGTCTCTGGACCGTTGAACGCTGACCAAATACGACCAACGACGACCGGTAGCGCCCGAGGAAACAGCAGGTCAGCCACCATATGGTGGCGGCTGACCTGGTGGGCGACGGACGAGTCGACCTGTACGCCGGATTCTGTGCGCGGCGCGTACCCCTCGCGGGTCACGCGCCGGCGGCGGCCATCCATCTCGGCCTGCCGTTGCCGACAGGCTCATGCGGCCTACCCGCAGACATCGGGCGGGCAGCCCTCAAGCGTCTGCGCCGGGTCGTCATCTTGCGGTGACGGCCCTTGCTTGGCCTTGCTCCGGGTGGGGTTTACCGAGCCACCCCGGTCACCCGGGGTGCTGGTGGGCTCTTACCCCACCGTTTCACCCTTACCGACCCGAATGGGCCGGCGGTCTGTTTTCTGTGGCACTGTCCCGCGGGTCACCCCGGGTTGCCGTTAGCAACCACCCTGCCCTGTGGAGTCCGGACGTTCCTCGGCGACGGGCCGGAGCCCGTCGACGCGACCGCCCGGTCGACTCGTCCGTCGCACCCTCATTCTAACGACGCGGCGGCGCGGGCCATTTCCGCCCTGACGGGACGTCACCTCAGTGCTCGGCGAGCAGTTCGGCGCCCTCCGGCCCACCGGACACGCCCGAGCGGCGCGGACCCGGGCGTACTAGCCTCGGGGCACCATGGATCTTTCCGACGCCGCGCTCCTGCTCGCCGCCGGTCTCGCCGCGGGCACGGTGAACGCGGTGGCCGGGGGCGGTTCGCTCATCACCTTCCCCGCCCTGATCGCGGTCGGCCTGCCGCCGGTGCCGGCGAACGTGACCAACTCGGTCTCGGTCTGCCCCGGTTACCTGGCCAGCGTGGCGGGCAGCCGGGCCGACCTGCCGCCGGTCCGCCGGCTGGCGCCCCTGGTGCCCACCACCGTCGTCGGCGCGGTGCTGGGCTGCCTGCTGCTGCTGGCCACCCCGGCCCGCGCCTTCGAGCTGGTCGTACCGTTCCTGGTGCTCGGCGCGACGGCGGTGCTGGCCTTCCAGGATCCGCTGCGCCGGCTGGTCGGGCACCCGCGGGACCTGTCACCGCGCCGCCGGACGGTCACCGTGCAGGCGATGGTCGCGGTGGGCGCCGTGTATGGCGGCTACTTCGGCGCGGCCCTGGGCGTCATGCTGGTCGCCGGGCTGGCCCTGGTGCTGGACAGCACGCTGGCCCGGGTGACCGCGATCAAGAACCTGCTCTCCGCGGTGGTCGGGCTGACCACGGTCGCGGTGTTCGCGCTCTTCGGCCCGGTGAACTGGGCGGCGGTCGCGGTGGTCGCGCCGGCCACCCTGGTCGGCGGGTACGCCGGTGCCCGGCTGGTCCGGCGGCTGCCGCCGGTGCTGTTGAAGGCGCTGATCGTCGCCTTCGGCACGGTGATCGGGCTCTACCTGCTCTGGCGCGCACTGCGTTAGAGCGGCCGGAGCACGCCCGGTCAGTACGCCTCGCCGACCGGCTCCTCCGGCGCGTGCTCGGCCTGCCGGGCGGCGCGGTTCCAGCGGGACCAGAGCACCCGCTCGCCGTAGCCGGCGGCCATCAGGTGCGCGAAGGCCAGGTAGACCAGCACCCCGACGGCGAGCACCCCGAAGCCCAGCCAGAAGGGCAGCGTGACGCCGTGCTCGGCGAGCTTGCCGGAGATGATCGGCGCGGGCGCGGCGGCGCCCCAGCGGACCAGGTTGAACGCGCCGGTGGCGACCCGCCGGTCGGCGGAGCCGAGACCGAGCGCCAGGTCGGTGAGGTTGGCGTTGGCCAGCCCCATGCAGAGCCCGGCGAGCACCAGCACCACCAGCGACTCCGCGGTGCTGCCGGAGGTGGCGAAGAGGACCATGCAGACCAGCAGCCCGGCGATGGCCACCCCGACGGTCTGCACCGCGCCGATCCGGTGCGCGAGCCGGTGGCCGATCACCAGGATGCCGGCGGCCAGGCCCAGGCCCCAGCCGGTGAAGGCCAGGCCCAGCGGGATGACGTCGAGGCCGAGAAAGAGCGGCGTGTAGCCGAGCACCACGAAGAAGACGAAGTTGTAGGCGGCGGTGACCACGCAGAGGGCGATGAACGCCGGCCTGCGGTAGGTCGCGAAGATCTGACCCAGCCGTACGGGCGCCTGCCGGTGGGCCGGCTCGCGGAGCTTGCGGGACGCCACGGCCAGAGCGAACACCATGAATACGCCGCAGACGAAGAACGGCAGCCGCCAGCTCACCTCGCCGAGCAGGCCGCCGATCAGCGGGCCGACGGCGAAGCCGAGACCGAGCGCGGTCTCGAAGAGGCCGACCACCCACTCCCGGTCGTTGGCCAGGCTGACCAGCACCACCATGGCGGTGGCGAAGAACATCGCGTTGCCCAGCCCCCAGACGCCGCGCAGCACCGACAGCTGCACGATGTCGTTGCTGAACGAGGCGAGCATGGCGGCCAGGCCGACCACCGAGACGCCGGTGACCAGCACCGGTTTGAAGCCGAACTTCCCGCTGGCCAGGGTGGCCGGGATCATGCCGAGCGCCATCACCGCGATGTACGCGGTGAAGAGCAGCTCGACCTGCCAGGCGGTGACGCCGATCGCGGCGCCGATGGCGGGCAGGATCGGGTCCACCACGGCGATGCCGGCGATGGCGAGGAAGGCCACCAGCGTGGTGGCGTAGATGGCACTGCGGTTGGGCTCGGTACGCCGGTCCACTCCGCCTCCCAAGTAGCTGTATCGTACAGGTAGTTCTGTTGTATCATACAGTTATGAGCGACGAGATCACCCTCGGACGGATCGAGACCCAGGTCGCCCTGCTGATGCGGCTCGGCGAGGCCACCCGGCGGGCCACCGGCACCGCCGAGCACCGGGTTCTCGACCGGGCGGCGTACGTGATCCTGCGACACCTGGACACCGCCGGCCCGCAGAACGTCTCCACGCTGGCCGCCCGGCTCAACCTGGACGGCTCGACGGTGACCCGCCAGGTGTCCGCCATGCAGCGCGACGGTTTGATCACCCGCGCCCCCGACCCGGCGGACGGCCGCGGCACGGTGATCTCGGCCACCCCGGCCGGATTGCAGCGGATGGCCGCCGTGCAGGCGGCCCGAACCCGGCTCTACGGCGACATCCTCGCCGACTGGACCAGCGACGACCGGGACACGCTGGCGACGATGCTGGGCCGGCTCAACGAGGCCCTGGAGTCCCGCACCCGCCGCCGTTGACCCAGCCGGCGCCCCGGCTGGCTCGCGCCGCTCGCCGGCCTCTCGCCGCTCGCCGACCCCTCGCCGGCGTCCACGGTCCGACCCGCAACCGGGGGTCTGCTCGGCACGCTACGAACTTGATGACGTGGATGCATCGCCCGGCCCGGCGGAGACCGATTCGTTGACGACATCAAGTTCGTAGCGTGGCAGAAAGGGGCCCGGCACCCAGCCGGCCGGTGAGCGCGACACCCCGACCGACCCGCACCCACGGCACCGCCCGGGTACCCGTCATCGGAACGGGCACCCGGGCGGAGACGTGCGTTACGCGACCGGTTCGCGCGCGGAGTCGGCGTCGCGGTCGACGCCGGGGATGATCCGCGGGTCGCCCTCGTCGGCGAAGTAGTCGTCGGGCCGGGTGTTGTCCGCCCCGTCGGCCACCTTCGCCGCCCGCAGGATCAGGGTCACCAGCGCGGCGACCGCGAGGTTGACCAGTACGGCCACGATGCCGACGTAGATCGTCATCTTGGTGTCGAAGCCGAACTTCTCCAGCGGGAAGGCCTGACCGCCGAAGTGCGCCCGCTTGGTCGCCGTGTTCGGGATCTCGTAGAGCATCCACAATCCCAGGCCCAGGCCGACCGCCCAGCCCGCGATCAGCCCGGTGCGGTGGAACCAGCGGGTGTAGAGGCCCAACGCCACCGACGGCAGCGTCTGCAGGATGATCACGCCGCCGATCAGCTGGAGGTCGATGGCGTACTGCGGGTTGAGGAAGACGATGAACGCCAGCGCGCCGACCTTGACCAGCAGCGACGTCACCTTGGAGACCTGCGCCTCCTGGGCCGGCGTAGCGTCCCGCTTCAGGTACTCCTTGTAGATGTTGCGGGTGAACAGGTTCGCCGCCGCGATCGACATGATCGCCGCCGGCACCAGCGCGCCGATGCCGATGGCCGCGTACGCGACCCCGGCGAACCAGTTGGGGAACTGCTGATCGAACAGGAGCGGCACGACGGTGTTGCCGTCCACGGTGCCCGCCGTCGCGCCCGGCAGCGGCTTCACCCCGGACGCGATGGCCATGTAGCCGAGCAGCGCGATCAGACCGAGCAGCAGGCTGTACGCCGGCAGCGCGGACATGTTCCGCTTGATCACGTCCCGGTTCCGGCTGGCCAGCACCCCGGTGATGCTGTGCGGGTAGAGGAAGAGCGCCAGCGCCGAGCCGAACGCCAAGGACGCGTAGTACAGCTGGTTGTTGGCGTTGAGCAGGATGCCGTCGCCCGGGTTCGGGGAGGCTTTGAACTTCGCGTCCGCGGCGTCGAAGATGCTGCCCCAGCCGCCCAGCTTGTAGGGGATGTAGAGGATCGCCACCAGGATGACGACATAGATCAGCGCGTCCTTGACGAAGGCGATCAGCGCCGGAGCGCGCAGCCCGGACTGGTAGGTGTAGGCCGCCAGGATTGCGAACGCGATGATGATCGGCAGGTGCCGGGCGATCGTGCTGTCGCCGGTCACGCCCATCGTCTTGAGCACCGCCTCGATGCCGACCAGCTGCAGCGCGATGTAGGGCATCGTGGCGACGATGCCGGTGATCGCGATGAGCAGCGCCAGGATCGGCGAGTCGAACCGACTGCGGACGAAGTCGGCCGGCGTGACGAAGCCGTGCCGGTGCGACACCGACCAGAGCCGGCAGAGCACCAGGAACACCAGCGGGTAGATGACGATCGTGTACGGCACGGCGAAGAACCCGGCCGCGCCCGCGCCGAAGATCAGCGCCGGCACCGCGACGAAGGTGTACGCGGTGTACAGGTCACCGCCGACCAGGAACCAGGTGATCCAGCCGCCGAAGCTGCGGCCGCCCAGCCCCCACTCGTCGAGGTGGGCCATGTCCCGCGGCGCCCGCCACCGGGCCGCCACGAAACCCATCGCGCTGACCAGCAGGAAGAGCACCGAGAAGACGATGATCTCGGTCAAATGGTCACGCCACATCACCGATCACCCCGCTTCTTCGTCATCTGGTAGACCAGCGTCGTGGTGCCGACGCCGAGCAGGATCCAGGCCAGCTGGAGCCAGTAGAACCGCGGGAAGCCGAAGAGCCGCGGCGAGTCCGCGTTGAACAAGGCCGTGATCAGCGGCACCACGATCGGGATAAAAAGCAACCAGTTCCAGGGACTGTGGTCCTTCGCCCTGGAAGACGCCGTTGCCGGCGCCTCCGGTTCCGGTGCAGCCATCTGACACACCTCCGGGAAGTCGTAACTCGCCATGTGACGGCCGGAGGCTACGACCCTGTGAGCGCGGTCACGTTCGACCGGGGAACGGCGCTGCGCCGAACGGCCGCCGGGCTGCGCCGAACGGCGTCGGCGGGCGGCCCGGCGGCCGGGGGTTCAGCGGGCGGCGAGGTGGGCGGTGTCGTTGACCGAGCGGACCGCGACCCCGCCGTCGGGCCACATGTCCAGCACCGAAATGCCGGCCGCGTCCAGGAAGAGCCGGTGCAGGAAGGCATCGCCGGCCGCCAGGGCGTCGCGCAACGCCAGCTTGATCGGCGAGACGTGCGAGACCACCACCACGGTCTCCCCGGTGTACGCCTCGCGCAGCGCCGCCACCGCCCGGTCCACCCGTTCGGCGACGACCGTGAACGACTCCCCGCCAGGCGGCGCGATCCGGGTCGAGGCGAGCCAGGCGTCCAGCTCGCCCGGCCAGCCCTCGCGCACCTCGGCGAAGGTCTTGCCGTCCCAGTCGCCGAAGTCGCACTCCACCCAGTCGTCCTGTTGGCGCACCGGCAGGTCGCCGAGCGCCCCGGCGATCGCCTCGGCGGTGGCCGTACACCTCGACAGCGGGGAGCTGACCACGGCCGCGACGGACGGGGCCAGCTCGGCCACCCGCGCCGCGGTGGCCCGGGCCTGGGCCCGGCCCTGGTCGGACAGGGGCACGTCCGCGCGACCGGCGTAGCGGTGCTGGACGGTCCACTCGGTCTCGCCGTGCCGGACCAGGATCAGCCGGGTCGCGGTGAAGCTCGGCCGGGGCTCCCAGGAGGGCTTCGCGGTGGCCGGATCGGTGCCGGTGTGGCGCGTCGCCGCGCGGGCGGCCACCTCACGGGGCGGCTCTGCCCCGGCCCGCTTGGCCGGCTTGCCGGCGGCGACGTCCATCGCCGCGTTGGCCAGCGCGTCGGCGTGCCGGTTGCGCTCCCGGGGGATCCAGCTGAACCGGACGTTCTCGAAGCGGTCCACCAGCGCGGCGGCCCGGGCGGCGAGCGGGCGCAGCCCGGGGTGCTTGATCTGCCAGCGGCCGCACATCTGCTCGACCACCAGCTTGGAGTCCATCCGTGCCTCGACCTCGGCGGCGCCCAGCTCGGCCGCGGCCTCCAGCCCGGCGATCAGCCCCCGGTACTCGGCGACGTTGTTGGTGGCCGTCCCGATCGCCTCGGAGCGCTCCACCAGCACCTCGCCGGAGGCCGGGTCCCGGACCACCGCCCCGTAGCCGGCCGGACCCGGGTTGCCCCGGGACCCGCCGTCGGCCTCGACGACGACCGCGCGGACCGCCACCGGGCTACAGGCCCGACTCGTTGGTGCGCACCATGATCCGCCGGCACTCCTCGCAGCGGACCACCTCGTCCGGCGCCGCCTTGCGGATCCGGCCCAGGTCCGCGCCGGAGAGCTCCAGCCGGCAGCCGCCGCAGCGGCCCGAGGTGAGCAGCGCGGCGCCCAGGCCGGTGTCCTCGCGGATCTTGTCGTAGAGGGTGATCAGGTCGGCCGGGAGGTCGGCGGCGAGGGGCTTGCGGGCGTTCCGCTTGAACTCCTCCTCCTTGGCGATCTCGGCCAGGCTGTCGTCGCGGCGCTGCTCGGCGGCGGCCCGCCGGTCCCGCGCCTCGGCCATCCGGGCCTCGATCCCGTCGAGCACGCCCTGGGCGGTCTCCCGCTGCTCCATCAGCTCCAGCTCGGCGTCCTCCAGGTCGCCCTGCCGCCGGTTCAGCGACGCCAGCTCGTGCTGGAGCGCCTCCAGCTCCCGGGACGGGCCGGTGCCCGCGGCAAGCCGCGCCTCGTCCTTGCTCTTGCGGGCCCGGACCTGGTCGATGTCCTTCTCCAGCCGGGCGATGTCCCGGTCCAGGTCGTCGACGGCGACCTGGGCGCGGACCCGGTCGTCCTCCAGCGCGGAGAGCTCGCGGGCCAGCCCCTCCAGCTCGGCCCGCTCGGGCAGCGTCCGGCGGCGGTGGGCGAGCTGAGCGAGGGTGGTGTCGATGGCCTGCAGATCGAGCAGGCGGCGCTGGACCTGGGGTTCAGCCTTCACAGTCGGGGCTCCTTGTCGTCCAGTGCGGGCGCGGCGGCGTGCACGGTCCAGGGGTCGGTGTCCAGGTCGGACACCACGGTCTCGACGCCGAGGCCGGCCCGCAGCTGGGCGGCCAGGTCGTCGAGCCAGGGTCGTTCGGTCGCCCAGTGGGCGGCGTCGAGCAGGGCGGGCCCGCCGGCGGCGAGATGCTCGCCGGCCGGATGGTGCCGCAGGTCGGCGGTGAGGAACGCGTCCACCCCGGCGGCGGTCGCCTCGGCGAGGAAGTCGTCGCCGGAGCCACCGCTGACCGCGAGGGTACGCACGATACGCCCGGGATCGCCCGCGGCGCGAACGCCCCAGACGGTGGCGGGCAGGACGGCGGCCGCGTGCCGGGTCAGGTCGGCCAGGGTCATCGGGGTGGGCAGCTCGCCGATCCGTCCGATGCCCCGGCCCGGACCGGCGGCCGGGAAGCCGGGTGCCGGCGGGTGCAGCGGGCGCAGCCCGGTCAGCCCGAACCGGGCGGCGAGCGAGTCGGAGACGCCCGGGTCGGCGACGTCGGCGTTGGTGTGCGCCACGTACAGGGCCACCCCGGCACGGATCAGGTCGTGCACGATCCGCCCCTTGTACGTGGTGGGGGCGACCGAGGAGACCCCGCGCAGCAGCAGCGGGTGGTGCGCGACGATCATGTCGGCGCCCACGGCGAGCGCCTCGGCGACGGTCTCCGGGACCACGTCGACCGTGCAGAAGACGCGGCGGACCGCGGCGGCGGGCTCGCCGAGCACCAGGCCCACCCGGTCCCACTCCTCGGCCCAGGCGGACGGGTGACGCCGCTCCAGCTCGGCCACCACGTCGGCGACGGTCGGCGGGGCTGCCCTTGTGCTCACGGGCGGTCAGCTTACCGGCGCGGGGCGGCGGGCACGGCCACGCCCGCCGCCCGCGTCCCCCGGCCCGACCCGAGTCGCCCGCGCGACCGGGTGGCAACGACCCCGTCCGGTCATGCGGGCCGGCTCAGGCGGCGGACGTGACGCGGGACCGGTCGCGCAGCGGGGCGAGCCCGACCTCCCAGGGGAACACCTGGAGGTGTCGCTCGCCCGCGCCCGGCGGGTGCAGGGGGAAGACGTGGTCGCCGAAGAGCACCGTGGTCCCCCACTCGCGCAGCCGGGCCAGCCCGGCCTGGAACGCGGGATGAGCCGCCATGGCGGCGTTGGTGAACGGCACGGCCACCACCGGCAGCCCCCTGCCCTGCCCCTCGATCAGCAGGCCCAGGGCCAGCGTGTCGGTGATCCCGGCCGCCCACTTGTTGATCGTGTTCACCGTCGCGGGGCAGACGATCATCGCGTCGGCGGGCGGCAGCAGATCCGGGTCGCCGGGGAACTTGTAGTGGGTACGGACCGGATGACCGGTCTGCCGGGCCAGCGCGGCCCGATCGACGAACTTCGCCCCGTCCGGCGTGGTGACCACGCACACCTCCCAGCCGTCGGACTGGGCCAGCTCGACGAGGCGACCGACGTGGCGGGCCAGCGGCGAACCGCAGGCGATGACGTAGAGCACCTCGGGGTGCTCGCTGCTCGGGGGCGGGCCGTTCATCCGGCCGGCACCGTCATACTCCGACTCCCATGTGCTCAGCCAACTCCGCAATCGGCGGAGGCGGCGCACCCCGTGTGCGACGCAGCACGTCCGCCATCACCTCGTGGGCGATCGGGCGGCAGCGGATCTCCGAGGCGGCCAGCCGGTCGCCGAGCAGCAGCATCTCCCCCGCGTTGGCCACGTCGCCGAGCTGCGCGTAGCCGCGGGCGATGTCGAGCAGGTGGTGGGCGCGGCGCTCGGGCAGCAGCGCGTTGAACGACGCCTGCGGGATCCGCTGGTGGATCTCCACCGCCCGGCCGCCGTCGCCCAGCTCCACCGCGGCGGCCGCCCGGTGCAGCTCCAGGTTGGTGGGGCCGAACGAGGTCCAGTAGCGGTTCTGGTCGCTGCCGAGGAGGGTCGCCGCCTCGTGCGCGCCGTTGAGCAGGTCGTCGACCGTCGCGGAGTCGCCGATCCGGGCGGCGGCCATCGCGCCCTGCAGGAGCAGCATGCCGTAGACGGAGAGCCGGTCGGGGTCGTCGTGGTCGCCGCCGGCGGGGGCGAGCCGGTTGGCGATGGTGACGTTCAGCTCCAGGGCGGGACGGGGCCGCCCCATGGCGACCAGGGCGTTGCAGACCCGGGTGGTGGCGACGCCGGCCAGCAACTGGTCGTCGGCCCGCTGGGCGACCGCCATCGACCGGTCCGCCGCCAGCCAGGCCAGGTCGCACTCGCCGAGCTTGCGCAGCACCGACGAGGCGATCTGGTAGACCTGGCCGAGCAGGTGGGCGGCCTCCTTCGCCTGGTCGCCGCCGTAGCCGGCGTCGGCCGCCTGGGCGTCGCGCAGCAGCTTCGGCAGGGCCCGGGTGAGCATCCCGTAACGGCCGTACTGATAGGTGAGCCAGGCGTGGTTGACGGCCTTGCGCATGTCGAGCAGCGGCGGCGGGTACGGCGCGGCGTCGAAGTACGCGCTCATCGAGTCGTACCGCTCCAGGGCGGCTCGGATCTCCTGCACCTCGATCTGGTCGATGCAGTTGAGCCCGTCGGTGCGCCGCTCCGGATCCTTGCCGAGCAGGAGTTGGACGTCGACCTGGAGGATGTCGGCGATCTCGTAGAGGACGGAGAACTTGTCCAGCCGACGCACGCCGCGCTCGACCTTGTCGACCCAGCTCTTGGACTTGCCCAGCCGGTCGGCGAAGACCTGCTGGGACATCTTGCGCCGCCCGCGCCAGTAGGCCACCCGTCGCCCTATCGGAAGCTCGTCCATCTCCCCCTGCTCCTCCCCCTGGTCTCCGTCCGGCGGCTCTCCGGGCGGTCCCCCGCGGGTGCGGCGGTCCGTCCGTCTCAGGTTTTCGCTGGTCGCACAGGTTGTACGTCAGCCATACAGCCAGTCCTCGTACTTTTCGTGCAAGTTGCACGAGCCGTTTCGTCAGCTCAACGATCGCGGGTTACGGCAGTGACGGGGCTCGACGTTCGACGCGGCGGGTGTCCGGGCTGACGAGGGGAGATCACGGGTTATGTGGGGAAACGTCGGCCCACGGGTCGCCCAGTTGTCGCCGATCGAGCGGGTCCGGCTGCGCCGGATCGCCGTGCGGTACGCCCTGCACGGCTGGGAGGTGACCCCCGGCGCCTGCCTGGCCCGCAGCCGCTTCGTCTGCGGCCGGGCCGGCTGCCCGACCGTCGGCTGCCATCCGGCCCTGGAGGACTGGGAGCACGCGGCGAGCGCCGACCCGGCCCGGGTGGCGACCTGGTGGCGCGACCGGCCACACGGCGTGCTGCTCCCCACCGGCCGGGCCTTCGACGTGCTGGAGGTGGCCGCGCACCTCGGCCGGCACGTGCTCGACGCGCTGCCGCACCACCCCGCCGGCACCGGGGTGCGCGGCCCGGTGGTGGTCACCCCGACCGGGCGGTGGATGTTCCTGGTCCGCCCGGGCGACCCGCTCCGGCCCGAGCTGGAGCACTGCTTCCACGTGGTCCGCCACGGCCCTGGCTCGTGGATCCCGGCGCCGCCGACCCGGCTGCCCGAGGGGGCCGTGCGCTGGGCGGTCGCCCCCGAGCAGGCACGCTGGCAGCTGCCCGACGCCTACCTGGTGCAGAACGCCCTGATCGACGCGCTGCGGGAGACCGGCGTGACGCTCACCCCCGAGCTGCCTCCCGGCCAACTGCCGCTGCCCCGCCGGGGTTACTGAGGCCCGCACCGGGTAGCCGGGCGGCCAGTCGCGTCCCCGACGCGGCCGACCTCGTTGGACAGGTGACGGCGCGCGGACGCCAGGAGCGGGGGTACGTGATGGCCAGCGACGACGCGACTCAGCCCACCGGCGGCACCGAACCGCCGCCGCCGCCCTACCGGCGCGCCCACCGCTGGCCGGGCACCCGCCCGCCCGGCGCCCGCCCCGGCCGCCCCCGCCCGACCAACACCCGCCCCGCCGGGACCCAGCGCACCATCCGCTGAGCCTCCGCCGGCGGCGGGTCAGGCGTCGACCGGCAGGGCGGTGGAGTGCAGCAGGCGGCCGTCGTCGGTCACCACGGCGTGCAGGTGCCCGTCGAGGCGGTCGAGCCAGCCGATGCCCGCGATCCCCATCGCCACCGCCGCGGTGGCGTACGCGTCGGCGAGGCCGAGGTCGGAGCCGACCACGGTGACCGAGCGCAGGCCCTTCGCCGGCTCGCCCCGACGCGGGTCGACCACGTGGTGCCCCCGCTCGTACACGCCGGAGGTGGCCACCGCCAGGTCGGTGCCGGTGAGCACCAGGCAGGTCGACGCCGGGTCCCACGGATGCCGGACGCCGATCCGCCACGGCCCGCCGGCCGACGACAGGCCCCGGACCCGGACGTCCCCGCCAGCGTTGAGGCAGTGGTTGGCCGCCCCCGCGGCGACCAGCCGGTCCGAGGCGACCTGCGCCGACCAGCCCTTCACATAGCCGGACGGGTCCAGCCGCCCGGTGGCGTACGCGTCGAAGAACCCGTCGGTGACGTCCCACAGGTCGGCGCAGCGTTCGAGCACCCGGCGCAGATCCACCGACGCCTCGGAGAGCAGCAGCTCGCCCCGTCCGAAGCGGCACACCTCGCTGTCGTCGGAGTAGGTGCTGAACCGGGCGTCGACCTCGCGCAGCCAGCGGAAGGTCTCCTCGGCCAGCTCGTGCAGGGTCGCGGGGGGCAGGTCGTCGGCCAGGTCGAGACTGATCGCCGTACCCATGATCTGTTCGACCCGGCGCAGGCCCGGCCGGGCCGGCGGCGCGGTCACCTCAGCGGGCCTGGTCTATCGCGGCCTGGAGCGACTGCTTGTAGGAATTGCTGGTGTAGGTGGCCCCGGAGACGGTGTCCAGGTTGGCGCTCTGCCGCTGCACCACCTGGCCGGAGGTCCCGCTGTACGCGGCGTCGACCTTGTCACTGCGCAGCGAGGACTGGCCGCCGTCCGGCAGCTCCAGGGCGACCGCGTTGACGATCTTCGTGCCGGAGAGGGTGATCTGCACCTGCACGTTGCCGTACTCGTTGCTGATCACCGGGCCGGTCACCTTGCGGGTGGTGGCCGTCGGCGCGGCGGCGGTGGTGCGCGGCGCGGTGGTGGTGGTCCGGGGCGCCGCCGTGCTGGTGCCGCCGCTGCTGGTGCTGGTGCGGGCGCCCGGGGTAGGGCTCGCGGTGGCGCTCGCCCGGGCGGTCGGCGAGCCGGCCGGACCGGCCGACGGGGCCGGCCCGGAGGTGCCGCCCGGGGCCGCCCCGCCCGGCGTCGCCGTCGCCTGGCCGGCGGGCAGGTCCTGGGCGACCGGGCTGGCGTTCGGCGCGCCCTTGAACGCCACCAGCGCGGTGGTGCTGGCGGCCAGACCGGTGATCGCGAGCAGCGCGCGACGCATGTTCCGATGCCTCTCTACAGCTCGAACGTGGCGAGGTGGATCTGCCGCCGGGGCACGCCGGCCTCCCGCAGCACCCGCACGGACTGGGCGACCAGCCCGGCCGGACCGCACAGGTAGACGTCCCGGCGGGGCAGGTCGGGCACCAGCTTGCGCAGCCCCGCGGGGCTCATCACCTGGCGCGGGCCCGGGTCGTCGCGGGAGCCGATGACGTACCAGACGGAGGTCTGCCGGGCCTGGGCCAGCCAGTCCAGCTCGTGGTGCAGCAGCACGTCGACGGGGGTACGGGCCCGGTAGATCAGCGCCGCGCCGGGCGGCAACTCCTCCAGCATGGCGCGCAGCGGGGCGATGCCGCTGCCGCCGGCGATCAGCAGGGCACGTTCCCGGGTCCGGTGGGCGGCGGTGAAGGTGCCGGACGGGCCCTCCGCCCAGACCCGGGTGCCCGGGTCGAGGTCGCGCAGGTCGGCGGTGTGCGCGCCGACCACCTTGACGGTCAGCCGCAGCCAGCGGCCGTTGGCCGCGGCGGAGAGCGAGAACGGGTGCGACTGCCACCAGCAGCCGGGGGTGAGGAAGCGCCAGCGGAAGTACTGCCCGCCGAGCATGTCGAGCTGGTTGAGCCGGCGGCCGGTCAGGTAGACCGAGATGGTGTCCGGGCTCTCCGCCACCACGTCGGCCACCCGCAGCCGGTGCCGCAGGTTCAACGCCAGCGGCGCGACCAGCCGACCCCAGACCAGCGCGGCGGCCACCAGCAGGTACGCCGCGATCCAGCCGATGCGTACCGGCCCGGGCGGGAAGAGCTGGGCGCCGTTGCTGAACTGGTGGCCGAAGCCGAGCAGCAGCGCGGCGTAGCTGGCCAGGTGCAGGTGGTACCAGAGCTCGTAGGGCATCACCTTGCGGATCGCCCGGATGCCGGTGAAGCCGACCAGCACCATGATCCCGGCGGCGACGAACGCGGAGACCATGTCCTCGTAGTCGCGCAGCAGCACCCCGACCTCGCCGAAGATCGAGTGGCCCTCGAGGTCGGCGTAGGCCACCACGATCAGCGACAGGTGGGCGAGCACGGCGACCAGCAGGGTCGCGCCCAGGTCGCGGTGCAGGCGGGAGATCCGCTCCCCGCCGAGCCACCGTTCCAGCGCGCCGAGCCGGCTCATCATCAGCACCTGCACCAGCAGCAGGTAGCCGGCGACCAGCCCGGTGATCCGGCCGGCGGCGGTGAGCACGTCCGCCGTGCCGGTGAACGACCCGGCCGGCGTGCCCAGCCACCAGGGCAGCACCGCGGCCACCAGGCCGAGCCAGAAGAGCGCGGCGAGGGCCCGCCGACCGCCCGGTCCGCGGCGCGGCAGGGCCGGGGGCGGTGGCGGTGGCGTGGGTACGGGGGCAGCCGAACGGCCGCCGTACGGGAACGGGTCCCCGGTACGACGGCCGGCGGCGTGGATGTCCTGGTATGTCACGCGTACAGCTTCATCGGGGTGTACTTCTGCCTCGGGAAGATCTTGTCCACCTCCGCGTTGGTCAGGCCGAACCGGCCCTGCGCGACGCTTCCGTAGACGTTGAACATGTTGTTGTACTCGGGTACGTCTCCGCTGTCCAGATCGTTCAACCCGTTCCAGGTGCCGAGCAGCGAGCCGGCGAGCTTGCGACCGGACAGGATGGTGACCACCCCGCCGTGGCCGTGGTCGGTGCCGCCGCTGTTGGAGGCGACCCGGCGGCCGAACTCGCTGGACACCATGATCGTGACGTCGGCGGCCCGGTCGCCCAGGTCGGTGAAGAACGCCGCCATCGCGTTGGCCAGCTCGCCCAGCCGCCGGTGCAGCTGCCCGCCCTCGCGGGGGCCCTGGTTCTCGTGGGTGTCGTAGCCACCCATGCCGACCGTGGCGACCCGGACGTTCGCGCCGCCCTTGATCAGCTGGGCGAGCTGCTCGAACGCGTAACCGACGCCCTTGTACTCCACGCCCGCGGCCGGCTGGTACGGCTTCGCGGCGAGCTTCTGAGCCGTGGCCAGCGCCCCCATGCCCTCCAGCACCGCCTCCTCCACCGGGTGGTTGATCCCGGTGAAGAGGCCCCGGATGGCCCGCTCGGTGGCCTCGCGGTACCTGTCGTCGCCGTTGAGCCGCAGCGAGCCGACGTTGTTGATGGAGAGCGCGCCGTTGGTGCCGACCAGCGACCGGGGCAGCGTGCTGCCGATGCCGACGCTGCGGAACGCGGTGCCCTTGCCGAGCGTGTCCACCAGGCTGTCCAGCCAGCCCCGGCCGCCGGTCTCGCTGGGCAGGCCGCCCAGGTTGCAGGCGTCCGCGGCCTGGAAGTGGCTGCGGGACAGCCGCTCGTCGGAGACCGCCGGGACGAAGCCGAGCTGTCCGGCCCTGAGCCACTGCTCCAGCGGCTTGAAGGCGCTGGTCAGCTTGAAGCCGCGGCCCAGGGCCAGCGAGTCGTCGCCGAGCAGCAGGTCCGGCCGGGCCTTCGCCAGGACCGGGTCGTCGGCCGGGGCGACCAGGCTGAGCCCGTCCAGCCCGCCGTAGAGGAAGACGTGGATCAGGGTCCCGGTCTTCGTCGCGGCGAACGACGCCGAGGTGGTGACGAACTGGGCGGTGGCCAGCGCGGTCGCGGTGGCGGCGGCGCCGGCGACGAAGGTCCGCCGGGTCACCCCCCGGCCGTCCTGCTGGGCCTCCTCCAGGTCCTCCAGCCGGCGGTAACGGTCGGCCTCGGCGGCGTTCTCGGCGGCGACGACGTCGGCCTCGGCGCGCAGCACCGCCTCCGCCGGGTTGTCGGCCAGGCGGCGCAGGTCGGGGCATTCGGGGTGCAGGGGGAACGTGTGCACAGTCTTCTCCATCGGGTGCCTCACCGGAGGTGGTGCTGGGGGGAAGCGAGGATCGCCCGCGCGACGGCGGTGATGGCCCCGTTGAACGTGGCGTCGACCTTGGCGGTCGCCGGCACGCCGGCCACCCCGAGGATCAACGCCTTCTCCTTGGCGCTCGGCTTCTGGTGCACCAGCCGCAGGGCGAGCGCGTCCACGTACGCCCCAGCCGTGGCCGGCGGCTTCGCCACCAGCTTCTCGGGCTTGGTGAACGTGAACTGGTTGCGGTAGCCGGCGAGCAGCTCACCGGCCTCGTTCCAGCCGTTGACCATGGTGCCGGCGGAGGTCCACGCCACGTAGACGTCCGGGTAGCCGTCCGGGGTGGGCTGGCCCAGCGGGTACTGGCCCAGCTCGCGCAGCTTGTCGTGGATCTGCCGCAGCCCCTGGGCGTACGCGGTCCGCTTGCTGTCACCCTGCCTGAACTCCGGCGACGCCTCCGGCGAGACGCCGAGGGTCCGGTACGTGGCGACCAGGTACTCCATCGGGCGGCGCACCTTCTGGCCGACCGCGGCCCAGAACTCCGAGGAGCTGAAGAGCGCCATCACCAGGGGCTTCACCATGCCCTTGTTGACCGTGTAGACCTTCGCCAGCCGGTCCACCAGGGACTTCGGCGGGGTGTCCGAGACGAACCGGGTGGCCAGGCTGCGGGCCACGTACCGGGCGGTCGACGGGTGCAGCGCGATGTAGCGGATGTACGCGTCGATCACCGCGTCGGCCTTCTCGGCCGAGGCGTTGGGGTGGCTGAAGCCGAGGATCTGCACCTTGCCGACGTAGTGCCGGTCGGGCCGGAAGACGTACCTGCCGTCGTCAACGCCGCGGCCGGTCTGGAGCATGGCCGCCTGCCGGACGTCCTTCTCGGTGTAGCCGCCGTCGACGCCGACCGAGTAGAGCTCCAGGTTCTCCCGGGCCAGGTTCTCGTTGATGGCGTCCTTGCGGGAGTCGACCTGGCTCAGGTAGAGCAGCAGCGCCGGGTGCTTGTTGGCCGCGACCAGCATGTCCGGGTAGCTGCCCAGGGCGTTGGCCCGGATCACGTCCCGGTCGAAGGAGTTGCGGTGGATCTCGCCGCCGTCGAAGTCGGCCGAGACGTGCAGGAAGTCGTTCCAGAAGTCGACCATCACCTCGAAGAGCTGCCGCTCCGACCAGATCTGCCGGGCGAGGGTGGCGTCGACCGTCTCCTTCTCCGGCTGCACGCCCCGCTCGTTGAGCTGGTCGCGCTGCTCGCGCAGCTGCTGGGTGTCCAGCTTGAGGCTGGGCAGGTCGGCGAGCTTCAGCTCGGCCTTCGTCGGCGCGATCTTCTCCGGGTCGAGCTGCGAGCGGATCCAGGCGTCGATGCCCATCCGCCTGATGTCGGCGATCACCTTGGGCGTGGCGCCGAAGGTGGCCCGGCTGGCGAGGTGCCGGACCGGGTCCTTGGCCAGCACCGTCTTCACCGTCACCTTGGTCTCCGCCGCGGCCGCCGCCGGGCCGGAGAAGGTCCGGCCACCGCTGGGGGCGTTCTTCTTCAGCGCCGCGCCGGCCCGCGAGCCCATGTAGGACTCGTTCTGCTCGGTGTAGGTGCGTACGGTGCTCGCCTGCTGGCCGCTGGGGCGGGCGGCGGTGCCGTCGGTGACCGTGGCGCGGGTGGCGTCCCCGGCGACCGGGGCCTCGTCGCCGCCGAAGAGGCCCCGGACCTGGGGGCTCATCGCCAGGGCGCCACCGGCGACCACGGCGGCGGTGCCGCCGAGCGCGACGAGGGCGCGCCGCCGACCGACCCGGCCGTCCCGGTCGTCGTCGTCCAGGTTGGGCAGTCCCGCGCCGGCCGGCTGGTACGGCGCCTGCGGGGCGAGGCCCTGCGGGCCCACCCACTGCGGACCACGGGCCGGCGACTGGACGGCGGTGGGGTACCCGGCGTGCGCGTACTCGGCGGGGTCGGCGGCGTACGGGTAGGCCTGCTGCTGCTCGTACGGGGTGAAGCCGTGGACGTCGCGGTACCCGTCCGAGGTGGGGTGCTGACGCCCGTCCCAGCCGCGGTCGTCCCGCGGTCGACGTGGTGGCACAGTCTGGTCGGCCATGTACCAATCCCGTTTTCTTCAAGGCGCCACACGCTGCGACCGGGGCGGAGCGAGGGTGCGGCGACTGTTGCCTGAGGAGTTGCTACGGGAAAGTAGCCAAGCCCCCAGGCCCCTTCAAGGCGGTCGCGAGCGGGCCCGGAGCGCACTTAAGGCACCGCTCACCACGCCACCCGTCTGGCCGGTTTCGCCCCCGGTGGGTCGCGACGTCCGGAGCAGGGGCGACACGGCCGGGCGCGACACCGACGTAACGTTTTCGGCTCACACGACGCTTCTCGCCACGTTCACCGGCACAGCGAAACTTAAGGAACGGATAAGCCGGTACTGAGGTCCCTCCCATCGCTGTCCGGGTCCCGTCCGGGCGGGCAAAAGTGCCAGCAGCAGGGGCGCGTGAGTCGCCGCCGCAGCGGGTAAGCCGCCGGACCGCTGAAGCCTGAGGGGAAGGCATCGCCATGCTCAGCAAAGAGGATCAGCGCAGATTCGAACAGATCACCCGGCAGCTCCGGGAGAGCGACCCGAAGTTCTTCGCGAGACTCGACCATCGGGCCCGGGCCCGACGTGGACGCTGGCTGATGCTGCTGACGGTCGTGCTGTGGGCGTCGCTGCCGGCGATGACCGTACTGGCCGGGCGGCTCGCCGGCGCGATCTGCGCCGTGGTGCTGGCGGCCAACGCCGGCCTGATGTGGCGGATGCGCCGCCGCTGGCTATGACCGCGGCGGGTCACCACACGCAGCAGCCGGTCCGAGATCCTGGACGGTCACCGTTCGCGCGGAACGGTCACTGTCCAGGATCCAGGGCGGCGTCCGCATTCACAGGTGGCCGAACTCGCGGTAGGCGCGACGCAGCCGTTCCAGCAGGCCCGGCCCGCCGATGGCCGGTGCGGGCGCGCCGAGCTGGCGCAGCAGCAGGTCCGGGCCGGTGGCCAGGCTCGGCGGCCGGTCCGGCAGGGGTACCGGGGGCAGCCAGAACCGGTCCACCGCCTCGTCCAGCGGGGCGGAGGGCAGGCCGGTGAGCACCCGCGCCGCTCCGGCGGAGGGCAGGTCCCGCCCGGGCACGCCCGGCGGCGCCGCGCCGGCACCGTCCCGGGTGGACGCTGCGGCGGCCGGCGTGGCGTCCGTTCCGGCCGCCTCGGCGCGCAGGGCGCGCAGCCGGTCGAGCAGCTCGGCGCGACCGCGACCCCGCCAGTGCAGCAGCTGGAACGGGTCGGCGTCGAACGCCTCGGCGAGCAGGTAGAACGTCGCCGCCAGATGCTTGCACGGCACCGCGAAGTCGGGGCAGCTGCACCGTTGGGTCAGCTCCCCCACCCCGCCCGGGAAGAGCGGGGCGCCGGCGGCCGCGAACACCTCCTCCAGCTCCGGCGGGAGGTCCCCGGCAAGCAGCCGGGCGCTGAAGAACGCCTGCCCGGCCAGCTCCCGCTCGACCCGGTCCCAGAGCGCCGCCGGGAAGGGTGCCAGCGCGATCGTGACCCGGTACGGCTGCGGGCGGGAGCCCTGCACGTCGGCCTCGACCCGGCCCGGGGTGACCTCGAGCCGGATCACCTGACCGCGCCGCGCGTACGACCGGCCGCGGGTCAGCCGGGTGCCGAGGGCGAACGACTCCAGCACCTCCAGGAACCGTCGGGACCACCAGGAGACCCCGATGGCGCCCCGGGTGCTGCGCGCCTTCAACCCCCCGTCGACCCGGCGCGGCCGGCCGTAGTCGGCGAACCGGCCGGCGCCGTCCGGCGGGGACCCGGGGGCGCTCACTCGACCACCGCCCCGGACTCCAACGCGAAGAGCTCGCGCAGCTGGGAGGTGGAGAGCTCGGTGACCCACTGCTCCCCGGTGCCGACCACCGAGGCGGCCAGGCCGCGCTTGTCGGCGATCATCGCGGCCACCTTCTCCTCGACGGTGCCCGCGCAGACGAACTTGCGGACCTGGACCCGCCGGCGCTGGCCGATCCGGAACGCCCGGTCGGTGGCCTGGTCCTCGACCGCCGGGTTCCACCACCGGTCGACGTGCACGACGTGGTTCGCGGCGGTCAGGGTGAGCCCGGTGCCGCCGGCCTTGAGGGAGAGTACGAAGAGCGCCGGGCCGTCCGGGGACTGGAACCGGGTGACCATCGCGTCCCGGTCAGCCTTGCCGACGCCGCCGTGCAGGAAGAGCACCTCCCGGCCGAAGCGGGCCGAGAGGTGGCCGCGGAGCATCCCGCCGAACTCGGCGTACTGGGTGAAGAGCAGGGCCTTCTCCCCCGCCGCGAGCACCTCGTCGACGATCTCCTCCAGCCGCTCCAGCTTTCCCGAGCGCCCCGGCAGCGGCGAGCCGTCGCGCAGCAGCTGGGCGGGGTGGTTGCAGACCTGCTTGAGCCGGGTCATCGTGGCCAGCACCAGGCCGCGCCGCGCCATCCCGTCGCTGGTCTCGATCTTCGCCAGCATGTCGTCGACGATCGCCCGGTAGAGCGAGGCCTGCTCGGCGGTGAGGTTGCAGACCACCTCCATCTCCAGCTTCTCCGGCAGGTCGGAGATGATCGAGGAGTCGGTCTTGAGCCGGCGCAGCACGAACGGGCCGGTGATCCGGCGCAGCCGGGCGGCGGTCTCGGCGTCGCCGTGCCGCTCGATCGGCACCGCGTACGACTGGCGGAAGCTGGCGGCCGGCCCGAGCAGCCCCGGGTTGGCGAACTGCATGATCGACCAGAGGTCGGCCAGCCGGTTCTCCACCGGCGTACCGGTGACCGCGACCCGGTGCCGCGCGGGCAGCGACCGGACCGCCTCGGCCTGCCGGGTGGAGGCGTTCTTGATCGCCTGGGCCTCGTCCACCACCACCCGGTGCCAGCCGACCGAGGCCAACGCGACGGCGTCCCGGGCGGCCACCGAGTACGTGGTCAGCACCAGGTCGGCCTGGTGCACCGCCTCCTCGAACGCCGCGCCCCGGGCCCGGTCCGCGCCGTGGTGCACATGCACCCGCAGCCCGGGGGTGAACTTCGCCGCCTCCCGCTGCCAGTTGCCGACCAGCGACATCGGGCAGACCAGCAGGGTCGGCGGCACCTCCGGCGGATCGGCGGCCAGCAGCGCGAGCAGCTGCACCGTCTTGCCCAGTCCCATGTCGTCGGCGAGCACCCCGCCCAGCCCGAGTGACTGGAGGAAGGCGAGCCAGGCCAGCCCGCGCCGCTGGTACGGCCGCAGGGTGCCCTTGAAGCCCGGCGGCGGGTCCAACGGGGTCAGCCGCCGCTCCGCCTCCCCGGCGAGCAGGTCGCCGAGGGGGCCGTCCGCGGTCACCTCCAGCACCGGCAGCGCCTCCGCCCGGTCGGCCTCGCCGAGGCCGAGCCGGAGCAGGTCGGCGACGGTCAGCTCACCGGCGGAGCGGAGCAGCCGCAGGCCGGCGGCGAGGCGCTTCGGGTCCAGCTCGACCCACCGGCCGCGCATCCGCACCAGCGGGGTCTTCAGTTCGGCGAGCGCGGCCAGCTCGTCGGCGCCGATCGTCTGGTCGCCGAGCGCCACCTCCCAGCGGTAGTCGACCAGCGCGTCCAGGCCCAGCCCACCGGAGGTGCTGGCGACGGTGCCCGGCGCGGTCCGGCTGCGCGCCTGGAGGCGGGCGCCGAGCCGGGTTGACGGGCGCTGCCACCAGGACGGCAGCAGCACCCCGAACCCGGCGGCGTGCAGCACCGGCGCGCCGTCGCGCAGGAACCGGTGGGCACCCTCGGCGTCCAGCTCCAGCTGTTCCGGCGCGGGCGTCCGCAGCGCGCCGTCCAGCTCCGGCCAGAGCCGCCCGGCCCGGCCCAGCTCGGCCAGCAGGGTCTCCTGCGGGCTGTCCAGCCGGCCGACGAGCCCGGCCAGCGTCCCCGGCGCGCGCCAGACCTGGCCGGCGTCGACGTGCAGGCCGGGCTCGTCGGCGGCCTGGAGGCCGAACTCGACCCGCCACGGGCCGCCGGGACGGACCACGGTCGACGGGTCCGCGGGGACCACCACCAGCGGCTCGACGATCTCGTCCTCGGTGGGCTCGACGAGGCGGAAACTGGCCCGGACCGCGCCACCGGCGGCGTCGCGCTGCCAGGCGTCCAGCTCGGCACGGAGGGTGGCCAGCGCGTCCGGGTCGGCGGTGAAGCCGCGGTCCGGTCCGGTCAGCGCGGCCAGCCACCGGCCCACCGCCCCGTCACGCCGGCCGCCACGGGCCAGGTCGGTGTCGACGAGCGCGACCCGGGCGGCAGCGTCGGTGAGCGCATCCAGCGCGTCGGCCGCCACCACGCCCGGTCCGGGGTCGACGGCGGCGGCCCGGGCGGCCGGTGGCAGGGCCAACGCCAGCGAGCGCGCCCAGCCGGCGTCGGTGCCGGTGAGCAGCGGCCGCCACACCGCCCGGGCGACCTCGCCGCCGGCGACCGGTAGCCACGGGTCGTCCCCCGGCGGGCCGGACCGCTCCCCCGGCGGGACGGGCACGGCCCCGGGCGGGCCGGCGGGGTCGGCGACGCCGGGCAGCAGCCGCCCGCGGGCCACCAGGTCGGCCGCGAACGAGGCCAGCTCGGCGAGATGGCGCAGGCTCGCCCCGGGTACGACCGTCCCGTCCAGGGCCGAGAGCAGGGCGTACGCGGCGTCCGGGGCGTACCGGAGGACCGGTGCCCGCCAACCGGCGAGGGTGACCGGCCCGCGGACCGGTTCCGCGACGGCGGTCCGGACCAGCTCCGGCGAATCCAGCGGCGAACCGGCCCGGGTGGGCAGGCGCAGCACCACCGTGTCGGCCTCGGCCGGCACGTCACCGAGCGCGGCGGTCAGCGTGGCGGGGTCGGCGGCGAACGGGTGAGGGCGCTCGCGCGGGGCGCGGCCGGGCCGGCGCGGCGCCCCGGGCGGCAGCGCGCTGTCCTCCGCCCAGACGGCGAGACCGGCGCCGACCAGCCACACCCCGTGGATGACCAGCACATGCTCCCCCTCGTCGACACCCGGGCCAAGGATAGGCGGCGCCGACCGGCTAGCGTCGGCGCCATGTGCGACCTTCTCGTCATCGGCGGCCTCGGCGTGGACATCCGGGCCCGGGTGCCGCAGCTCCCGCTGCCGGCGGCCGACTCGCTCACCGTCCCGCCGATCGAGCTGCGGATCGGCAACACCGGCGCCGGGGTGGCGCTGGCCGCCGCCGCGATCGGGCTGCGGGTCGCCGTGGTGGACGTGCTCGGCACCGACCCGGCCGGCGACGTGGTCCGGGCGGCGCTGGCCCGCAGCACGGTGCGGGCCGTGCTGGCCGACGACCCCGGCGGCACCCGCCGGTCGGTGAACCTGGTCGACCCGGCCGGCCGCCGGATGTCGCTCTACGACCCGCGCCCCTGGCACGGCGGAGCGCCGTTCCCGGCGGACGACCTGGCGGAGCTGGTGCGGGACGCGGCGCACGTCCACGTATCGATCATGGACTGGGCCAGGGACGCGCTCCCGGCGCTGCGCGACGCCCGCGCCGCCGGCGTGTCGCTCTCCACCGACCTGCACGACTGGGACGGCGCCAACCCCTACCACCGCCCCTTCGCCGACGCCGCCGACCTGGTCTTCGTCAGCGGCGTCCAGTTGGGTGAGCGGGCCGGGAAGGTCGCCGCCGGGCTGGCGCCGCGCACGGTCGTGGTGACCCGGGGCGCGGACGGCGCGGAGCTGCACACCGGCCAGGGCGAGCCGCTGCCGCTGGCCGCCGCCACGCCGCCCGCCGCGGTGATCGACACCAACGGCGCCGGGGACGCCTTCGCCGCCGGGCTCATCGCCGGCCGGCTGCGCGGCGCGGCGCTGCCGGAGGCGGCCGGGTACGCCGCCCGGGTGGCCGCCGCCGCCTGCACCCACGACGGCATGGAGTACCCCGCGGGCCTGCTGCCGCGCGCCTGAGCTGGCCGCCGGGACACCGGGTCCGAGCTCGCCGGCCTCGCCCCACTGCCCCGGCAAATCCTGCGAGCCGGCGGCGGCCGGGGCAGGATGGGCGCATGGCTTCGAACGTGCGGATCCCCCTGGTGGACGGCCCGGCCGACGGCGAGACGGTCGACGTCGAGCTGGACAGCAACGACCGCCCCCCGCTGACCCACCACCACATGGGGCCGCACGGCCTGGCCGAGGCGCAGATCTACGAGCTGGAGACGGTCGACCACGACGCCCGGCGCTGGTGCTACCGCTGGCGCGGCCCGGCGGTCTGAGGCCGCGAGGGCGTCAGACGACCGCCCGGGACAGGCTCCGGGAGCGGATGCTCTCCAGCACCGCCCGGGTGACGTGGGAGGTGCCGCGGGCCTGGTCGCAGACCTCGGCGACCCGCCGCGCGGTGGACTCCGCCCGGGACTCCCGCTCGTCCCAGAGCCGGTCGACCTCGGCCAGCAGCGGACCCTCGACCTCCCGCTGCACCCCGCGCAGCGCCGGCACCCCGAGCCGCTGGGCCAGGTCGAAGACCTTGCCGGCGTACGGCAGCGGCAGGAACGGCGTGCCCACCATGGCGGCGAAGATCAGGAAGTGCAGCCGCATGCCGACCGCCAGGTCGAAGTGCCTCATCAGGCCGAGCACCTGCCGGGGCGAGTAGTCGCCGTGCAGGATCCGGCCCCGCTCGGCGGCGATCATGTGGGAGAGCACCCCGTGCGAGTGGCGGATGTCGTCGCGCTCCATCGGCACGAAGAGCACGTACGCGTCGATCCGGTGCACCAGGAAGTCGCCGATCTGGGCGAGCAGCCGGTGGTACCCGTCGACGTCGAGCCGCTCGGCGGCCCGGCCGGGCTCTCGGACGCTCAGCCCCACCAGACGCGCCCCGGCGGGCACCCCCTCCTCCCGCAGCAGCTGAGCCGGGAAGTCCTCCGGTTCGAGCAGGAACGCCGGGTCGGCGGTGACGGTGATCGGATTGACCAGTCCGGCCTCCTCCAGCACCATCCGGGACTCCTGGTCCCGGACGGTCACCTCGGTGGCGGCGGAGAGGGTCTCCCGGACCATGCCGGTGTCCACCGCGTCCGACAGCGGCCCGACCCCCACCGCGTACGTGAGCAGGGGCAGTCCCCGTTCCTGGGCGACCCGGACGACCCGCAGGTAGCGCCGCGCCTCCTTGTCGTAGAGGATGCCGCCGCCGCCGAGGATGAGCAGGTCCAGCTCGGCCAGCACCTGGGCCGAGTCGACCCGGCTGACCCCCTCCCAGGGCACCGCCTCCACGTCGGGGTGGGCCAGCGCGGTGTGCGCCGGATTCCGGGAGAAGACAATGATCCGGGCGTTCGGCTCCTGCTGGCGCAGGTCCGCCAGGAGCCCGCTGAGGATCGCCTCGTCGCCGAGGTTCCGCCCGCCGTACGAGCCGAGCACACCGATGGTCAGGCCGGTGGCGTCCGTCATCCTCACTCCTCCCGGGTACGTCGGGGCGCGGTTTCCCGCTGCGCGGGTGGACATACCTCAGGCGCGCGGGAGCGGGCCGGTCCGGACACCGATCTCGGACGGCGACGGGCCACGCGACCGGGTCGGAACAGGGCGGCGACGACGTAATCTGCTTGCCCGGGCCACGGCTGCGGGTCACCGTGGGTGACATGGACGGCCTGACGAAGACCCGGCTCGACTGGGTCGACCTGCCCGCGCACGTCCGGTCCGCCGTGGAGGGGATCCTCGGCGACCGGGTGGTCGAGGCCGTCTCGCAGCCCGGCGGCTACTCCCCCGGCACGGCTGACCGGGTCCGCACCGCTGGTGGCCGGCGGGCGTTCGTCAAGGCGGTCAGCCCGGCGCAGAACGGGGACTCCCCCGGGATGCACCGCACCGAGGCCCGCAACACCGCCGCCCTTCCCGCGTACGCGCCGACCCCCCGGCTGCTGGGCTGCCACGACGACGGCGAGTGGGTGGCGCTGGTCCTCGCCGACGTCGACGGCCGGCACCCGGCGACGCCGTGGCGGCCCGACGAGCTCGACGCGGTGCTCGGCGCGCTGGAGACCATGTCCGCCGCGCTCACCCCGAGCCCGGTCGCGCACGCGCCGACCGCCGCCGAACATCTGGCGTACGACTTCGCCGGCTGGCAGCGGATCGCCGCCGACCCGCCGGCCGGCCTCGACCCGTGGGCCCGGGCCCACCTGGACGAGCTGTGCGCCGCGGCGGACCGGGGCATCGCGGCGCTCGGCGGCGACACGCTCTGCCACCTCGACGTCCGGGCCGACAACCTGCTGGTGGACGCGGCCGGCGCGGTGACCGTGGTCGACTGGCCGTGGGCCAGCCGGGGACCGGCCTGGTTGGACACCGCCCTGCTGCTGGTCAACGTGCGGCTGCACGGCGGCCACGACACCGAGGCGCTGCTCCGCCGGTCGCCGCTCACCGCCGACGTCGACCCCCACGCCCTGACCGGCGTGTACGCCGGGCTGGCCGGCTTCTTCGCCGACGCGGCCCGGCGGCCGGCGCCGCTGGGCATCCCCACCGTGCGGGCGTTCCAGCAGGCCCAGGCGGACGCCCTGCTGCCCTGGGTCGCCCAGCGGCTGGGCCAGGCCGTCGACCCGCCGACCGGCCCCCGGGAGGCTCAGCCCGGCGAGCGGACCTCGTGGGTGAGGAACGGCAGCACGGCCCCGGGCAGTGCCGGCGAGGCGACGATGTCGTAGTGGGTCAGGCCGGGCAGCACGGCCAGCCGGGCCGCGGGCCGGTCGGCGCCGTCCCAGCCGGCGTCCCGGTGGCCGCCGCCGAGCAGGCCGAAGAACTCCGCCATGTGGGTCACCGGAATCGAGTCCGCGTCGGCGTAGACCAGCATGGTGGGTACCGTGAGGGCGGCCACCTCCGCCGACCAGTCGTACTCCCGGCGCAGCAGGTCACCGGTCTTGGCCCAGAGGGCCGGCCAGTCCTGCGGGCGGGGCGCGAGCCGCTCGTAGAGCTGGTGCATGGGCGTGCCGCGCATCTGCTCGCCGACCCGCTCGTCCTGGGTCGCCATCGCGGCGAGCACCTCCGGGTACCAGCCTCGCCGCCGGCAGGGCACGGAGACCAGCACCAGCCGGCGGAGCAGCCCGGGATGCTGGATCGCGGTACGCAGCGCGACGCCGCCGCCGAGGGAGTAGCCCAGCACGTCCGTCCCGGGCAGGCCCAGGTGGTGGATCAGCGCCGCGACGTCGTCGGCCATCGACTCGTACCGCAGTGGACGGTCCACGTCGGCGGTGCGGCCGTGCCCCTGGAGGTCCACGGCGATCACCTGCCGCCGCGCGGCGAGCGCCGGCAGGACCGGGGCGAACATCTCCACCGCCCCGTAGCCGCCGTGCAGCAGCACCAGCGGGTGGCCGCTGCCGTGGACCTCGTACCACAGGCGCAGCCCGTTGACGTCCGCGTAGCTCATCGGGCGCCTCCCTCCGGTCGTGTCCCGTACCCACCGGGTACCACGTCGTGGGCGCCGATCACGTACCGGCGCAGTTCCCCGTCCGCCCGGGCGGAGCGTACGGCGGTGGGGGTTCGCCGCAGGCCCGCCTTCTCCAGCACCCCGACCGAGGCCACGTTGGCCGGGTCGACGTCCGCGACCACGGTACGCACGCCGGGCAGGGTGAGCGCGAAGGCGACGATCGCCCGGGCCGCCTCGGTGGCGTACCCGAGGCGGCGGCGGGACGGCACGACGCCGTAGCCGAACTCGACCACGCCGTCGGTGGGCGGCCAGAACAGCCCGATCGCGCCGACCACCAGGCCGGTGTCGCGTTCGAGGAGCTGGCGGTGGCCGTACGGGTGCTGGCGCTCCGGGTCGGCCGCGAGCTGGCCGACTCTGATCCGGTCCACCTCGGACGGGAAGTCGGCCGCCCAGTGCGGCAGTCGGGCGCCGGCGACGACGGCGGTGATCTCGGGGACCGACCACGGCCGCAGCACGAGGCGGTCGGTGGTCAGGTCGGTGTCACAGGGTGCGGGTACCACGCGGATCTCCTGGTCACGAGGAGCGACCGGGTCGCGGGCTTCAGCGCGACGCGACCCGGATGAGGGCATGATGCGGCGACTCCTGGTGTCCCATGGCCTCATCCTCCTCGCTGCCGGTCGCGGACGCCCGCGCCGTCGGACCGTACCAGCGCGACGGCCGGCACGCGCACGGCTTTTCGGCCCGACGCCGGTCCGGGTGTCAGCCGACCCGGTCGGCGAGCACGCCCCCGATCGGCCGTCGCGATGGTCTGACGGCACGCCTGCCTGCCGGGGCGGGCCCGGGAAGGAGCGGGGCGGAACTGGTGGGTGACACGGCCGTCGCCGGCATGGGAAGCTACCGGCCGGTAACGTCGTCGACGGAAGGCAGCGAGATGACGGACGTGGCGGATCCCAGCTGGCCGAAGCCGGCGGCGCTCGACCCAGCCGTCGCGCGCCACGCCTGGCGGGTGACCGAGCCCCTGCACGGGATGATCTACTTCGTGCCCGAGGCGCACGAGCGGTACGCGGCCCTCGGCATCGCCGAGCCGGCCGGCTACTTCGCCTCCCGGGCGGCTGCCCTGGGGCCGGTCGGCCCCGGCCCGGTCGTCGCGACCTTCTTCAACTTCAATCCGGACCTCGTCGCCCGGGTGCTGCCGGCCGCCTGGGAGCGGGCGACGCCGGCGGCCGTGCTGACGGCCCGGCTGGAGGCCGCCGGTGCGGCGCTGACCCGCGCGCTCGGCGACGCGGTGCACGGCCCGGAGATGGTCGAGGCCGCCGAGCTGGCCCGTCGCGCGGCCGAGTCCGCGACCGCCCACCCCGAGGGGCGGCCACTGTTCGCCGCCCACGCCGCGCTGCCCTGGCCGGAGCAGCCGCACCTGATTCTCTGGCAGGCCCAGACGTTGCTACGGGAGTTCCGCGGCGACGGGCACGTGGCCGCCCTGGTGCTCGCCGGCCTGACCGGGTTGGAGGCACTGGTGCTGCACGCCGCGTCCGGCGAGGTGCCGGTCCGCTTCCTGCGTCGCACCCGTGGCTGGAGCGGCGAGCAGTGGGCCGACGCGGTCGAAGGGCTGCGCGGGCGCGGATTGATCGAGGGCGACGAGCCGGCCCTGAGCGACCGCGGGCGGGCGCAGCGTGCGTGGATCGAGGCGGCCACCGACCGGCTCGCCACCCCCGCGTACGCGGTGCTCGGCGCCGAGGGGTGTGCCCGCCTCGCCGAGCTGACCCGGCCGATGAGCCGGGCGGTGGTCGGCGCGGGACTCCTCAACGTCGACAACGCCGTGCCCTCGCGGGTGGCGTCCCGCTCGACCTGATCGCGGCCCGGTTCCTCTGCGGTCCCGGCGCCGAGACGTTGACCTCCCTGTCTCAGGCGATGATGCCGCGGCGACGGGCCTCGGCCACGGCGGTGGTGCGGTTGTCGACCCGGAGTTTGGCGAACACCTGGACCAGGTGGGACTTGACGGTGGCCTCGGTGATGAACAGGGCCCGCCCGATGGCCTGGTTGGACAGTCCGTCGGCGACCATGGACAGGATCTCGGTTTCCCGGGCGGTCAGTGCCGGTTGTGGGGAGCGGGTGCGTTCGACCAGCCGGGTGGCCACCGAGGGGGCCAGCACGGTCCGACCGGCGGCGGTGTCGTGCACGGCGCGGCGCAGCTGCTCGGGGGCGGCGTCCTTGAGCAGGTAGCCGGTGGCGCCGGCGGCGATGGCGGGCAGGATGTCGGCGTCGCGGTCGTACGTGGTCAGGATCAGCACCCGCGGGGGGTCGGGCAGGCGGCGGATGCGGGCGGTGGCTTCGGCGCCGTCGATTCCGCCGCCGAGCTGCAGGTCCATCAGCACGACGTCGGGCCGCAGGGCCCGGGCCTGGGCGACGCCGTCGTCGCCGGTGGCGGCCTCGCCGACCACGATGATCGCCGGGTCGGTGCCGAGTGCGGCGCGTAGCCCGCCCCGCACGACCGGATGGTCATCGACGAGCAGGACCCGGATCTCAGTCATCGGTGGGCTCCCGGCGGGGCACGGTGAGGTTGAGGGCGGTGCCGCGCCGGGGCGCGGAGTCGATCTCGACGCTGCCGCCGACCTCGGCGGCGCGAGCGCGCAAGCCGGTCAGGCCCAGCCCGGTGCCGGTGCTGGGCCCCATGGGCAGGAGGGGGTCGAAGCCGACGCCGTCGTCGACGACGTCGAGGCTGAGGGTGTCGGGCAGGAAGGTCAGCGTCACCTCCACCCGCCGTGCCCGGGCGTGGGCGCGCACGTTGGCCAGCGCTTCCTGGGCGCCGCGCAGCACCGCCACCGCTGCCGGCGTGGGCACCGGGACCGGTTCGCCCTCCACGTGCAGCCGGGCGACCAGGCCCGGCTGGTCGGCCACGATGCGGCTCAGCGCATCGGGCAGCGACCGGCCGGCCAGCTCGGCAGGCGTCAGATCGCGGACCAGCCGGCGGGTGTCGGTGAGTGCGGTACGGGCGGCGGCGATCGCGGTGTCGAGCTGGGCGCGCAGTGCCGCGGCCAGGGTGGGATCGGTGTCGCGGGCGGTGCGCAGGACCAGCACGATGCTGGTCAGGCTCTGGGTGACGGTGTCGTGGATCTCGCGGGCCAGCCGTTCGCGTTCGGACAGCACCCCGGCCCGCCGCTCGGACGCGGCCAGCCGGTCACGGGTGGCGGTCAGCTGGTCGATCAGCGCCGCCCGCTGCCGCACCTGCTCGGCCAGGTCCCGGTAGACCACGGTGATGACCACCGCCACCGTCGCACCCACCAGCGGCCCCACCACCGTCGCCGAGTCCAGCCGACCCCGGTCCAGCGCGATCGCGGTGACGGCACCGGCGGTGACCACCACCACCGCCGGCACCGAGAGCACCAACGGCAGCATCTGGGTGTAGAGCAGGAACAGCGGGAACGCCAGCCACACGAAGCTCACCGAGGCGGCGACCAGCCCGGCCCAGCCCGCGGTCAGCACCACCAGCCACCCGGCGGCCCACCGGCGGGCCCGGCTGCGGCGGGCCAGCACCACTCCCGCGGCGTACCAGCCGGCCAGCCCGACCGCGCCGCCGGCCAGCAGCCAGCGCCGCGGCCCCGCCTCCGCGCCGATCACACCGACGAGCAGCAGCACCGCGAAGAGCACGTGCTCGCTGCGGCGCAGCAGCACCAACGCGACCGGACGCGACCAGGCGGCAGACATGGTGCCGATCACGCTAGCCGCCCCACTCGTCGTACGACGCGTTTCGGCGGGTGGGGACGCGGCGGCGGCTCATCGTCCCGACACGTCGACGGCCCGCGCGGGCAGCGTTCCGGTGACCTCGCCCCCGCCAGCAGGCTGCCGGGTTGCCCGGTGGCGCAGCCGGCCCGGCCACCAGATCCGGTCACCGGCCAGGGCCACCACCGCGGGAACCACGATGCTGCGTACCAGCAGGGTGTCGATCAGCACGCCGAGCCCGACGATCAACCCCAACTGGGCGAGCATGGTCAGCGGCAGCACCCCCAGAGCGGCGAACACGCCGGCCAGCACCAGCCCGGCGCTGGTGATCACGGCGCCGTTGTGGGTGACCGCCTCCACCACCCCGCCGCGGGTACCGTGCGCGGCTGCCTCCTGCCGGGTGCGGTGGGCGAGGAAGATCGTGTAGTCGATGCCGAGTGCGACCAGGAAGAGGAACGCCACCAGCGGCACGTTGACATCCAGCGCCGGGAACCCGAAAACGCGGGTGCCCACGAACGTTCCCACCCCGATCGACGCGACCGCCGCCGCCAGGTTCACCGCCACCAGCAGCAGCGGAGCCACCAGCGCCCGCAACAGCAGAGCGAGCAGCACGAACGCCACGGCCAGGATCAGCGGCGCGATGGTGAGCAGATCGTCGCGGAACGCGACACGCACGTCCAGGGCCTGCGCGTCCTGGCCGCCCACCAGCGCGTCGGCGCCCGGCACCGTTCGCACCGCCGCGCGCAGCTCGCGTACGGTGTCCAACCCGGCGGCGCTGCCCGGCTGGGCCGAGCCGACCACGGCCAGCCTGGCCAGCCCGTCGGCGGTCCCGGCCGGGCGCACCGAGGTCACCCCCGGTACCCGGAGCGCGGCCTCGGTGACCGCCTCCGCGGTCGAGGAGTTGGCGATCACGGTCAGCGGCGCCGACTCACCGGCCGGAAAATGGCGGGCGAGCGCCTGCAGCCCGGCTGCGGACTCCGACGGAACCCTGAACTGCTCGAGCTGGCTGAGGCCCACCCGGGCGCCGATCAGCCCGCCGGCCGCCACCGCGAGCACCAGCAGCGAGGCGGCCAGCACCGGCCCCGGCCGCCGGGTCACCGCTTCCGCCGTACGCCGCCACACCCGTCCCGCCGCCGGCTCGGCGCCGACCCTCGGCACGAACGGCCAGAACAGCCGCCGTCCGCACACCGCCAGCGCGGCGGGCAGCATCAGCAGCGCGAACGCCAGCGCGATCACCAGTCCGGCCGCGGCGGCCAGTCCCAGTCCACGGGTGCCGGGCATCGCGGCCAGCAACAGGGTCGACAGCGATGCCACCACGGTGAGGTTGCTCGCCACGATGGCCGGACCGGTGGCGCGCACCGCCGCGGCCAGCGCCGCCCGGTGATCGTCGCTGCGGTGGAGTTCCTCGCGGTAGCGGGAGATCAGCAGCAGGGCGTAGTTCGTGCCGGCACCGAAGACCAGCACGCTGATGATCCCGGCGTCGAACGGCAGTTTCGCCACCTCGCCGAGCTCCGCCGTCACCACCGCGGCGACCTGATCGGCCAGACCCACCACCACCAGCGGCACCAGCCACAGGATCGGCGACCGGTAGGTGAGCAGGAGCAGCAGTGCCACGATGCCGATCGTGACCGCAAGCAACGTGACGTTCGCCCCGTCGAACGCCGAGGCGATGTCGGCCCCGAACGCCGGCCCACCGGTGATCCGCACCGTCAGCGCCGCCGGTGCGTCCTCCCGCGCCGCGACGCGCAGCCGGTGGACGGTGTCGGCGATCTGCTCGCTCGACCGGTCGACGTCGACCTTCACGGTCACCACCGTCGCCCTGCCGTCCTCGGACCGGATCGGTGGCAAGGCCGGCCGATCCACGTCCTCCGCCAACTTCTGCCCCACGTTCGTGGCGGCGGCCAGGTCGTCGTCGGTCAACGTGCCGCCGTCGTGGCGGGTGAACACCGCCACCACCGGCGCCAGCCCGTGGTGCGGGAAGCGCTTCTCGATCTGCTGCGCCCGGGCCGCCTCCGACCCGGTCGGCAACGCCTTGCCCGCGCCCGGCGCCTGGGCCCCCCGCAGCGCTCCGGTGGCCGCCGCCGCCACGACCAGGCCCGCCACCAGGACGAGCCATGCGGTCCTGCGGCCGGCCACCAGCCGCGCCACACGGTGCCATACGCCTGCCATCAGAGTCCCCTTGTCGAATCGCCGCCACACATCCGACACCCACGCTAGGAGCGCAGCTCACCGGTGACCTGGCGCGAAAGTGGAGACCTCGAACCCAACGAAAGTCGCAGGTGCTCGGGCGGCGGTTCACAGGCACGAACTGCGCCGGCACGCGGCTGACCGACCGCGGGTGAGCTGCACCCGATGTCCCGGCGAGCCGCACAAAATGCCAGTTCAGGCTGAATGATCGGCGGACCTGCCCCGACTGATCCGGCTCGCCGGATCAGTCGCTGGTGGGCGACAGACGATTACTGCGCCGGGGGTGCCGCACTGTCTGCCTGGCGATAGAGGTCCGCGGCGATGGCGTCCCAGTCCGGGCCGAAGGCGTAGAGGTCGCTGGCCGCCACACGCAACAGTTCGACGTCGTCCGGCCGTTGGAGGCAGGCGAGCCGGAACGCGAGATTCCGTGCCCAGGCCGGAAGACCCATCCAGTCCTCCTCCAACAGCACCTTCAGCATCTCCACGATCTCGTCGGCCGACGCGAAGGTCACGACCTCGACGTACGCGCTGGCGACCCGATCGCTGTGTCTCTGGGTGAGCAACCGGGCCAACTCGAGCAGCGGCATGCGCTCCGGCGCGAAGGGCGGCGCCGCAGGAGCCTCCCGGGATCGCACCCTGGAAGCCCTGCCGAGCACCGCACGGAGCCATCTGACGGCTGTCACGGCTTGAAGCTAGTCCAGTCAGAGCGACCGTCAGGCCAGCTTGACGTCAGGGTGACCTGACGGAAGACTGAGCCGCATGACCCCAGACGAGGCGGAGCGGCAATTCACGCTCCTGACGGCGGCGGCCCGGTTCGACGAGCTGCGGCGGCGCGACTCACTGGCACCGCCGGGGCTGGAGGACCCAGATCCGCAGGCGGAGCCGCTGAGCAGAGAGGAGGCGTTGGAGCTGCTCGCGCTCGGCGAGGTGCTCATCCGCAAGGCGGGATATGGGCGGCAGTTGTCGGTCCGAACGGCCCGTGCCACCGGCGCCTCCTGGGCACAGATCGGCACCGCGCTCGGCACCACCAAGCAGTCCGCTTGGGAGACCCACATGAGGTGGCTGGAAGAGCAGGAGGACCCCGATGAGTGACGACATGACGGCTCTGCACCCGTTCCGACTGGAGGTACCGGAAGCTGAGCTGGCAGACCTGCGGGACCGGCTCGCGCGGGCCCGCTGGCCGCAGCAGCTACCCGGCACCGGCTGGAGCCGCGGCGTACCGGCGGATTACCTGAAGGAGCTAAGCGACTACTGGCTCACCAAGTACGACTGGAGAGCACACGAGGCCCGGCTCAACCAGATCCCGCAGTTCACCACCGTCATCGACGGGGCGACAATCCACTTCCTGCACGCCCGCTCACCCGAACCGAATGCGCTGCCGCTCATCATCACCCACGGGTGGCCCGGCTCGGTGGCGGAGTTCCTCAACGTCATTGGCCCGCTCACCGATCCACGCCGGCACGGCGGAGACCCGTCCGACGCCTTTCACATCGTGGCGCCCTCCATCCCTGGCTTCGGGCTGTCCGGACCCGTCTCCGAGCCGGGCTGGGACGTACCACGGATCGCCCGGGCATGGGCCGAGCTGATGCGCCGACTCAGCTACCACCGCTACGGCGGCCAAGGCGGCGACTGGGGGCACGCCATCACCCGGGAACTGGGCATCATCGACGCGGATCGCCTCATCGGGGTGCACCTCAACACCGTGCTCACCCTGCCCTCAGGTGATCCGGCCGAGGCGGCAGCGCTCTCCGACGAGGATCGAGCCCGGCTGGAGCACTTCTCCCGGGTCGAGCCGGAACTGTCCGGCTACGCGAGAATCCAAGGCAGCCGGCCGCAGACCCTGGCTTACGGGTTGACCGACTCCCCTGTCGGCCAGCTCGCCTGGATCGTCGAGAAGTTTATGGAGTGGACCGACTCGAAGCAGTCACCAGACGATGCCGTCGATCGTGATCACCTGCTGACCAACGTCATGTTGTACTGGCTCACCGGCACCGCTGGCACCTCGGCCAACCTCTACTACGAGGCCTTCCACCCGGCGACGCCACCGGCCAACCAGCGGTCACGCACACCCACGGGCGTCGCCGTCTTCCCGGGTGACGCCGTGCTGCCCGTACGGCGGTTGGCAGAACGGGACAACCACATCGTTCTCTGGCACGAGTTCGACCGTGGTGGTCACTTCGCCGCGATGGAACAGCCCGACCTGCTCGTCCGTGACATTCGCGCCTTCTTCGGTCAGCTCCGGCGACAGGAGCCGTCCAGCGAGGAGCGTTGACCCTGCAATGGGAAACGCTGCGATAGCTGAGCGAGGCGATCGCCCCGACCGGTTGATGTCAGGGACCCGCCCGTCCAAGCGAAAGAGCTCGGAGCCTCGCTTGTAAGTTCTGGGCACTTCGTCCGGGGAGGTCCTTACGCGTCCGCGACCTCGGCGACTGTCCGCGCGCGGCTGCCGGCCGCTGTCGTCGTCCGGGCTCATTGCTGTCGACAGTCACCCACGTGTTGTCTTGGGCAGCACCGAGCCAGCGCTGTCGGGCGCCGGGCGCCGCATGCCAGGTGAAGAGATGGCTGTTCGGTCGGCTGCTGTCGCTACTGGCCGTTCGTCGTCTCGACGCGGGCGATGAGCTGCTTGAGTCGCGCGATCTCCTCGGCGAGCGCGGCGTTGCCCGCGGCGGTGAGGGTGATCCAGGTCCGGCCGCGCCGGCCGGCGTAGCCCTTCTCGACCTCGACCAGGCCGGCCGTCTCCAGCACGCCCAGGTGCTGGGAGAGGTTGCCGGCGGTCAGCTCCAACTGGGTGCGCAGGAAGCCGAACTCCACCCGGCGGGCCTCGTGCGCGACGGTGAGGATGCCGAGCCGGACCCGCTGGTGCACCACGTCGTCCAGCCCGGTGACCGGATGTGGAGACTCGTTCTCGTCCGGCGCCGGGATGTCGACGGGGCCGGTCACCGGGGCCGCCGCAGCCGTTGCGCCAGCGCGAAGCCGGCGCTGCCCAGCAGCAGCACGCCGCCGTTGATGACCAACTGGGGCACGAACCAGGTGTGCGGACCCCAGTGCGCTCCCCAGCCGAAGTTGATCGGCACCAGCACCACCGCCAGGTATCCGAGGGCGAACAGCAGCAGCGCGACGTGCCGCTCCAGCCAGGCCAGCACCAGCAGGGCCACCCCGATCGCGCCGGGCGGATCGAGCAGCCGGAACAGGACCTGGACGAAGGCGGACGGCTCGTCCGGGTAGTCCAGCGGGGCGAGGTGGACCCACACCGCCGCGAAGGCGAAGCCCAGCCCGACGAGCGCGACGCCGGCGACCGCGTACGGCAGCACCCGGGCGTCCACTCCCCGGGCCCGGGCGACCCGCAGGTATCCGCTGGCAATCACCACGTACGCCAGCGCCAGCGCCGCCAACCAGTAGAACGTCACGGCCTGGAACCAGACCTTGCACACCTGACCGTCGCCCACCGCCTGGCAGTCGCTGACGACCCGACCGTACCGGTACACCGGGATCGCCCCGAAGATCACCAGGGCCAGCACCAGCAGCGGCAGCCACGTCACCCGCTGCGCAAGACGAACCCGGCGCGCGAGGTCGCGCGCATCAGCCAGCAACCGGCGTGGGTCACCGCCGGCAGGAACCGCATTGGAAGTCATACAGACAGGTTTGCATAGCAAACCGGTTGGCGCTAGTAGAAGCCTCCGATTGGTGCATGGTCGGTCACGGACAGCGGCAGAACTGATAGACGACGCCGCCGGACCCGGGCCTCGCCTTCCTGGGGCACCGCGCCCTTGCAGGCAGCAGCGTTCGCGCTGGGAGGACGTGACCGTGCGCCGTCGTCCGTCATCGTTGCTACATGCACTGCTACACCCTGCATCCGCAGGACGAGCGGGTTAACGGACCGCGCAGGTGGATGATGGCGAAGCTCGACCCACTGTTGACATGCCTGCTGGCGTGGCTTGCCTAGCTGTTCTTCCGCCCGGTAGGGGTCAAGCAGGGGTCACCCAACCCCGCCTGCGACGAGCGCCGCCGCCGGACCGCGACGACCACCGCTAACACGGTGCCGACCAGCACCCCGAGGGATGCCAGGACGGAGGCGGCCAGCACCGCCAGTGCCTTCGAACGCGGGTTGTGGAACCGGGGAGGATCACCGATTGAGAGCGACGGTGTGCCGTCCGCAGCCGAGGCCGTGCAGGTCACCGTGTACGTTCCGGCGGGCTGGGCATGCACCACCATCACGCCGCGCCAGCGCTCACCGTTCGCGTTCAAGGTGACATCGTCGGGACGCATCGAGACCGTGGTCCACCCGAGTTCCTGGGTGTCCGCCGGGGAGGGGGCGCAGCCAACGCCGGGGAAGTTCTGGGGGCCTCTGTCCTTGGCCCACACCATCTTCCCGGCCTCGGGCACGTGCACGGTGACCGGCTGGCCGGGCGTGATGCGCTGTCCGAGATCACCCCCGGCGGGAATCAGGAACAGCACCGCGGGGGCGGCCAGCACACTACCGACGGCGATCAGCGCGGCGACCAGGTACGAGGTGCGGCGGGGCCGTAGCGGGTTGGCAGCGACGGCCGCCGCAGCAGGATCCATGAGGCATGCTCACCTGTTGCCGATGGCCGCGCCAGTACCTGTTCGGCCACTTGACCGAGTCCGTTGTCGTTCCAACCGTCCACGATGGGTAGCCGTGCTGGTTGGTCAATTTGCACGGAGCGTTCAGATTGCGGCTGCCGGCGTGCGATTGGAGGCCAGTATTGAACCCTGCATCGGGCACGGATCGGGCATGAGGCTGGGATCTGCCCGGCAACAACCTCATCTGACGGCCCGGCCCAGCACGGCCCGCGAGGTCATCGACGGACTCCTCGATCACAAGCCCTGGGCGTCGCGTCCGCACGCGTCCGGCAACGGCTGCACCCTCGGAGCTTCGTCCGTGCCAGCACTCGTCAGCGTGCCGCCGTCCGGCGGCGTTGCTGTCAGCGTTGCTGTCGACAGCCGTCCCGCCGGCGGCTACGTCCTCATCAGGACGTCAAAGCGAGGGAGGCTGCGGTCACCGTAAACCGCTATCCTGCCGCCATGCAGGCGACGGCGGAGCGAGCAGCGGGTACCAGCCGACGGGTGTGGACGCTCGTGTGGATACAGCTACTCATTCTTGCGGCTTACAGCTACGCGGTAGTCGCATACCTCATAACGGATGCTGAATACTTCCCCGAGCAGGCGCCGCCCGCTTGGTCCTGGCCAGCAGTTGTCGCGGTCGGCGTGGGCTTCATCCCGGCCCTGCTCTGCCTGCTGGTGGCGTTGCCGTTGCTGACCTCTGCCGACTTCCGGGCCGAGCAGCCCCGGTGGCGTCTGCTGGCCATGGTCAGCGCCGCCAGCATCGCCATGCTGCTCGTCATGGCGACACCGCCAGGCTGGGACCTGCTCGACTGGTACGTCGGATAGCACGGACACTCCGTCCGCTCGAACTGCCATCGGATGATTCACCGGTCTCGCCCATGGCTGTCCCTGGATCAGCTGATCGAGCTCATCGCAACCAGAGAGCCCGCCTGTGACACCAACCCCTTGACCCCAGGCAACGATCGGCGCCCGCCGGCCTGCGGCAACGAACGGCCACGCTGGCGCTCTCGCCCACCGTGGTCCATCGGCGTCCGGCCTTGCGCCTCTCGGTCGTCACTCAGCTAGTCACTCAGGGATCTGGACGACGGGATGTGCCGCGAGGCAGCACCGCGCGAACTCCTGCCTCCACATCTCGTGGACCGCACGTCGTTCCTCTGCTTCATCTTCTTCGTCCTCGAAGCGCGCTGAGTCCGGGGCCAGGCTGCCGCCGCACGCCGCCCCCTCCGCATGTGCACTGAGCCGTCCTCGTTGCTACATGCGCTGCTACAAACGAGGCGCGAGCGTGATCTTGTGATTGGCTCCATTGCAGGTCAATCGTGGTGGGCGCGGCAGGTTTCGAACCTGCGACCCCTCGCTTGTAAGGCGAGTGCTCTCCCACTGAGCTACGCGCCCGGAACGCCCGTAGGAGCGGGCCGGAGGCTGGCAAGCTTACCTGCCGGCCACCGGCCCGGTCGAACGGTGTGCCCCGGTGAGGGTCAGGCGGCGACGGCCTCGGCGAGGGCCTTGCGCCAGCCCTGCTGGTCCCGCGCCTCGCCCGGCATGTTCATCTCGGCGAACCGGACGACGCCGGCCTTGTCGATGACGAAGGTGCCCCGGTTGGCGATGCCGGCGACGTCGTTGAAGACGCCGTACGCCTGGGCGACCGCGCCGTGCGGCCAGAAGTCGGCCAGCAGCGGGAACTGGTAGCCCTCCTTCTCGGCCCAGATCTTGTGGCTGTACACCGAGTCGACGCTGACCGTGAGCACCTGGACGTCGTCGTTGACGTACTCGTTGAGATTGTCCCGCACCTCGCAGAGCTCGCCCTGGCAGATGCCGGTGAACGCGAGCGGGTAGAAGACCAGCAGCACGGTGCGCTTGCCGCGGAAGTCCGAGAGACGGACCTCCTGGTTGTTCTGGTCCTTGAGCACGAAGTCCGGCGCCTCGGCGCCAACCTCGATCGGCATGCAAGCTCCTCGGGAGTTGAGTCTCGGTGGCATTCAGCCTGCCACACCCGACGGCGTCCGCCGCCGGGCCTCCGACGTGCCGGCTACTTCTTGTTCTTGGAGCCGCGGCGCAGCACGAGGCGGGCGCCGCTCCAGTCCCGGCCGGCGTTGATCGTCGAGGTCTGCTGCAGCCCCGCGGTCTGCGCCGACTCGGCGACCTCGCTCGGCTCGACGTGCCCGTCGCGCCCGGCCTTGGGGGTCAGCAGCCACACGACACCGGCGTCGGCCAGTGGGCCGAGGGCGTCGACGAGGAGTTCGAAGAGGTCACCGTCGCCGTCGCGGTACCAGACCAGCACCGCGTCGACCACCTCGTCGGTGTCCTCGTCGACCAGCTCTCCACAGCGGTCGGTCAGGGCGTCCCGGAGATCCTGGTCGACGTCGTCGTCGTACCCCATCTCCATGACGACCATCCCCGGTTCGATCCCGAACCGGTCCGCCAGGCTGCGTACCCCGTCGGCGGCCTGACCAGCGGTCGCGCTCACTGTCGCGTGCCTCCTCATCTCGTCCCTGCTCGCGGCGTCGGGCGACGCCGTCAGGCAAAGTCCACACAGTTGCGGCCCACCGCGCAAGCGGCGCACCGGGTGGAACGGAATTTACCGTGCCAGCAGCGTACGGGCACCCTGGGTAATGGCTTCCTCCGAGACCAGAACCTGACGGGCAGCCGGACCTAATGGTACAAACGAGTCAACTGCGGCTACTCGTCGCGCCGCGCCCACATATCCGGCATCCACCAGCGCCGCTATGATCCCCTCCCCCACCCCGCCGGAGCGGCGCGTCTCGTCCACCACCAGCACCCGGCCCGTCGCCGAGGCCTCCCGGATGATGTCCGCCACCGGCAGCGGGGCCAGCCAGCGCAGGTCCACCACCCGGCTGCCGATCCCCTCGTCGGCGAGGGTGGCCGCCGCCCGCAGCGAGAGTCGTACCCCGTTACCGAAGGTGAGAATCGTGATGTCCTCGGCCGACCCGACGCCGTAGACCCGGGCCCGGCCGATCGGCACGTGCCCGGCCGCCCAGGCACCCGGCTCCGCGTACCGCCCCAGCCACTCGCCGTCGCCCGGCAAGTACAGGTCACGGGTGTGGTAGAGCGCGATCGGCTCCAGGAAGACGCAGACGGTGCCGTCCACCGCCGCGCTGGCCAGGCAGGTCCGCAGCATCGGCGCGGCGTCGTCCGGCCGCGCCGGCACCGCGACCACCAGGCCCGGCACATCCCGCAGTACGGCCACCGAGTTGTCGTTGTGGAAGTGCCCGCCGAACCCCTCCTGGTACGCCAGCCCCGGCACCCGCACCACAATCGGATTACGGAACGCCCCGGCCGAGAAGAACTGCATGGTGGCCGCCTCGCCGCGCAGCTGGTCCTCGGCGTTGTGCAGGTACGCCAGGTACTGGATCTCGGGCACCGGCAGCATCCCGGCCAGGCCGGCGCCCAGCCCGAGACCGAGCACCGAGGTTTCGTCCAGCAGGGTGTCGAAGACCCGGGCCGCGCCGAACCTCTCGCGCAGCCCCTTGGTCACCCCGTACACCCCGCCCTTGGCGGCGACGTCCTCGCCGAAGACGGCCATGCCGGGGTGGTCGAGCATCCCGTCGGCGAGCGCGGCGTTGATGCTCTGCGCCAGGGTGAGCGGGCCGGCCAGCTCCGGCGGTCGACCGGCGAACGCCGCGGCCCGGGCGCCCGCGTCCGGGCCGGCGGCCCGGGCCGCCGCATCGGCCACCGTGGTGGAGACCCGCGACGGCCGGCGCGGGGCGAGCGGGGCGACCACCTCGGCGGGGGTGGCGAGCTTCGGCTCGTCCAGCACCTCCTCGGCGATCCGGCGCACCTGCCAGCCCCGCTCGTCGTACCGGGCGAGCAGTTCCGCACCGGTGGCCACCCCGGCCTCCACCAGCAGCCGGGCGCTGGCCAGCACCGGATCGCGGGCCTCGTCGGCGGCGATCTCCGCGGCGCTGCGGTACGCGGTTTCCGCGTCGGCGCCGGCGTGCCCCATCAGCCGTACCGTCCGCAGGTGCAGCACGGCCGGCCGGCGGTGCCGGCGCACCCAGGCCGCGGCCTCGGCCGCCGCCGCGTACGTCCCGATCGGGTCGTCCCCTTCCGCGGAGAAGTACCGGATGCCGGGGCGGGCCCGCAGCGTCCGCTCCACCCACCCCTGCGGGGAGCGGACGCTGATGCCCAGCCCGTTGTCCTCGCAGACGAAGAGGACCGGGATGCGCAGCCCGGTGTGGTCGTACCAGCCGGCGGTGTTCAGCGCGGCGGTGGCGCTGGCGTGGTTGACCGAGGCGTCGCCGAACGAGCAGACCACGATGGCGTCGCGGGGCCACGGCGAGCGGAGCGTGTCGCCTCCGTCGCGGCGCCCGGCGGTGTCGAGCCGGCGCAGCCGTTCCACGGCCAGCCCCAGCCCGACGGCCCGGGGCAGGTGTGAGGCGATGGTGGAGGTGGTGGGGACGATGGCCAGGTCGGCCCGGCCGAACACCTTGTGCCGGCCGCCGGCGATCGGCTCACTGGCGGAGGCGACCATCCCGCGCAGCACGTCCCGGGCCGCCCCGGCGTACGCGTCCTCCCGGCCACCGGCGGCGTCCCCGGTCGGCCCGCCCGGCAGGACGTCGGCGTCGCCGCCAGCGTGCGGCTCAAGGCCGTGCGGCTCAAGGCCGGCGTGCGGCTCGGAGCCGGCCGGGGAGTCGGTCGGGGCGGCGATGTCGACGTCGAGCGGTTCGGTGACGCCGTCGGCGTCGACCTGGTAGGCCGCCGCCCCGAGCTGACGGGGCACGGTTGCCGACACGGTGACGACCGGGCCGCCGACCGTCGGCGCGCGGTCTCCCCTGCCCTCGGCGCGCGCGCCCGGCCGGTCTCCGGTCACCGCGGCGGCGCCCGGGTCGGCACCGGGACCGGTCGAGCCGGCCTCGACGTCAGGGTCGACGCCGGGACCCGCGGACCCGGCACCCACGCCGGGGTCGGTCCCGGCCTCCCCTGCCGCGTCCTCCGGGCCCGCGGCCTCGCCCCTCTCGCCGGCGGCCGGGCCCGTGGTGGCGGGGAACTCGTCGGCGGCCTGGGCGGCTCGCAGGCAGAAGAACGCGCCGGAGCGGTAGTGCAGCAGCGCCGGGTCGGACGGGCGCAGTGCGGCGGCGACCGCCGCGTTGCTCTCGTGCCCGGCGGAGCCGATCGTGTAGTAGCCCTCGTCGAAGCTGCGCAGCCAGCGCCCGGCCAGGTCGAGCTGGCGGCTGGTGACCTGCGCGTCGAAGAGGGCGAGCAGCTGCCGCCCGGTCAGCGCGGCGCCCGCACCGACCGGCTCGGCCGGGTCACCGCGCCGCTCGGGCTCGGGCAGCGCGCCCAGGGTCTCCCGGAACCGGTCGTCGAGATCTTGCGGCGTGGTCACGTCGGACAGCATTACCGACGAACGCCAGGGTCGCCCACTCAGACACGATCCGCCCGCGCGGGGTCACTCCGCCGCGCACTGCTCCGGGCAGCCACCGTCGGAGACCTTGAAGACCAGGTCGCGCAGGGTGGCGAGCTCGTCGGTGCTCAGCCCGGCGAGCAGCCGCGAGTCGGACATCACCCGGTGCACCCGGTCACGCGTCCGGCGGCCCGCCTCGGTCACCAGCAGCGTCTTCTGCCGCCGGTCGGCCGGATCGACCCGCCGCTCGACCAGGCCGGCCTGCTCCAGCTTGTCGACCAGTGCGGTCACGTTGGACCGGTCGCAGCGCAGCTGCTCGGCCAGGTCGCGGGCGGGGAGCGGGCGGTCCGGGTCGAGTTCGGCCAACGCCCGGGCGGCGGCCGGGGTCAGCCCCAGCTGGCCGATCTCGACGTCCTGGTAGTGCCGGATCGCGGAGGCGATGTGCATGATCCGGCGCACCGTGTCGCCGGCCAGCCCGGAGCGGTCGCCCAGGTCAGACCCGGCGGGAACGGTGCTCTGCGTCATGACTCACATCGTACTTGCGGTCAATGGTTGACGAGCTCTTCCATTGACATCGCCCAACATCCCGCAGCGCCTCGGTTCAGGCGGGGAGGAAGGAGAAGCGGACCTGGCGGGTGGGGTTGTCGCCGTTGGGGTCGACCAGGCAGATCGACTGCCAGGTGCCGAGTTGGAGGCGGCCGCCGAGCACCGGCAGTGTGGCGTACGGCGGGACGAAGGCGGGGAGCACGTGGTCGCGCCCGTGGCCCGGCGAGCCGTGCCGGTGCCGCCAGCGGTCGTCGGCGGGGAGCAGGTCGTCGATCGCCCGGAGCAGGTCGTCGTCGGAGCCGGAGCCGGTCTCGATGATCGCCAGCCCGGCGGTGGCGTGCGGGACGAAGACATGCAGCAGGCCGTCGCCCTGCCCGGAGACGAATCGCTCGGCCTCGGCGGTGATGTCCTGGACGGCCGGCCGGGACCCGGTCCGGACGGTGATCACCTCACTACGCATACCGCGCATTCTGCCCCAGCGGCTCAGTTGCCGCCGCCACCGGACCCGCCGCCGTCACCACCACCCGACCAGCCACCACCCGACCAGCCGGTGTCGCCACCGGACCCGCCGCCCGCCGATGGGCTCGGACCGCCGTCACCGGGACCTCCCCCACCACCGTCCCCGCCGCGACCGCCGTCGGGAAGGCCGAAGCCGAAGATCCCGGTCGGGCCGCCCGCGGACGGTTCGATCCGGGGCGCGCCGATCAGCGGTGGCACCGGGGGCGGCGCGGGGGTCCGGGCCATCGCCAGCCCGACGCCGAGCAGCAGGAGCCCGAGCACCCCGAAGGGCGCCACGGCCAGATCGCCACGGATCACGCCGGCCAGCGCGACGACCAGGCCGACGGCGCCGAGCAGGGCCGAGCCGGCCCCGAGCACCCGTCGCGTCGTCATGGCCGCACGATAGGGGGCCGGGGCAAGGGGGCCCGCGTGGCGCAGCCGCCGATCGCGCAAAGTTACTGGTGGGTACCTGTGTTGAGCGTCGCGTCTGGGGGAGGGAGACGTGACGACGAGCGCCACGAGGGGGCAGGATGGCGCTAGAGACCTATCCCACACACAACTGAGGGAACGCCTGTGGCTACGGAACGCAAGCGCCCGGTGATCACCGCTGGTCTGCCGAGCCAGCTTCCGGACATCGACCCTGAAGAGACCGGCGAATGGGTCGAGTCGCTCGACGGTGTCATCGACGAACGCGGGACCAAGCGCGCCCGCTACGTCATGCTGCGCCTGCTGGAGCGGGCCCGCGAGCGCCAGGTCGGGGTGCCGTCGCTGACCACCACCGACTACATCAACTCCATCCCGCCGGAGCGGGAGCCCTGGTTCCCGGGTGACGAGCACGTCGAGCGGCGGATCCGGGCGTACGTCCGGTGGAACGCGGCGATGCTGGTGCACCGGGCGCAGCGCCCGGAGATCGGCGTCGGCGGGCACATCTCCACCTTCGCCAGCTCCGCCTCGCTCTACGAGGTGGGCTTCAACCACTTCTTCCGGGGCAAGAACCACCCCGGCGGTGGGGACCACATCTACTACCAGGGCCACGCCTCCCCCGGCATGTACGCCCGGGCGTACCTGGAGGGCCGGCTCTCCGAGCACCAGCTCGACGGGTTCCGCCAGGAGCTGTCCCACCCGGGTGGCGGCCTGCCGTCGTACCCGCACCCGCGGCTGATGCCGGACTTCTGGGAGTTCCCCACCGTCTCCATGGGCCTCGGCGGCCTGAACGCCATCTACCAGGCCCGGTTCAACCGCTACCTGCACCACCGCGGCATCAAGGACACCTCCGACCAGCACGTCTGGGCGTTCCTCGGCGACGGCGAGATGGACGAGCCGGAGACGCTCGGCGCCATCGGCGTGGCCGCCCGCGAGGAGCTGGACAACCTCACCTTCGTGATCAACTGCAACCTGCAGCGGCTGGACGGGCCGGTCCGGGGCAACGGCAAGGTCATGCAGGAGCTGGAGGCGTTCTTCCGGGGTGCCGGCTGGAACGTCATCAAGGTGGTCTGGGGCCGCGAGTGGGACCCGCTGCTCGCCGCGGACACCGACGGCGCGCTGGTCAACCTGATGAACACCACCCCCGACGGTGACTACCAGACCTACAAGGCGGAGTCCGGGGCGTACGTCCGGGAGCACTTCTTCGGCCGCGACCAGCGGACCCGCAAGATGGTCGAGCACCTCAGCGACGACGAGATCTGGAACCTCAAGCGGGGCGGCCACGACTACCGCAAGCTCTACGCGGCCTACAAGGCGGCGACCGAGCACACCGGGCAGCCGACGGTCATCCTGGCCAAGACGATCAAGGGCTGGACGCTCGGCTCGCACTTCGAGGGCCGCAACGCCACCCACCAGATGAAGAAGCTGACGCTGGAGGATCTGAAGCTCTTCCGCGACCGCCTCTACCTGGACATCCCGGACAAGCAGCTGGAGGACAACCCCTACCTGCCGCCGTACTTCACCCCGGGTGAGAAGTCCGACGAGATGGCGTACCTCAAGGAGCGGCGGCAGCAGCTCGGCGGGTACCTGCCGTCCCGGCGGACCAGTTTCAAGTCGCTGGCGATCCCCGGCACCGAGCGGTTCTCCGACATCAAGCGGGGCTCGGGCAAGCAGAAGGTGGCCACCACGATGGCCTTCGTCCGCCTGCTCAAGGACCTGATGAAGGACAAGGAGTTCGGCAAGCGCTGGGTGCCGATCATCCCGGACGAGGCGCGCACCTTCGGCCTCGACTCGATCTTCCCGACCGCGAAGATCTACTCGCCGCACGGCCAGCGGTACACCTCGGTCGACCGGGAGCTGTTCCTGTCGTACAAGGAGTCGACCGTCGGGCAGATCCTGCACGAGGGGATCAACGAGGCCGGCTCGGTCGCCTCGTTCACCGCCGCCGGGTCGTCGTACGCCACGCACGACGAGCCGATGATCCCGATGTACATCTTCTACTCGATGTTCGGGTTCCAGCGCACCGGCGACGGGTTCTGGGCGGCGGCGGACCAGATGACCCGTGGCTTCGTGCTCGGCGCGACCGCCGGCCGGACCACGCTCAACGGCGAGGGGCTCCAGCACGAGGACGGCCACTCGATGCTGATCGCCGCCACCAACCCGGCGGTGGTCGCGTACGACCCGGCGTTCGCGTTCGAGATCGCGCACATCGTGGAGAACGGCCTGCACCGGATGTACGGCGAGAAGCAGGAGAACGTCTTCTACTACCTCACCGTCTACAACGAGCCGATCCACCAGCCGGCGGAGCCGTCCGACGTGGACGTGGAGGGGCTGCTCAAGGGCATCTACCGCTACTCCGCCGCGCCGGAGGTGGGCGGAGACGCGCCGAGGGCGAACATCATGGCCTCCGGCACCGGCATGCAGTGGGCGCTCAGGGCCCAGCAGCTGCTCGCCCAGGACTGGGGGGTGGCCGCCGACGTCTGGTCGGTGACCTCCTGGACCGAGCTGCGCCGCGACGCGGTGGAGTGCGAGGAGCACAACCTGCTCCACCCGGGCAGCGAGCCGAAGGTGCCGTACATCGAGCAGAAGCTGGCCGACGCCGACGGGCCGAAGGTCGCGGTCAGCGACTGGATGCGCGCGGTGCCGGACCTGATCGCCCGCTGGGTGCCCGGCGACTTCACCTCGCTCGGCACCGACGGCTTCGGCATGTCGGACACCCGGCACGCGCTGCGCCGGCACTTCCACGTCGACGCCGAGTCGATCACGGTGGCCGCGCTGCGGCAGCTCGCTCTCCGTGGCACCGTACCGGCGAACGTGCCGGCCGAGGCCGCCAAGAAGTACGCCATCGAGGACGTCAACGCCGCCCCGGTCGGCGAGACCGGCGGCGACAGCTAGTCCCCGCGTACGCGAAAGGGGCCCGGCGCGGTTGCGCCGGGCCCCTTTCCACATCTCGCCCCTCCCCCGGTGCGTGGGGTGGGGACGGCGGTGGTCCGGCGTCCCTGGCGGGGAGGCCGGGCCACCGCCGGTGCGGGTGACGCCGGGGATGTGACTCGGTCAGCCGACGGCGGCCAGGTCGGTGAGCCGGGCCAGCGAGTCCTCCAGGTCGGCGCCGACCCGACGCAGCCCGAGCCGCAGCAGCGCGGCCTTGACCGGGCCGGCCGGCCAGCGGACGACGATGAGCCGGACGATCGTGCCGCCCTCCTCCTCGTCCGCGGTGAGCTGGACGTAGATCTCGGTGCGCGCCTCGGCCCGGGCACCGGCGCCCTTGGCCCGCTCCCGCCAGCCGATCAGGGTCGGCTCCTGGTAGGCGATCACCTCGGCCTCGTGCGCCGAGCCACGCCCGGCCTGGACCAGTTGCCGCCGCCCGAAGCCCTCCCCCGAGAGGACCTCGGCCGCGCGAACCCCCGCCAGCCAGGCCGGCAACTGCTCGGCCCGCTGTACGACGTCCCAGACCGCTTCGACCGGCGCCATCACGTGCGCACTGCGTTCCACGAGGATCATTCTGTTCTTCCCCCACTGAGGACATCCGCGATATTCCGCACTCTATGCGCAAATTTGGACTTACCCGGACGGGTTCGGTAAAGACACGCCGAAAACCCTTGCGCCCGGATCGTCGCCGGCCTATGGCGCGCCGCCACGCCGAGCCCTAGAGTGCGAGCACGCTTCGCGTTTCCAGGAGGGCGAATGACGACCGCGCCGCTGCCCCACTTCCCGGCCGGCTTCCGCTGGGGGGTCTCCACCTCCGCGTACCAGATCGAGGGCGGCGCGGACGCCGACGGGCGCGCTCCGTCCATCTGGGACACCTTCGCCCGCACCCCCGGCCGGATCGCCGACGGCAGCACCGGCGACGTGGCCTGCGACCACTACCACCGGCACGCCGAGGACGTCGCGTTGATGGCCGGGCTGGGCGTCTCCGGGTACCGCTTCTCGATCTCCTGGCCCCGGGTCCAGCCGGCCGGCTCCGGTCCGGTCAACCCCGCCGGGCTGGACTTCTACGACCGCCTGGTGGACGACCTGCTCGCCGCCGGGATCGACCCGGTGGCCACGCTCTTCCACTGGGACCTGCCGCAGTCCCTGGAGGACGCCGGTGGCTGGCTGAACCGGGACACCGCGCACCGCTTCGCCGAGTACGCCGACCTGGTCGGCGCCCGCCTCGGTGACCGGGTGAAGCTCTGGATCACCCTCAACGAGCCGTTCATCCACATGAGCCTCGGGCACGGCACCGGAGTGCACGCCCCGGGGCGGTTCCTGCTCTTCGACGCCTTTCCCGTGGCCCACCACCAGCTCCTCGGGCACGGCCTGGCGGTCGCCGCGCTGCGCGCCCGCAGCACCAGCCCGGTCGCCATCGCCAACAACTACTCGCCGGTGGTGCTCAAGGGCGACACCGACGCCGACCGGGCCGCCGGCCTGGCGTACGACGCGCTGCACAACCGGCTCTTCACCGACCCGCTGCTCGGCCGGGGCTACCCGCCCGGCTTCGACCCCGCGATGGTGCGCGACGGCGACCTGGACGTGATCGCCGCGCCGATCGACGTGCTCGGGGTGAACTACTACAGCCCGACCGGCATCCGGGCCCCCGAGGAGGACGCGCCGCTGCCGTTCGACCTGGTCCCGCTGGACGGGTACCCGCGCACCGCGTTCGACTGGCCGGTGGCCCCCGACGGGCTGCGCGACCTGCTGGTCGGCCTGCGCGACCGGTACGGCGACACGCTTCCCCCGATCCAGATCACCGAGGGCGGCTGCGCGTACGACGACACCCCGGACGCCGAGGGCCGGGTGCACGACCCGGAGCGGATCGCGTACCTCGACGGCCACCTGCGCGCGGTGCGGGCAGCGATCGACGCGGGCGTCGACGTGACCGGGTACTTCGTCTGGTCGCTGCTGGACAACTGGGAGTGGGCGGAGGGCTTCACCAAGCGCTTCGGCCTGGTGCACGTCGACTTCGACACCCAGGTCCGCACCCCGAAGTCCTCGTACGCCTGGTACCGGGACCAGGTCGTCCGGCGATGACCACCGTCAACCCGACGCCGGCCTCGCTGCCGGCGGCGCTGGCCGAACCGGTCGTGCCGGTGCGCCGCGGCTGGATCGCGCTGATCTTCGCGGCGAACCTGGGCGTCTGGATGGCCTTCTTCACCCCGATCCAGGTGCTCCTGCCGCAGCAGGTGGAACGGATCGCGCCGGCCGACAAGGAGGCGATGCTGGCCGTCGTCACCGGGCTGGGCGCGCTGGCCGCGGTGCTGGTCAACCCGCTCGCCGGGGCGCTGTCGGACCGTACCTGCCTGCGACTGGCCGGGCGGGAGTTCGGCCGGCGGCACGTCTGGACCGCCGGCGGCGCGGTGCTCGGCGCGCTCGCCCTGGTGCTGCTGGCCCGGCAGCAGACCATCGCCGGGGTCGCGCTGGGCTGGGTGGCCGCCCAGGTCTGCTTCAACGCGATGCTGGCCAGCCTGACCGCCGCCATCCCGGACCGGGTGCCGGTCGTGCAGCGCGGCGGGGTCTCCGGCTGGGTGGGCATCCCGCAGGCCCTCGGGCTGGTCGTCGGCGCGGTGCTGGTCACCACCCTGGTCCGCGGCACCCTCGCCGGCTACGCGGTGATCGCGCTGGCGGTGCTGCTGCTGTCGCTGCCGTTCGCGCTGCTCACCGCCGACGACCCGCTGCCCCGGGCGCACCGGCCGGCGCTGCGGCTGCGGGAGCTGGCCGCCTCGATGTGGATCGACCCGCGCCGGCACCCGGACTTCGCCTGGGCCTGGATCACCCGGTTCCTGGTCCAGATCGGCAACGCCCTGGGCACCCTCTACCTGCTGTACTTCCTCACCGACGGGGTGCGCCACCCGGATCCCGAGGGCGCGCTGCTGGTGCTGATCCTGCTCTACACCCTCGGCATGATCCTCACCGCCGTGGTCGCCGGCCGGCTCTCCGACCGCTCCGGCCGGCGCAAGGCCTTCGTGATCACCTCCGGCGTGGTGATGGCGGTGGCGGCGCTCCTGCTGGCCGCCGCGCCGGTCTGGTCCATGGCGATCGTCGCGGCGTTGCTGCTCGGCGCCGGCTACGGGGTCTACCTGTCGGTGGACGCGGCGCTGATCACCGAGGTGCTGCCCCGCGCCACCGACCGGGCCAAGGACCTCGGGGTGATCAACATCGCCAACTCGGCGCCGCAGGTGCTCGGCCCGGCGATCTCCGCCCCGATCGTGGTGCACCTGGGGGGCTATCCCACCCTGTACGCCGTCACCGCCGCGGTCACCCTGCTCGGCAGCGCCCTGGTCCTCAAGATCCGCTCGGTCCGCTGACCCCTGGGGTAAACGGCTGGCCGACCGCCGTAGGCTTGGGGACGTGACGGTACGTGTGCGATTCGCCCCCTCCCCGACCGGTATGTTCCACGTCGGCGGCGCCCGCTCGGCGCTGCAGAACTGGATCTACGCCAAGCAGCAGGGCGGGGTGTTCGTGCTGCGCATCGAGGACACCGACGCCGCGCGCAACAAGCCCGAATGGACCGAGGGGATCCTCTCGGCGCTGGACTGGATCGGCATCGCCCGGGGCAGCTACGAGGGCCCGTACTTCCAGTCGGCGAACGCCGGCGAGCACCGCGCCGCCGCCCAGCGGCTCCACGAGGCCGGCCGGGCGTACTACTGCGACTGCACCCGGGAGGCCGTCCAGGCCCGCACCGGCTCGCAGTACCAGGGCTACGACGGCTTCTGCCGAGACCGGGGCCTGGAGCCGGGCGAGGGGCGCGCGCTGCGCTTCCGTACCCCCGACGAGGGTGAGACCGTGGTGGTCGACCTGATCCGCGGCGAGCCGACCTTCGAGAACAAGCTGATCGAGGACTTCGTCATCGCCCGCGGTGACGGCTCGCCGGTCTTCCTGCTGGCCAACGTGGTCGACGACATGACCATGGGGATCACCCACGTGATCCGGGCTGAGGAGCACCTCCCGAACACCCCGAAGCAGCAGCTCCTCTGGGACGCGCTGGGGGTCAAGCCGCCGGTCTGGGCGCACGTGCCGGTGGTGGTCAACGAGAAGCGGCAGAAGCTGTCCAAGCGGCGCGACAAGGTGGCCCTGGAGGCGTACCGGGACGAGGGCTACCTCGCCGACGCGATGCGCAACTACCTGATGCTGCTCGGCTGGGCGCCGTCCGGCGACCGGGAGATCGTGCCCTGGTCGGTCATCGAGGAGGAGTTCCGGCTGGAGGAGGTCAACCCCTCCCCCGCGTTCTTCGACGAGAAGAAGCTGCGCGCCTTCAACGGCGAGTACATCCGGGCGCTGCCGGTCGACGAGTTCGTCGCCGCCTGCCAGCCCTGGCTCACCGGCACCGACACCATCCCGCCGCCGCCGTGGCAGCCGGAGGAGTTCGACCCCGCGGCGTTCGCGGCGGTCGCCCCGCTGGCGCAGACCCGGATCGCGGTGCTCAGCGAGATCGTGCCGAACGTCGACTTCCTCTTCCTGGCCGACCCGCTGATCGACGAGGCCGCCTGGGCCAAGGCGATGAAGGAGGGCGCCGCCGAGCTGCTCGACGCGGCGATCGCCGGGTACGAGGGGCTGGGCTCCTGGAACGCGGAGACGCTCAAGTCGACGCTGGAGGCGGTGGGCGCCGAGCGCGGCCTGAAGCTGGGCAAGGCGCAGGCCCCGGTCCGGGTCGCGGTCACCGGCCGCACCGTCGGGCTGCCGCTGTTCGAGTCGCTGGAGGTACTCGGCCGCGAGCGCACCCTGGCCCGCCTCCGCGCCGCCCGGCTCCGCCTGATCTGACGTACCGCCGGGCCCTCCGCCCGCCACACACCCGGAAAGAGTGGCCTCCCCGCGCGGGGAGGCCACTCTTTCGGGAAGCTGCTGCCTTCGATCAGAGCTCGGGGGTCAGGGGCGGGGGGAGCGGCGGCGCAGGAACAGGGTGGCGAGCGCGGCGAGCGCCACCAGCGCGCCGACGGCCCAGAGCCAGCCGCGACCGCCCCCGCCAGCCGCGTCGTCGGCGGCCGGCACGGCCTGGGCCGGCGGGGTGGATCCGACCGTGGTCGGGGCGGCGGAGGGTGACGCCGACGGCGCGGTGGGGGTGGACGGCGTTCCGGTGGGCGGCTGGGCAGCCGTGCCGGCGGTCAGGGTGAACCGCACCTCCCCCCGCACCGGGTGGCCGTCGCTCGACGCCAGCTCGTAGCCGACGATGTACAGGCCGGCCTTCCCGGCCCTGAACGGCACGCTGACCCGGCTGCCGGAGAAGCTCGGCGCGCCCCCGGCGGCCGGCACGTTGTCCGGTCCGACCACTGTGATCTTCGTCGTTTCCGGCTGCGGCCGGGCCAGGAAGCGCAACTCGATCCGCTCCGGCGCCGCCGCCACCCGGGCCCCGTCGGCCGGGTTGCTGCCGGTCAGCGAGTTGTGCGCGAATGCCGGTGCGGCCGGCAGCAACGAAACACCCAGCGCCACGCCGATAAGCGCTGGAAACGTGTACGCCGCACGTGCGACCCTGCCCCCCATGGGACCCTCCGCGAAGGTACGATCCGCGCGCTGATCACGCGGCTGCCCATTAGTCGGCCCGGGATCCCAGATAGTTCCAAAGAGAGTTCCCACAGCTGCAACCGAACGACGTTCCGCGGAGTCTCTGAGGTGATGGCCCGGCCTGCCGGCACGGTCACCGACGTCGACCACCCGACGCGTGGCCCGCAGCACAGCCATCCATCGAACGGGGCGAGGAGGCGGCGATGGTCATAAGGGTGAGGCGACTGCTCGTCACGGTTGCGGCGGTTGTGCTGGCGCTGACCGTCGGGACAGCGACGGCGGCACAGGCGCACCGGGTCACGCCGAAGCCGGCGCCACCGGCCGGCGTGGACATCACCGGCGACGGGCTGACCGAGCCGCTGCGGCTGCGGGCCGACACCCAGCCCGCGTACGTGCTGGCGGTGCTCGACCAGGTCAACTGGTTCGGCCGCACCGGATCCCGCACCGGGCCGGCGCCGGCGAACCTCGGTCCCAAGTACACGGTGGTGGTGCTCTCCGGCAACGTGCCGAAGCAGACCTTCGACCTCTACCCGCTGGCCAAGGGCGGGCCGCGGGTCTACCGGCCGGCGAAGCAGCCCGACCGGCGCAAGACCAACGCCGGGTGGTTCCTGGGCCGGCTCACCATGTCCGAGACGCTGCGTACCGCCGGGGTGCCGCTGGAGCGGCAGTTCGACACGCTCAGCGGCGGAATCGGCGGCGGCGAGCGGGTCATCCCGGAGGACTCCCTCAACCCGGGCAAGGACATCGGCGCCGCCTTCGGCGAACTCCAGCGGCTGCTGCTGCTCAACGCCGGCGTGATGCTGGTGATCACCAGCGGGCTGGCCGGGATCGCGCTGCTGATCCGCCGCCGTACCCGCTGACCCCCTCCCCGGTCGTCAGCACCAGCGGTGCGGCGGCCGCTCCCGGCGCTGCGGCCGGCGGCTGGGGCGGACCGGGCCGTGCCGGTGCGCCCCGGCCCAGCCGGCCAGGTCGCTGCGGCAGCTACGAGGGGCGGAGTGGTCGGACTCGGCGGCGTGCGGAGGCGGGCCCGGCTCGACGCCGCCCGGCACGGCGGTCTCGGCGTCACGCTGCCGGGGCAGCGACACCTCCTCGTCGGCCCACTCGGGCGCCCAGCAGACCTGGTCGATCGGCACGGGCAGCGCGACCAGCCGACGGTGCGGCCGGACGGCCCCCGACTGGTCGTGGTGGCCCGGCCGGCAGGGCTCGCCCTGGGCGCAGCCGTGATCGGCCTCCCCGTGCGCCATCCCGGTCTCTCCTCACGCTCGCCTCGCGCGCCGGGAGGACGCCCCGGCGGCAGTGCCACGGTACTGGCCGGCACCGACGGCGCATACAGCCGCACCCCCGGGTCGCCGCCGCCGTCCGACCGGGGAGATCGTCATCGCGGCGCGGGGCGGGGTCGGCAGGCCGGCGTGGCTGACCTGCGCAAAACGTGTCAGGCTGAACCGGTGAGCGAGCCGGGCGGTACCGAGCTGTCGGCCACCCTGCGCCGGATCGAGCGGGCGGCGGGGGCGTTGGCCACGTCCAGCGTGGCCCGGATGGACGAGACGCTGCCCTGGTTCCGGGAGCTGCCGGCCGACCAGCGCTCCTGGGTCATGCTGGTGGCGCAGGCGGGTGCCCGGTCGCTGGTGCAGTGGCTCCGGGAGGGCGGGGGCACCGCCGACAGCACCCAGGAGGTCTCCGACGAGGTCTTCGCCACCGCCCCGCAGGCCCTCGCCCGCTCGATCAGCCTCCAGCAGACCGTGGCCCTGATCAAGGTGACCATCGACGTGGTCGAGGAGCAGGTGTCGCACCTGGCCGCGCCGGGCGAGGAGCAGCAGCTCCGCGAGGCGGTGCTGCGCTTCTCCCGCGAGATCGCCTTCGCCGCCGCCCGGGTCTACGCCCGGGCCGCCGAGTCGCGCGGCTCGTGGGACGCCCGGCTCCAGGCGTTGCTGGTCGACGCGCTGCTGCGCGGCGACTCCCCGGACGTGCTGGCCAGCCGGGCCGCCGCTCTGGGCTGGGCGGACGCGCCGCCGGTGGCGGTGGCGGTGGGCCGCTCCCCGGGCGGCGAGGTGGCCGCCGTGCTGCACACCGTCTACCGGCAGGCCCGCCGGATCGGCGTGGAGGTGATCGGCGGCGTGCACGGCGACCGGCTGGTCATCGTGCTCGGCGGCGCGGCGGACCCGCTGGCCGCCACCGAGAAGCTGCTCACCGCGTTCGGCGAGGGACCGGTGGTGGTCGGGCCGGCCGTGCCCAGCCTGGACGAGGCGACCGAGTCGGCACGGGCCGCGCTGGCCGGCTACCGCGCCGCGCCGGCCTGGCCCACCGCGCCGCGCCCGGTGCCGGCGGCGGACCTGCTGCCCGAGCGGGCCCTCGCCGGGGACGGCGAGGCCCGCCGGCGGCTGCGCCACGACGTGTACGCCACGCTGGCCCGGGCCGGCGGGGAGCTGCTGGAGACCCTGGACGCCTTCTTCGCCGCCGGCGGGACGCTGGAGAGCGCCGCCCGGGCGCTCTTCGTCCACCCGAACACGGTCCGCTACCGGCTGCGCCGGATCTCCGAGGTGACCGGCTTCTCGCCGCTGTCGCCGCGGGACGCGTTCGCCCTCCAGGTGGCGCTGACGGTGGGTCGGCTGGACCCGGTCGTCCCGGCCGTCGCAGCGGTCCCGACCCAGACATTGGGCCCAGCCGTCAGGAAAACATCACAGACAAGTGATGATCCTCGCCGATCTTTGTAGGATCCCTCCAAAGGTTCTAGTGCGGTTTGGTCGGGGGCGGCACAGCGCTACCCATTGGTATCCGGGAGAGTCATAGACGTGCTCGCCGTACTCTCGCCCGGCCAGGGTTCCCAGAAACCCGGCTTCCTGACTCCCTGGCTCGACCTTCCCGGCACCGAGGCACGACTGCGCTGGTGGTCGGCGCTCGCCGGGGTCGACCTGGTGCACCTCGGCACGAAGGCCGACGCCGACGAGATCAAAGACACCGCGCGCACCCAGCCGCTGCTGGTCGCCGCCGCCCTGCTCGCCGCCGAGCACCTCCCGATGTACGACGTCGGTCTCACCGCCGGGCACAGCGTCGGCGAGTTGGGCGCCGCCGCGCTCGCCGGGGTGCTCCCCGCCGAGGCAGCGATCACCCTCGCCGGGGTACGCGGCCGGGAGATGGCCGCCGCCTGCGCGCTGGAGCCCACCGGGATGGCCGCCGTGCTGGGCGGCGACCCGGAGGAGGTGCTCGCCGCGCTGGCCGCCCACGGGCTGCACCCGGCCAACCGCAACGGCGCCGGCCAGATCGTCGCCGCCGGCGCGCTGGACGCGCTGGACAAGCTCGCCGCCGAGCCGCCGGCGAAGACCCGGATCATCCGGCTCCAGGTGGCCGGGGCGTTCCACACCCCGTACATGGCGCCCGCCGAGGCCGCTCTGGCCGGCGTGGCCGCCGGGATCACCCCCACCGACCCGGCCCGGATCCTCGTCTCCAACCTGGACGGGTCGGCGGTCAACCACGGCCGGGAGATCCTCCAGCGGCTGGTCCGCCAGGTCACCGCGCCGGTGCGCTGGGACCTGTGCATGCGTACCCTGGCCGACCTCGGGGTCACCGGCGTGATCGAGCTGCCGCCGGCCGGCACCCTGGCCGGTCTGGTCAAGCGGGAGCTCAAGGGCGCCGGCGCGCCGGAGATCGTCACCCTGAACACCCCCGACGACCTGCCCGCCGCGCGGGACCTGATCGCCCGGCACAGCGGCCTGCAAGGCCACGAGCCGGTGATCCAGTTCCGGGTGGTGGTCTCCCCCGCCGCCGGCACCTTCGCTCCGGCCGAGGAGCTCACCGAGGGCGCCGACCTGCGCGCCGGCCAGGTGATCGGGCACGTCGCCACCCGCCAGGGGCCGGTCGAGGTGACCGCGCACGACAGCGGGCTGCTCACCGAGTGGCTCGCCCACCACGACGACCCGGTCGCGCCGGGCCAACCGCTCGCCCGCATCGGAGGACAGCACTGATGGCCGGTTCCCGGATCGTGTCCATGGGGCACTACCAGCCGTCCCGGGTGGTGACCAACGACGACATCGCCCAGTTGGTCGACACCAACGACGAGTGGATCAGGGACCGGGTCGGCATCGTCACCCGGCGGATCGCCGGCGACGAGACGGTGGCCGACATGGCGGCGGCCGCCGCCGACAAGGCCCTGGCGAACTCCGGCCTCACCGCCGCCGACATCGACCTGGTCGTGGTGGCCACCTGCACCTCGGTCGACCGCAGCCCCAACGTGGCCTGCCGGGTCGCCGCGAAGCTCGGCATCACCGCGCCGGGCGCGTACGACCTCAACACCGCCTGCTCGGGCTTCGCCTACGCGCTGGGCACCGTGGACCACGCCATCCGGGCCGGCGCGTCGCGCAACGCGATCGTCATCGGCGCGGAGAAGCTCTCCGACTTCACCGACTGGACCGACCGCTCCACCTGCATCATCTTCGGCGACGGCGCCGGGGCGGCGGTGGTCACCGCGACCGCCGACGGCGAGCCGGCCGGGGTGGGTCCGGTGGTCTGGGGTTCGGTGCCGGAGAAGAGCGACGCGGTCCGGATCGAGGGCTGGCGGCCGTACATCCAGCAGGAGGGGCAGTCGGTCTTCCGCTGGGCCACCACCGCGCTGGCGCCGCTGGCCCTGCAGGCCTGCGAGCGGGCCGGGGTCGCCCCGTCCGAGCTGGCCGCGTTCGTGCCGCACCAGGCCAACGCCCGGATCATCGACGGCATCGTCAAGCGGCTCAACATCCCGAACGCGATCGTCGCCAAGGACATCGTCGAGTCCGGCAACACTTCCGCGGCGAGCGTCCCGCTCGCCCTGTCCAAGCTGGTGGAGCGGCGGGAGGTGCCCTCGGGCGCCCCGGTCCTGCTCTTCGGCTTCGGCGGCGGCCTGACCTACGCCGGTCAGGTCGTCCGCTGCCCGTGAACCCGGCGCGTCCCGCGCCGTCCCGCCGACCGGCGGGAAAACCCCCTATGAGAGGAACCAACCGCAATGACCCGTGACGAGATCACCGCCGGCCTCGCCGAGATCCTCGAAGAGGTTGCCGGGGTGAACCCGGACGACGTGGCCGAGGGGAAGTCCTTCACCGACGACCTGGACGTCGACTCGCTCTCCATGGTGGAGGTCGTGGTCGCCGCCGAGGAGAAGTTCGGCGTCAAGATCCCGGACAACGAGGTGCAGAACCTGAAGACCGTCGGGGACGCCGTCAGCTTCATCGAGGCGCAGTCCTGATATGAGTCGCCCCGACGTCGTCGTCACCGGGCTCGGCGCGACCACCCCGCTGGGCGGGGACGTCGCGTCGACCTGGGACGCCATGCTCGCCGGCCGCTCCGGGGTGACTGCCCTCACCCAGGAGTGGGCCGAGCAACTGCCGGTCCGGATCGCCGCCCCGCTCGCGGTGGATCCGGCCGGGCTGATCGACCGCGTGAAGCTGCGCCGGTTGGACCGCTCCGAGGCGATCGCGATCATCGCGGCGCAGCAGGCCTGGGCGGACGCCGGCCTGGCCGACTCCGGGCTCGACCCGGAGCGGTTGGGCGTCAGCGTCGGCTCCGGCATCGGCGGCGCGCTGACCCTGCTCGCCCAGGACGACATCCTGGAGGCGTCCGGTCCGCGCCGGGTGTCCCCGCACACCATCCCGATGCTGATGCCGAACGGCCCGGCCGCCTGGGTCGGGCTGGAGCTGGGCGCCAAGGCCGGCGTGCACTCGGTGGCCAGCGCCTGCGCCACCGGCGCGGAGGCCATCGCGCTGGGCCTGGACATGATCCGCGCCGGCCGGGCCGACGTGGTGGTGGCCGGCGGCACCGAGGCGGTCATCCACCCGCTGCCGATCGCCGGCTTCGCCTCGATGCGGGCCATGTCGACCCGCAACGACGAGCCGGAGCGGGCCTCCCGTCCGTGGGACAAGGGCCGGGACGGCTTCGTGCTCGGTGAGGGCGCCGGGGTGATCGTGCTGGAGAGCGCCGAGCACGCCGCCGCCCGCGGCGCCCGGGTGTACGCGCGCCTCGCCGGCGCGGGGATCACCTCCGACGCGTACGACATCGTGCAGCCGCACGCCGAGGGTGAGGGCGCCATCCGGGCGATCGCGAAGGCCATCGCCGACGCGGACGTGGCGAAGACCGACATCACCCACGTCAACGCGCACGCCACCTCCACCCCGGTCGGCGACATGCTGGAGATCGGCGCGCTGCACAAGGCGCTCGGTGACCACCCGGTGCTGTCGGCGACCAAGTCGATGACCGGTCACCTGCTCGGCGCCGCCGGGGCGCTGGAGTCGATCGCCACCATCCTGGCCATCCGCGACGGTGTCGTCCCTCCGACGATCAACCTGGATGACCCGGACGACGGTCTGAGCCTGGAGGTGGCCGCCCACAAGGCGCGCCACATGGAGATCCCCGCCGCGTTGAACAACGCGTTCGGCTTCGGCGGTCACAACGTGGCTCTCGTCTTCACGCGTGCCTGACACCACAGCCTTGGAGGCTCAAGTGACAGCGACCGCCGTCAGCGCGGACAGCTCCACAGTCGACTACCGGGATCCCGAGGTCCGGCTCCGGGCCCTGTTCGACGCGGGCTCCCTGCGCCTGCTGGCGCCGCGGGACACCTCCGGTGTGCTCTGGGCGCGGGGCGAGATCGACGGCACGCCGGCGATCGCGTACGCCACCGACGCCACGAGGATGGGCGGCGCGATGGGCACCGACGGGTGCCGGCACGTCGTCGACGCGATCGACACCGCGGTTCGGGAGCGGGTGCCGGTGCTCGGCCTCTGGCACTCCGGCGGGGCTCGGCTGGCCGAGGGCGTGGTCGCGCTCGACGCCGTCGGGCAGGTCTTCGCCGCCATGGTCCGGGCCTCCGGCCGGGTGCCGCAGATCTCCGTGGTCCTCGGCCCGGCGGCCGGTGGCGCGGCGTACGGGCCGGCGCTGACCGACATCGTGGTGATGAGCGGCGCCGGGCGGATCTTCGTGACCGGGCCCGAGGTGGTCCGCAGCGTCACCGGCGAACAGGTCGACATGGAGCGCCTCGGCGGGCCCGAGCCGCACGGCCGGCGCTCCGGCGTGGTGCACGTGACCTGCGCGGACGACGAGGCGGCGATGACCGAGTCGCGCAAGCTCGCCGCGCTGCTGGGCCGCCAGGGCCGGCTCTGTCCGGACGACGTGCCGACCGGTGTGGCCGACGGCCACGACCTGACCGCCAAGATGCCCGTCGAGACCAACCGGGCCTACGACGTGAAGCCGGTGGTCAAGGCGCTGCTCGACGCGCCGGGCGTGGAGCTGCACGCGAAGTGGGCGCCGAACGTGGTCACCACGCTCGGCCGGTTCGCCGGCCGGACGGTCGGCGTGATCGCCAACAACCCGCTGCGGCTGGGTGGCTGCCTCGACGCGTCCAGCGCCGAGAAGGCGGCCCGGTTCGTGCGGATGTGCGACTCGCTCGGGGTGCCGCTGATCGTGCTGGTCGACGTCCCCGGCTACCTGCCCGGCCTGGGCCAGGAGTGGGACGGCGTGGTCCGGCGCGGAGCGAAGCTGCTGCACGCGTTCGCCGAGGCGGTGGTGCCGCGGGTGACCCTGGTGACCCGCAAGGCGTACGGCGGCGCGTACATCGCGATGAACTCCCGCTCGCTCGGCGCCACCGCGGTGTTCGCCTGGCCGAACGCGGAGGTCGCGGTGATGGGTGCCAGCGCCGCGGTCAACATCCTGCACCGCAAGAAGCTCGCCGCCGCGCCGGCGGAGCAGCGGGAGACGCTGCGGGCACAGCTGATCGAGGAGCAGACCCGGGTCGCCGGCGGGGTGAACCGGGCGCTGGAGATCGGCGTGGTGGATGACGTGATCAAGCCGGAGGAGACCCGGCGCCGGATCGCCGAGGCGCTCGCCGCGGCCCCGGCCGCCCGGGGCGCACACGGCAACATCCCGCTGTAGGCAGGTCGATGCGGTCAGGGCCCGCGCTCGGTGAGCGCGGGCCCTGACCGTGTCCCGGCGCCGGTTGCGCCGCCGGTGCCGCGTCCGGGTTCCTCCGGGCGGCCGTACGCCCGCCGAACCGCTAGGGTGAGGGCCGTTGACAGCCCGCCCGAGGAGCACGCCGTGGAAGCGACCGAGATCCGCAAACTCGCCGCGCTCGAGGACACCCACTGGTGGTACCGCGAGCGGCGCGCGCTGCTCGTACGGTCGCTGGACCGGCTGGCCGCCGGCGGGGTCCGTCCCTCGGAGGCGCTGGACATCGGCGCGGCCGGCGGCGGCAACACCCGGGTGCTGCGTGCGCACGGCTGGCGACCGCTCGCGCTGGAATACAGCGTGGAGGGCGCGGGGGTGGCCCGCGAGCGCGGGCTGGACGTGATCCGGGCCGACGCGCGGCGGCTGCCCGTCCGGTCGGCTCGGCTGGGCCTGGTGGTCGCCTTCGACATCCTCGAGCACTTCGACGAGGACCACCTCGCCGCCGCGGAGATCCGTCGCACCCTGCGCCCTGGCGGCACGGCGCTGATCGCCGTCCCCGCCGACATGGCGCTCTGGTCGGCGCACGACGTCGCGGTGGGGCACGTCCGCCGCTACGACCGGGAGTCGCTGCGCGCGGTGATCGAGAAGGCCGGCCTGGTGGTGGACGAGCTGTGGAGCTGGAACGTGCTGCTCCGCCCGGTGGCCGCCTGGCGGCGCCGCCACTCCTCCGGCAGCGACCTGGACGACCTCAACCCGGTGGTCAACCTGGGGCTGCGGACGATCGTCACCGCCGAGCGGTACCTGCCGGTGCGGTCGCTGCCCGGCGTCACGCTGATGCTGCGGGCCCACCGCCCGGCGGAGTGACCCGGCGCCGGCCCGGTCAGCGGAGCCGGTAGACGGCCATCCGGGAGTTGGCGTAGCGCAGGTCGGCCAGCGCGGCCAGCTCCGGTGCCTCCGGCGCCTCCTGCCGGTCGACGACCAGCCAGCGCACCCCGTACCGGTCGCGCAGCTCGGCCAGGCCGTCGGCGGTCGGGGCGGTGAACGCGGTGTCGTTGGCGCGCAGCCGCGCCGGGTCCCAGAACGGGGCGTACGGGCCGCCGGGCAGGCCGACCATCCGGGGCGCGAACGCCCACCCCTCCACCAGCACCGACCGCTGGCTGTACCCGCTGAGCCAGAACGAGCGGGCGTCGCACCAGCCGCTGACGACCGCGCGGCAGTGCACGTTGGTGGCGACCACGTCGTCCGGGGCGCTGTGCGCGTACACCCAGCGGGCGGCCTGCACCCGGGAGGCCGGCATCCGCTCCACCGGGTACGCCCCGCCGTTCGGGTACTGCCGGGCCGCCGCCGCGTCCAGCACCAACCCGGGGGCGCCGGCGACCAGCACCGCGGTGAGCAGCACCGCGCCGCCCCGGCCGGACAGCCCCGGCCGGCGGCCGACCAGTCCGGGCCAGAGCAGCGCCACCAGCAGGACCAGCACCAGCAGCGCCGCGGCCCAGCAGAGCAGCGGCAACACCGGGGCGTACGGCCGGCCGGGCGGCACGGTGGTCGGAAAGCGCAACTGGTACCCGGTCAGCAGCAGCGCGAAGGCGGCGGCGCCCGCGCCGAGCAGCGCCCCGGCGCGGCGGGTCAGCGCCGCCCGGTCGAGCAGCTCGACGTACCCCCACGCGGACAGCAGCACCCCGAAGGCGAACCCGGACCGGGTGAAGTACTGGTTGCTGCTGCCGGGGTGCCCGACCAGCAGGTAGATCGCCGGGCCGGCGACCGCCCCGCCGAGCAGGAACACCTGCACCGGCTCCAGCCGCCATCGGCGCAGCCGGAGCAGCGCCAGCACGCCGGCGAGCCGGAGCTCAAGGTTGAGCAGGAAGGCGACGGCCACCCCGGTCCAGAGCAGCGCGCCCACCCCGGCCGAGTGCCCCTCGCCCACGTACGGGCGCAGCCCGGACAGCGGGTCCACGGTCACCCCGTGACTCTCGAACGCGAACAGCACGGCGGTGGCGAAGACCTGCGTCGTCACGGCCAGCCCCGCGGCGACGAGCACCGCCCGGGGCAACCGCCGCCGGGCCAGCAGGGTGACCGCGGCGGTGAGGGCCAACGCGGCCAGCACCACCGGCACCGAGCTGGCCTTGGCCCCGGTGGCGGCGGCGAGCAGGACCGCCGCGAGCACCCAGGCGCCCCGGCCGACCGGCGGCACCGTCGTGCCCCGGGCCCGCCCCACGATCTCCGCGAGCACGGCGATCAGCGGCAAGAGCAGCACCCAGCTGTACGTCATCGAGGGGCTGCCCCAGACGATGAAGGTGGCCTGGGTGCCGAAGAGCTGCCGGACGCCGTTCTCGTAGCCGAATTCGCCCACGGTGAACATCAGCGCGGCGGCGACCACCCCGGCGTACGGCCGGCCGGTGACCCGCCAGCCCACCACGGCGACCAGCACCGCGGCGAGCGCGCAGAGCGCCGGCACCCCGAGCCGGAAGAAGACCGTGGGCAGGTCCACGCCGCTGACCAGGCTGGCCGCGGCCAGGTGGGCGAAGCCGAACCAGTGGTAGTGCAGCGGCTCACCGGCGACCTGCGGCACGTCCAGCGGCGCCTGGTGGGTGGCCGCGCCGGCCAGCGAGAGCTGGAACGCCAGGTCGAGGTACTGGGCCTGCCCCTCGTCGGTGGGCAGCACCGGGTTGACCCGCAGGAACGAGTGGTACAGGTAGAGGGTGAAGCCGGCCACCACCGCGGCGAGCGACCAGGCCCAGCCGGCGGGCACCGGGACCAGGTCGCGGGGGCGCCAGTGCCGACGCAGCCGGGGCACCGCGGCGAACGGCACCAGCACGGCCAGCGGCCAGAGCCGCAGCCGGTCCGGCGCCCCGACGGCGGTGAACACCGCCCAGCCGGCCAGCTCCAGCACCAGCCCGACGGCGGCGCCCATCGCCAGGTCCTCGACCAGGGTGTGCGGGTGCCGGCGCAGCGCCCGCCAGACCAGCGTGCCGGGCAGCACCACGGCCAGCCCGGCGTACGCCGTGTAGCGGAGCAGGTCGACCGGGGAGGTACCGGCCGCGAGCAGCACGACCGCGATCACCGCGTACCCGGCGAGCGCCGGAGCGAGCCGGAGCGCGGCCGGGCGGCGCGGGACGGCGGTCGACGGGGTGGCGTCCCCGGTGGCGAGCGCGGTCACCGTGGGCCGCCGGCCGGCGTGGGTCCCGTCACGGCGCTCGTCTCTCCCGTCGTCGGCTGGCGGACGGTCGCACGCTATCAGCCGGGCCGGGCCGCGCTCCCCGGTTCGGAACGGCCCCGGTCAGCCGGCGCAGCTGGTGGCGGGCAGGCCGGGCACCGGCACCGGCGAGCGGCCCGTGGGGCGGGCCTTACCGGCGAGCACCCGGGCGAGCGCGTCCATCGCGGTACGGGTGGAGGTGTAGGTGGCCAGCAGGGTCGGCGAGGTCGCCTTCTCCAGCACGTACGGGGTGTCCATGGCGACGGTCACCGCCGCGCCGGCCTTCAGGTCGCCGCTGTCGTCGCCGTACCCGACCAGGTGGACGCTGGTGCCGCCGCTCGGGACCACCGGCACGCCGGCGGCGGTCAGGGCCTCGGTCAGCGCGGCCCGGGTCCGGTCCCGGCCGGCCGACGAGGTGACGGTCACCGGGCCGCGTACCGGTGCGGCGCAGGCGCCGCGCAGCTGGGTCACCGCGGCCGCGGCGAGGTCGGCGGCCGCCGCCCGGTGGGCGGGGCTGTTCAGGGTGGACATGGCCGGGGCGGGCCGGTCGGCGAGCCGGAACTTCATGGTCAGCACCCGGGTGGCCGCCTCGACCAGCCGGGCCCGGGGCAGCGAGCCGTCGCGCAGGCCGGCGAGCAGCCCGTCGTACGCCTGGCCGACGTTCGGGGTCATCAGGATCAGGTCGTTGCCGGCGAGCAGGGCCCGGACGGCCGCCTCGCCGGGCGCCCAGCGCTTGGCCGGCGGCATGTTCATCCCGTCGGTGACCACCACGCCGGTGAAGCCGAGCTGGCCACGGAGCACGTCGGTGAGGAGCTTGTGCGAGAAGGTAGCCGGGGTGCCCGGGTCGACCGACCGGACGTCGAGGTGGGCGGACATCACCGCCATCGCCCCGGCGTCGATCCCGGCGCGGAACGGCGGGAAGGCGGTGGCGTCGAGTTCGGCCCGGGACTGGCCGACCACCGGCACCTCCTGGTGGGAGTCGGCGGCGCTGAGCCCGTGGCCGGGGAAGTGCTTGACGCTGGCCGCGACACCGCTGCTCTGCAGCCCCTTCACCGCGCCGGCGACCTGCGGGGAGACCCGTCGCGGGTCGGCGCCGAACGAGCGGGAGCCGATCACCTTGCTGCGGGTGGCGAGCACGTCGGCGACCGGCGCGAAGTCCATGTTGATCCCCATCGCGGCCAGCTCGGCGCCGGCCGCCCGCCAGGCGGCCTCGGTCAGCGCCGGCTTGTCGGCGGCCCCGGCGGCGAGCGCGCTGGGCAGCGCGGTGACGCCGTCGGTGATCCGGGTGACCACCCCGTACTCCTGGTCGGTGCCGACCAGGAAGGGCGCCGGGCCGGCGGGGAGCTTCCCGGCGGCGGCGCGCAGCCCGGTGGTCAGCTCGCGGACCTGGGCCGGGTTGTCGACGTTGGTGGTGGCCTGGTTGCCGGAGGTGGGGTCGTCGGCGCTGAAGCCGACCAGGATCAACCCGCCGAGGCGGTACTTCGCGATCATCTCGGCGGGGGTGTCGACCCCGGCGAGGGCCTGGTTACCGGTGGCGGAACCGGGCGACACCTTGGTGGCGGAGCTGCCGTAGGCGTAGGGCATCAGCACCTGGCCGACCAGGTCCTCGTCGGCGAGGGTGCCGACCAGCGCGGCGGCCCGGGCGGCCGGGTCCGCGGGGTCGACGGGGATGGCCGTCGGTGTGCCGGTGGGGCTCGCGGCGGCGGTCGACGGGCTGGCCGTCGGGCGGGGTCGCGCTGTCTCCGCCGAGCACCCGGAGACGAGCAGCGCGGTCAGGGTGGCGAGGGCGACGCCGGCACGTCGCGGAGAGGTCGACACATGGCCCATCAAACCCGTTGCCGACTTATCGGGGCAACCCGACCGGACGGCGGGCGGTGCGGGGCGTGCCCGTCCGGACCGGGGTGTCCTGGTACACCGACCCGGGTCAGCCCACACGGGTGAGCAGCGTCACCGGGGCGCCGTCGCCGGCGTAACGGTACGGCTCCAGCTCGGCGTCCCAGGCCGTGCCGAGCGCCTTGTCCAGGGCGTGGGCCAGCGCCTCCGGGGCCCGGGCGGCGGCCATCAGGCTGCGCAGCCGGTCCTCGCCGAGCTGGATGTCCCCGGCCGCGCCGACGGTGGCCCGGAACAGGCCGCGGCCGGGGACGTACATGAAGCGCTCCCCGTCGGCGCCCGAGCTGGGCTCCTCGGTGACCTCGAAACGGATCATGGGCCACTGCCGGAGGGCAGCAGCCAGTTCGGCGCCCGTCCCCGGGCTACCGGTCCACCCGCACTCGGCCCGGCGGGCGCCGGGATCGACGGGCTGTGCCGTCCACTGCAGGTTGACCGGCGCGGCGAGGACGCGCGCGATCGCCCACTCGACGTGCGAGCACACGGCGAGCGGGGTCGAGTGGACGTATACGACGCCACGCGTTGGCACGGTGACCTCCCGGAGACCGAGGTGCGTCTTCCCCTACGACCTCGACCACCCGAGTGGTTCCTGCGACACATCATGACTGCTGTGACGGATGGTGCGCCAGGGAATCGGAAAATTCGCCGGCCGGAAATACCCGGACCGGTGACCTCGGTTGTGCTCTCCGACAGGCACGGTGGCCAGCCAGGCATCGTGGTCGTGTACAGTTCTCTGGGCGGTTCTGTGCCGCCGTACATCTTCGCGGGCTGAGGCTCATCCGGGCGTCATCCGCATACAGCCCCCGGACGATTCCCGTCCTCCCGTACGTCTTGCAAGGAGTACCTCCGTGGCGAGCAACACCTCTAAGACCGCGCGCGCGTCAGTCCGGGCCGGCCAGGCTGGCCAGGGTGGCGCCCTCAGCGTGCTGGGCGAGTTCAAGTACCTCATCCCGCTCAACGGCGGCAAGCACGCCTACGTGCGGAACCTGACCAACGGCAAGACCGCGCACCTGCGGACCGACTCGGACGCCTTCGTCGAGGAGATCCGGGTGCTGGCCGCCGCCGGCCACGCCGCCAAGATCCGCGCTGAGATCAACAACCTCGCCGCCACCCACCCGGGCGACGGCTGGGACAAGACCGAGAAGCGCCTCGTCGAGGCCGGCGTCTTCGAGGGCTGAGCCCTCCCCCAGAGCGACACCTGGAACCGCCCGTCGGGTCACCCCGGCGGGCGGTTTCCGCCTTTCCAGCGCCCCGCGGCCGTCAGTGGTCGAGCAGGGCGACATCGCCGGTGGCCAGGTCGTACAGGGCGCCGACCACGTCGACCCGCCCCTCGGCGACCGGCCCGGCGAGCAGCTCGTCGGCGCCGAGCGCGGCCACCGTCCGCAGCACGTGCCGGCGGACCGCCAGCGGGTGCGCCCGGGGGTCGTCGGCGCCCACCTCCGCCACCGCCGGGGCGATCTGGTCCACCAGGTAGCCCAGCGACCCGTCGGGGCGCCGCCCGGTACGCAGGGTGTCGACCGCCGAGGCGACCGCCCCGCAGCGCTCGTGCCCGAGCACCATCACCAGCGGCACCCCGAGCTGGTGCACCACGTACTCGATGGAGCCGCAGACCGCGCGGTCCAGCACGTGCGCGCCGGTGCGGATCACGCAGATCGACCCGAAGGTCTGGTCGAAGATCGCCTCCAGCGGAACCCGCGAGTCGATGCAGCCCAGCACCACCGCGTACGGCTGCTGGTCGCCCGAGGCGACGGCCGCCGCGGCGGTCACGTCGTGCCCGTGCACCGGGCGGCCACTGACGAAGCGCCGGTTGCCGGCGAGCAGCTCGGCCAGGGCGGACCGCGGGGTCCGGCCCGGTCCGGGGACCGGCGGTGGCGTGGACGGGCGCATGTCCCCCAGCCTCGTCACCGATCCGACGCCGCGGGGCGGGTTGCGAATCTTCTCACCACCACGGTTGGCGTGGTGTCATGACGGGTAGCCGGTGTGTCACCCACCGGGTCTACTCCGGTGGTGGGAACCGGGCGGCCCGGGGGAGGTGGCGAATGTCGGAGCAGCGGGAGGTACGGCTTCCGGACGACGTACGCCTGCACGTCGAGGTGACCGGCCCGGCGGACGCGGCGGTGACCGTGGTCATGCTGCACGGCTGGACCCTGGACGGGCGGGCCTGGCACCGGCAGCTGACCGACCTGCGGGAGCGCTTCGGCGACGCGGTCCGGGTGGTCACCTACGACGCCCGGGGCCACGGCCGGTCCAGCTGCATGACGCTGCGCACGGCGACCCTGGCCCAGCTCGGCGACGACCTGGCCGCGGTGCTGGACGAGGTGGCCCCGACCGGCCCGGTGCTGCTCGTCGGGCACTCGATGGGCGGGATGACCGTGATGGAGTACGCCCACCGCCACCCGGAGCACTTCGCCGCCCGGACCGCCGGCCTGGTCTTCGTCTCCACCACCGCCGAGGGGCACACGCACACCGTCTACGGCCTCTCCCCCCGCATCGCCCGGCTGATCCGGCTCGCCGAGACCACCGGCGCCGGGGTGCTGGCCCGGTGCGGTTCGTGGCGGCCACCCCGGGCGCTGCTGCGCGCCCTCCAGCCGAGCATCCGCTGGATGCTCTTCGGCGACCGTTGCGAGCCGTCGGACATCCGCCTGGTGACCTCGGCGGTGGCCCGGGCCTCGCTGCGCTCGATCGGCGGGTTCCGCGCCTCGATCGGCGACCAGCACCGGCTGGACACCCTCGCCGCGCTGGCGCACGTGCCGGCGGCGGCGCTGGTCGGCGACCGGGACCGGCTCACCCCGCCGCCGTGCGCACAGTCGATCGCGGCGGCGCTGCCGGTGACCGAGCTGACCGTCTGCCCGGGTGCCGGGCACATGCTGATGATGGAACGACCGGACGAGGTGAACGCCGCCCTGGCCGGGGTGCTGCGCCGGGTGCTGACCGGCGCTCCGGAAGCGACCCCGGCGGGCTGAGCCGGCACCGTGGTCGCGCGCCCGCTCCAGCGGCCTCGACGGGTGCCCGTACGCTGCCCGTACCCTCATTCTCCGTCCGGCGCGTCCGCGCCCGGCCGCCGCCGCCGCTCAGGAGCCCGTACGTTGACCGACCAGACCACCCTGGAACAGGAGATGGCCGCCGAGCAGCGGCACCTCGACCGGGTGTACGCCCGCCTCGCCGAACTCCGTCTCGCGGCGGCCCGCGCGGAGCGGGACGGCTACCGGCTCGCCCGGGTCGGCAACTTCGGGGCGCTGGTCGAGCGGGACGCGATGGTCTTCCACGCCGCGCAGCGCCGGCACATGCTGGACGCCGAGCACGAGGGGCTGGTCTTCGGCCGGTTGGACCTGCGCGACCGGCAGGTGCTGCACGTCGGGCGGCTCGGGGTGCGCGGCGAGGACGCCGAGACGCTGGTGGTCGACTGGCGCGCGCCGGCCGCCGCCGCCTTCTACCAGGCCACCCCGGCGGAGCCGCTGGGCGTGGTGCGGCGGCGCACCATCAGCTCGGCCAACGAAAAGGTCACCCGGATCGAGGACGACCTGCTCGACCCGGAGTCGGCGCCGCCGGACCTGGCGGTGGTCGGTGACGGGGCGCTGCTGGCCACCCTCTCGAGGGCGACCGGGCGCGGGATGCGGGACATCGTCGCCACCATCCAGCGCGAGCAGGACGAGGCGATCCGCTCCCCCGGTTCCGGGGTCACGATCGTCTCCGGCGGCCCGGGCACCGGCAAGACGGCGGTAGCCCTGCACCGGGCGGCGTACCTGCTCTACTCCGACCGCAGCCGGTACGCCGGCGGCGGCATCCTGGTGGTCGGCCCCTCCTCGGTCTTCGTCGAGTACATCGCCTCGGTGCTCCCGTCGCTGGGCGAGGAGACCGCCACCCTGCACTCGCTCGGCTCACTCTTCCCCGGCATGTCGGCGACCCGGACCGACCCGCCGGAGGTGGCGGCGGTGAAGGGTTCGCTGCGGATTCGCCGGGTGCTGGAACGGGCGGTGCGGGACGCCGTACCGGGTGGCCCGGACGAGCTGCGCCTGCTCTACCGGGGCACGCTGCTGCGGCTGGAGCGCCGTGAGCTGGACGGGATCCGGGACCGGGTGCTCTCCCGGGGGGCGCGGCGCAACGAGGTGCGTCGGGCCGGCTTCGACGCGGTACTCGGCGCGCTGTACGCCCAGGCCCGGCGGCTGATCGTCGCCCGCCTGCCGGAGCAGCCGGCCTTCGAGGACGAGATCATCGACCGGCCGGAGTTCCGGGAGTTCCTCAAGGCGTGGTGGCCCCGGCTGCACCCCCGGCACGTGCTGGGCTGGCTGGCCCGCCCGGAGCGGCTGCGCGGGTACGCCGGGGGCGTCCTGTCCCGGGCGGAGATCACCCTGCTCGGCGAGGCGTACCGGACGTTGGACAGCGAGGGGCTCACGGTGGCCGACATCGCCCTGCTGGACGAGCTGGACGCGATGCTGGGCAAGCCGGTGCGGCCGACGAAGCAGAAGCGCGACCCGTTCCAGCTGGCGGGCGGGGTACGGGAGCTGAGCACCTTCGGCGACCGGCAGCGTGCCGCCCGGGCGGCGGCCCGGGAACGTCCGGAGGACTACCGCGACTACGCGCACGTGGTGGTGGACGAGTCGCAGGACGTCTCGCCGATGCAGTGGCGGATGGTCGGCCGGCGGGGCCGGCTGGCGTCCTGGACGGTGGTCGGCGACCCGGCGCAGACCGCGTGGTCGGGCGACCCGGCGGAGCTGGACCGGTCCCGCGACCAGGCACTCGGCCGCCGCCGGCGGCACCGGTTCGTGCTCACCACCAACTACCGCAACTCCGCGGAGATCTTCGCGGTGGCGGCGGCGGAGATCCGGCGGCTGCACCCCGACCTGGCGCTGCCGACGGCGGTCCGCTCCACCGGGGTCGACCCGGTCGCGCTGACCGTCCCGGCGGCGGAGCTGCCAGCCGCGACGGTGGAGGCGGTGGAGACGCTGCTCGCCGAGGTCGAGGGGACGGTCGGGGTGATCACCCCGGTGCCGCGCCGGGACGAGGTGGCCGGCTGGCTGGCCGGTGGTACGGGCGGCGGCCGGCTCCAGGTGGTGACGAGCCTCCAGGCCAAGGGCATGGAGTACGACGGCGTGGTGCTGGTCTGCCCCAGCGAGATCCGCGCGGAGCCCTCGGGCGTGCGCACCCTCTACGTGGCCCTCTCCCGCGCCACCCAACGCCTGACCACCCTCGACCCCACCCCCTGACCCACCCCCACCCCACCCCAAGACCCATGCCCGGTCTGGGGTCAGGGTGGGTTGGATATATAGCGATGTGAGCATAGGTTGGGTCGGGTGCGCGGCGGGGACGGAAGGTGTGGGCGTGGGCGGAGGGCATGACCACAGCGGGGCGGTCACCAACGCCGCGCAGCGGCACCGGGGGCGACTCTGGGCGGCCTTCGGGCTGCTCGCCGCGCTCATGGTGGTCGAGGCGGTCACCGCCTTCGGCACCGGTTCGCTGGCCCTGCTCTCCGACGCCGGGCACATGTTCACCGACGTGCTCGGCATCGGGATGGCCCTCGCCGCCATCACCGCCACCCGGCTCGCCGACCGCGACCCGCAGCGCACCTTCGGGCTCTACCGGCTGGAGGTGCTCGCCGCGCTGGCCAACGCCGTGCTGCTCAGCGGGGTCGCGGTCTACGTCCTGATCGAGGCGGTACGCCGGTTCGGCAACCCGCCCGAGGTGGTCACCGGCCCGATGCTCGCGGTGGCGCTGCTCGGCCTGCTCGCCAACCTCGCCGCGTTCGCCCTGCTCCGCCCGGGCGCCAAGGAGAGCCTCAACCTGCGCGGGGCGTACCTGGAGGTGGTCGGGGACCTGCTCGGCTCGCTCGGCGTGATCGGCGCGGCGCTGCTCATCGCCGGCACCGGCTGGTGGTGGGCCGACCCGGCGGTGGCCGTGGCGATCGGCGTGTTCATCCTCCCCCGCACCTGGCGGCTCGGCCGGGCGGCGGTGCGCATCCTGGTCCAGGCCGCGCCGGAGCACCTCCAGGTGACCGCGGTGCACGATCGGCTGACCGCCGTCCCCGGCGTGGCCGAGGTACACGACCTGCACGTCTGGACGCTCACCTCCGGCATGGACGTGGCCTCCGCCCACCTGACCACCATCCCGGGCGCCGAGGTCGGGACGGTGCTCGCCGCCGCCCGCAGCGCCCTGCACGAGGACTTCCACATCGAGCACGCCACCCTGCAGATCGAGCCGGGCGCGTCGCCCGGCAGTTGCGGGCCGTCGCACTGGTAGTTAGCGGCTCCTTAAGATTTCCACCCGTTTTATTCTCTTGTCCCCGCTTCAACAGGTTTCCCTCGCGTACCGTGAGTCACGAAATGGGCGGATGTCACACCCGTACCGGTAGGCTCGGTCCCGGCCTCCGCCCGGCGGCGCCCATCGGCGCCGGCGGTGGCCGTCGCCTAATCGCCCTCGAGGCGAGCCGGGGAACCATGTTCGTGGGGTGCAGCCGCGTCAGCGGTAGGGATCTTCCGTCCCGAACCCGTCAGCTAACCCGGTCGGCGGCTGACGGAAGGACATGTGCATGCACGTACGACGCACCACCGCGCGGCTGCTGGCCGCGGTCGCCGCGACGCTCGCCCTGGGCGTGTCGTCCGCGCCGGTCGCCACGCCGGCCATGGCCGCACCCGGCACCGCCCAGCTCGCCGCCCCCGGCGACGACGACGAGGGCGGCAGCCCCGAGCTGCGGGCCCAGCTCGACGCGGCCAGCAAGGGCTGGCTCGACGCCCGGGCCGCGCTGGACCGCTCCACCAAGCGGCAGCAGGCGCTCACCGCCCAGCTCAAGACCGTCGAGGCGGAGCTGGGCGTGCGCAACGGCAAGGTCAGCGAGATCGCCGGCGTGGCGTACCGGACGGGCCGCCTCGGGCCGGTCACGGCGCTGCTCAGCAGCTCCTCCCCGGAGGGCTTCCTGGACCGGGCCGCGGCGCTGGAGACGGTCGCCGCCAACGAGGACCGGGAACTGCGCAACCTCATCCGGACCCGGGACGAGGCCACCCGGACGCGCGCCGCGATCGACCGCGAGGTCATCGAGGAGCGCCGACAGGTCACCGTGATGGCCAAGCGCAAGCAGCAGGCCGAGCGGGCGCTCGAGGTCGCCGCCGCCCAGAAGCCCGACCCGCCCGCCGCCGCCGACAGTGGCGGGTCCACCTCGGGTACGTCCACCGCGAACGCCAAGCCGGCGACCCGCAACCCCGACGGCTCCTGGCCGCCGGAGTCGTGCAGCATCGACGACCCGACGCCCGCCGACGGCTGCATCACCCCGCGGATGCTCAACGCGCTCCAGCAGGCCCAGGCCGCCGGCTTCAAGAGGTACGTCTCCTGCTACCGGCCCAGTGGCTCCGGCGAGCACCCCAAGGGGCGGGCCTGTGACTTCGCCGCCCAGGTCAGCGGCTTCGGCGGGGACGCCACCGGCGGGGACAGGACGTACGGCAACAACCTGGCCGCGTACTTCATCCGCAACGCCGACCGGCTCGGTGTGCTCTACGTGATCTGGTACCGGCAGATCTGGCTGCCCAGCAGCGGCTGGAAGTCGTACAGCGGGGCGGGCGGGGACCCGTCCAGCGACCACACCAACCACGTGCACCTGTCGGTGTACTGACCCGGGTACGCCGGTGGCCCGCCCCGGGCCACCGGCGTACGTCCCCGGCCGTACGCCGGATGTCGTCGCCCGGCCCACGACGGGCCGCTCCCGGCCGACGAGCATCGGGGACATGGTCAGACTCTCCCCCGACGCCCGCAAGACCCTGCTCACCCTGCACCTGGTGACCTCGCTGGGCTGGCTCGGCGCCGACCTGGTGCTGCTGACCCTCGGCGTCGCCGGGCTGCGTGGGGCCGACCCGGAGGTGGTCTACCCGGCGGCCGCGCTGCTCGTCACCTGGCTCTTCGCGCCGCTGAGCGTGCTGGTCTGGCTGGTCGGCGTGGCCAGCGCGCTGCTCACCCCGTGGGGGCTGCTCCGGCACCGATGGGTGCTGGTCAAGCTCGCGGTGACCACGGTGATGCTGGGCCTGGTGCTGTTCCAGCTCACGCCGCGCATCCAGGCCGCCGCCGCTCCGGACGCCACCGCGCACCTGCGGGCCGACGTGGTGATCGCCCCGAGCGTCTCCACCGTCCTACTGGTCGCGCTGACCGTGATCTCCACCTGGAAGCCGTGGGGACGCACCCGCCGCGGCGTCACGGCCCGCCGTCGGCCTCCCGGCCCAGGACCGCGCCGAGCCGGCTGGCCAGTCCCAGGTGGGCGGCCCGGGCCTGGCGGAAGGCGTACCCGAACAGCGGCGCGGGCGCCGCCAGGGTGATCTCCACGTCGATCCGCAGCACGCCGGCCTCGTCCCGGAGCCGGGTGTGGTTGCGCACGGTCGTGCCGGGCTGTTGGCGGGCCACCGTGACGATCTCGTCGTCGGTGACCACCAGGACGTCGGCCTGGTAGGTGACCGGGAAGCGCAGCGGCCCCACCTCCAGCCGGTCGGTGATCGCGTAGCTGGCCCGGGCGCCGGGGCGGGGCGGCAACCGGCGGACCCGGACGATCAGCGGGTGCAGCTCCTCCTGCCGGGCCGGGTCGCTCAGCAGCGCCACCGCATCCGCCCGCGAGCAGCGCGCCTGCACCGTGTAGCTGAACGACTCCCGCCGGACCACTGCGCCTCCACCACCCTCGTCGGTGGCCCGATCGTGCCGTAACCGGAGCGACCTGGCAACGCGTGCGCGCCGGCGGGGTGTGGACGGGTGCGCCCTGGCGGCGTGATTCGTTCCCGTCATCAAGTTCGTAGTGTCCGACGGGCCCGTCCCGGGTCGGGCTCCGCAGGCGCGAGGCCGGTGGGCGGGCGTCCCTCTGGACGCTACAAACGACCCGGGGCCGCGACCGCGCTCAGGCGCCGGGGAGGACCTCGGGGGTGGCGGCGCCGGCGAAGTAGGGCTCGGGGGCACCGAAGAGGCCCAGCAGGCCGGTCACCCAGAGCTGGCGGTGCACGAACCGGCTCGGCTCGGTGACGACCAGCTTGACGCCGCTGACCTCGGCGGTCTGGAAGCCGGCCACCATCGCGCTGATGCCGACGGAGTCGATGAAGCTGACGAGCCGCATGTTGAGCTCGATCCGAGCCGGACGCCCCTTCGCGAGCACCTCGGCGATCGCCTCACGCACCTCGTACGCGGTGTCGACGTCGATCTCGCCACGCGGGGCGATCTCGACGACACCACCCTGCAGAACCGACTTCACGATCGACAGGCTCACGCGAGCACCTCCACTCGCCCGTCCATGGGCGCCTCATCAGTACGCGGGCCGCGACCGAGAGTATTCCTCCGACGGCCTCGGTCGCCACCCCTCGGGATGAGCAATTCGCGGATCCGGACGGACCGGGCCCGCTCCAACCGACCCAGGGTAGCGGTCGCCCGCCACCCGATTCGGGATCCGGTCCCCCGGCGAGCCGCCGGCCGCTCGTCGTCCCAGGTTGCCGTCCCGGGTTGCCCGGACTGCCTAGGCTCACGGGAGAGACGGGGTCACCACTACGGCGGAAGGATCGCATCGATGATCAGGAGACTGCTCGGCCTGGCCGGCGTCGGCGCGCTGCTCGCTCTCGTCCTGGCCTGCGGCTTCGGTGGCGGGGACGATGACGACGATGACGACGGCGACGACGACTTCGCCCGCGCGGCCGCGGTGGCCGTGGTGCGCTAGGACGCGGGTTTGCGGGCCGCCCCGGCTGGGCACTGGCCGGAGAGCGGACCGTGACGCGCCGCTGAGACGTCGACGTCCGAAGTGGCCGCAGACTTCGGCACCCCGAGGAGGTAACCACGATGTTCGGTAGCAACCTGCTGGAGCGCCGCAGCAAGCCCGAGCGGATCGCCGACCAGGCCTGGCAGCAACTGGCCGCCGCGATCGGCAACGCCGGCGACAGCGTTCGCGACGCCGCCAGGACCGTCCGCGGCAGCGGGGGCTCCGGGCTCTCCGACGCGGGCGACCTGGTCGGCTCGGCCGCGGACGAGGCCCGTCGGCGGGCCACCCTGGCCTTCGACGCGCTGGCCGGGCGCCGCCCGGCCCTGCCGTGGACGCTGCTGATCAGCGCGGCGCTCGTCGGCGCCGCCATCGGCTGGGCCGCCGGCACCGCCGCGCGGGCGGCCGGCAGCCGCGACCGGGCCGTCGACGACATCGAGTTCGTCGACGTGGACCGGCCGAGCTCCCCGGTCACCGGCCTGGACGGCTGAGCGCCACCGCACTGCCCGCGGCACACGCACCGGGACCGGGCCCCGGCCGACGGACGGGTCGGCCGGGGCCTCTGCGGGCGGGCAGCCGTCAGTCCAGGTGGAAGACGATCCCGTCGGCGACCACCTCGCGGCGCACGCCCAGCCCGTCCACCGGCCGGCCGGCCGCGTCCTGCCAGGGGGTGCCCGTCGCGTACCGGGGCAGCAGCACCACCGTGCGCACCCCGACCGCCCGCAGGTACGCCACCGAGCCGACGTCCGGGAAGGACACGCTCGCCGCGCGGATCGCCTCCTGCGAGGCCGGGGTGAACGAGGCCAACCCGTTGACCACCCGGGGGAAGCCGTCGGTCGACCAGAGCATCACGTGGTACTCCCGGATGCCCTCGCTGGGCAGCACCAGCGCCGGGCCGGCGATCCCGTGCAGCGCCACCGGCTCGGCCGGCACCGGCACGTGCGGCGTCCGGTTGACCCCCTCCAGCAGCACCAGCGCCACCGGCAGCACCAGCGCCCAGCGGGCCACCCGGCGCGTGCGGCCGGCAGCCGTCGAGTCCTCCCGCACGGTCAACCCCCCGGCGGCCAGGACACCCAGCAGCAGCGTCGTCCAGAGCACCAACCGCCCCGGGGTGCGCACCCCGTCCCAGCCCGGCACGTGCCGGACCAGCGTCAGGTACCCCGGGTCGCCGTCCCCGCCGAACGTGCTACCCGCGGCCAGGGCCACGCTGAGCAGCACCCCGGCGGCCAGCGCCAGCCGGTGCCGCACCCGCCAGACGGAGAAGAAGAGGCCGGTCAGCGCCAGCCCGACCAGCGTGATCCCGGGCAGCAGGGTCATCTCCCCCGGAAAGCCGAGGACCGTCCGGGCCGCCTCGTGTCGCTCCCCCCACAGCCAGGACTGCGGCGGCGCGGTCAGAAAGCCCGACCACGGCGGGGAGAACATCGCGATCTGGGCCGCCGTCCGCCGGCCCTCCGGGTGCCGGGCCACCACCTCCAGGTAGGGCGCGGCCATCAGCAGGGTCACCCCGGCGAACCCGACCACACCGGCCACGTCGGCCAGGAGCAGCCCGCGCGGAAGGGCCGGCCGGAGCCGCCGCCGCCACCAGGTCAGCGCGTACCCGCCGGCCACGACCAGGCAGAGCACCCCCATGGCGTACGCGAAGGGCAGGCCGATGCCGAAGCCCAGGGTGACCTGCCAGGCGGCGACCGCCCACCCGGCGGCCGCCCAGCCGGGACGCACCCGGTCGGCCCGGTGGCCGTGCCGCAGCGACCAGCCGTGCCCCCGGGCCAGCATGGCCAGCGACAGGGCGATCCCGCCGACGCAGAGCACGTGCAGGTGCCCGGCCTGGGCCAGCTTCCACGGGGCGTACGCGAAGGAGGCCCCGGCCACCGCCGCACCGGCCCGGCCGGCCCCCAGTTGCCGGCTCAGGGCGTACGCCCCGACCAGGGCGAGCGCGTGCACCAGCACGTACAGCAGGTTGTAGCGGACCACCGCGGCCACCGGCCCGTCACCGACCAGCCCGAACGGGGCGAAGCCCAGCAGGGTGTCCGAGTAGGCGTAGGTGTACGGCTCGGGGAAGAACGTGTTCGAGTGCCACAGGTGCGCCGGGTCGGTGGCCAGCGCGTGCCCACCCCAGGCGAGCTGCCACGCCTGCAACGTCGGGTCCCCGGTGTCCTGCGGGATGGTGCCGGCCGGGTCCCGCAGGGTGGGCCAGGTCAGCGCGGCGGCCGTGGCCAGCGCGGCGAGCACGGCGAGGGTCCACTCGTGCCGGCCGCACCGCCACATCGCCCGTGCCGCCCGGCGCATCCGGTCCATCCGCCCCGCCCCTCCACCGACCCGCCAGATCGTGCCCCGCGCCGGGCCCGCTTGTCGACGCCGCCGGGACGCCCGCCGACCCGTCCGCTCACCCGGATCGGGGGAGGAAGGCTCACCCCGGGCGGTGACAGGCTCGCCATCGGCGGGCCGCGACCCGCGCCCGCGGACCCTCCCGGGAGGAGTGCACGCATGGCCACGGCCAGCACCGTCACGCGTACCGACCAGGACCTGCAGAACGACGTCCTCGACGAGCTGACCTGGGAGCCCCGGGTGAGTGCGAGCCAGGTGGGCGTCGCCGTCACCGAGGGGGTGGTGACGCTGACCGGGTGGGTGGACAGCTACGCCGCCAAGTGGGCGGCCGAGCGGGCCGCGCACCGGGTGGCCCGCGTCCGCGCGGTCGCCAACGACCTGACCGTCCGGATCGGCCCGTCGGCCGAGCGCACCGACCCGGAGCTGGCCGGCGCGGCCGAGCACGCCCTCGCGTGGGACGCCTTCGTGCCGGTGGAGAACCTCCAGGTGACCGTCGCCAACGGCTGGGTGACGTTGCGCGGCGCGGTGGAGTGGGAGTACCAGCGCCGGGCCGCCGAACGGGTGGTCGGCCGGTTGACCGGCGTACGCGGGGTGAGCAACGGCATCACCGTCCGGCCGGCGACCCCGCCGAGCGGCGACGACCTGCCCGTCCGCATCGTCGACGCGCTCGCCCGCAGCGGGGCCACCGACCCGGACCGGGTCAGCGTCCGGATCTACGGCGACACCGCCGTCCTCAACGGCCAGGTCCACTCCGTGCCCGAGCGCGACGAGGTGGAACGGATCGTCTGGTCCGCCCCGGGCATCCGGGAGGTGCACAACCACCTGTCGGTGGCCGGCTGAGACCACCCGGGCCGGGTGAGCCGTGCTCACCCGGCCCGGCGGCACGGTGGGGGCATGAGTGATTCCGACGGGCTGATCCGCCCCGGGAGCCCGGCCCCCGACTTCGCCCTGCCGGCCACCCCGGACGGGCGTCGGACGGGTGCCGGGCAGTTCCGTGACCGGCCGGTGGTGGCCGGATGACCACGCCGCTGCAGGCCACCCCCCGGCTGCGGGTCCCGGTGACCGACGTCGACCACATCCGCGGGCCGGTGGACGCGCCGGTCACCATCGTCCAGTACGGCGACTTCCAGTGCCGGTTCTGCGGAGCGGCCCACCCCAACCTGGCCGAGGTGCTGCGCCAGCGGGCCGACACCGTCCGGCTGGTCTACCGGCACTTCCCGATCGCCAACGTGCATCCACACGCCGAGAACGCGGCCGAGGTCGCCGAGGCGGCCGGCCGGCGGGACCGGTTCTGGGAGATGCACGACTGGCTCTACGAGCACCAGGACCAGCTCGACCCGGTGCATCTGTCGCTCGGGGTGGAGCAGCTGGGCCTGCCACCGGCCGAGATCGGCGCGGAGACCGAGCGGCACGCGTACGCCGACCGGGTGCGGCACGACTTCGTCGGCGGCATCCGCAGCGGGGTGAACGGCACGCCCACCCTCTTCATCGGCGGCATCCGCCACGAGGGCGGCTACGACGTGCCGGAACTCCTCACCGCGGTGGACGCCGCCGCCGCCGCGTAACCACCACCGACAGGCGGGCACGGGTCAGATCAGGCGGAGTTCGCGGGCTCGGCGGACCGCCTCGCGGCGGCGGGTGGCGTCGAGCTTGCGGTAGATGTTGCGGACGTGGGTCTTGACCGTGTTGACCGACAGGGACAGCTCGCTGGCGATCTCCACGTTGGACAGGATGCTCTGCAGGTAGCGCAGGATCGTCAATTCCCGCTCGGTGAGCGGCTCGTCCAGCGCCCGGCGCGGACCGGCGGGCCCGCCCTCCGCCGGCTCCTCGGCGCCCCGCACCAGGTCGCTGACGATGGGCCAGTGCGCGGTGCCGGAGTCGAGGTGGGCGGCGAGCAGATCCCGGACCACCGGCTCCGACCGGGTGAAGACCCGCCGGTACCCCTGCGGTCCGGCCAGGTCGAGGGCCCGTTCCAGCAGCCGCCCGGCCCGCCGGTCGTCCCCGCCCCGGCGGGCCAGCACCGCGTCCAGCAGCCCGGCGGCGAGGCGTACTGACACCGGCCAGCCGTCGGCGGCGGGGCCGTCCCAGTCCGGCAGGGCGTACCCGGCCGCCCGGACGTCACCGGCGCGCAGCTCCACCCGGGCCAGGGCCAGCGCCAGCACGGGCGCCGGGTCGGGCTCGCGGGCCCGGTCGGCGAGCAGCCGCCGGGCGGTGTCCAGGTCGCCCTGCTCGCCCCGCAGGTCGGCCTCCAGGGCGAGCAGCCGGTCGGCCAGCTCGCCCCGCTCGGTGAGCCGTTCCCGGGCCCGTACGACCACCTGGATCGCCCCGGCCGGCTCCCCGGCGTCGCGCAGCAGCGCGCCCCGGCACAGCGCCGCCGCACCCGCGACGGTCGCCTCACCGGCGGCCGGGCCGGCCAGCGCCAGCTGCGCGCTCGCCTCCTCCGGCTGGTCCCGGTGCAGTGCCACCAGGGCCAGCGCCAGGTGTGCGTGGGCGCAGTCGGCCCGGCTCGACCAGCCGTGGGAGGGCGGCATCGCGAGCGCCGCGCGGGCCGTCTCCTCGGCCGCCACCAGCTCCCCGGCCAGCGCGTGCAGCAGCGCCAACCGGGCCGCGCAGACCAGCTCGGTACGCGGCCGGCCGCCCCGCCGGGCGGCCGGCAGCGCCGCGCCGAACCGGGCCGCCGCCGCCCGCAGGTCCCCCGCGGCGAGGTCGACCAGCCCGAGCGCCGTCCCGGCCACCGCGCGGACGTCGGCGTCCTCGCCCGCACCGGCGCGCGGATCCTCGTCCACCGCCGCGCCGGTCCCGGCCTCGGCTCCCGCGCCCGCCGACTCACCCACGGTGCGCCCGTGCGGCTCCCGGGTGGCGAGCAGCCGGGCGGCGGCGCGGCGCACCTCGGCGTGGTCACCGGCCAGCCGGGCCAGGCTGAGTTCCAGCGCGGTGGCCAGCATCCGGAACCGGTCCCGGCGGGGTGCGGGCAGCGGCCGGGCCGCCTCCACCGCCTCCCGCAGCCGGTCGGTGGCGGCGGCGACGTCCCCGGCGTACGCCCGCTCGGCCGCGCGGGCCAACGCCAGCTCGGGATCCCGGCGGACCGCCTCCGGCGGCGGCGCCGGCGGCGGTCCACCGGCCGGTTCCCCGTCGTACGGGGCCAGCTCCGGCCAGCCGGTGAGCAGCAGCTCGGCGGCGCGGTCCCACTCCCCGGCGGCCAGCGCGTGCCGCAACGCCTCGGCCGGCCGGTCGTGCCCGGCGAACCAGCCCGCCGCCCGCAGGTGCAGGTCACGCCGCTCGTCCCCGGCGAGCCCGGTGAGCTCCTCGCGGAGCAGGTCGGCCAGGAGCGGGTGGCAGCGGTACCACGGCGGATCGCTGTCGTCCCGGCGCAGGAAGCCGCTGTCCCGGGCCAGCCCGGCCAGCAGCTGCCCGCCGTCGGTACGGCCGGTCAACGCGTCCGCCAGGTCGGCCCGGACGGCGCCCGCCACCGCCGTTCGCCGCAGCAGCTCCCGGGCCTCCGGGGCGAGCCCGTCCAGCACCTCCGCCCGCAGGTACGCGGCGACCGCCGGCTCGTCCCCGCCGAACCGCTCCGCCCAGCGCTCCGGGTCGGGCCGGTCCCGCGCCGCCAGCGCGGCGAACCGCAGGCCGGCCGGCCAGCCGCCGGTCCGCTCGCGCAGCCGGGCCACCGCTGTGGCCGGCAGCGGCACCCCGTGCGCGACCAGCAGGTCGGCCACCTCGTCGGTGGTGAAGGCCAGCTCGTCGGGGCCGATCTCGGTCAGCTCGCCGGAGAGCCGCAGCCGGTGCAGCGCCGGCGGCAGGTCGGTACGCGCCCCGGCGACCAGACGCAGCCGCTGGTCGGTGTGGCGCAGCAGGAAGTCCAGCCCGCTCAGCGCCGCCGGATCGGTGATCCGGTGCAGGTCGTCCAGGACCAGCAGGACGGGCCGTTCCCGGGCGGCGAGCGCGGCGGCGAGCAGTTCCAGCTGGTCGGGGCGGGGTGGGGTGATCGGCAGCGGGGGGCTGTCGCCCTCCGCCGCGCCGCGCAGCGCCGCCGCCAGGTACGCCCAGAGCCGCTCCCCGCTGTCCCCGGCCTCGACCTGCACCCAGGCCGGCCCGGGCTGTGCCGCGCCGGCCCAGGAGGCGAGCAGGGTGGTTTTGCCCCAGCCGGCCGGCGCCCGGACCAGGGTGACCGCCCCGGCCGCCCCCTCGTCGAGCCGGCGCAGCAGCCGGGGTCTCAGCAGCACCGGCTCGGGGAGCGCGGGCGGGGCGAGGCGGGACGTCAGCAGCGGGGCCGGGCCGGCCGCCGCTTCGGCGATCCCGTTGCTGCTGAGCTGCTGCGGCATCCATCCACCTCCGTCGGCGCGGTCCTCCCCCGGCGGGCGGCGGTTACCCGGCGGGAACCCGTTCACCCCTTCGGGACGAGCCCGCTTCACCCGGGCACCGGGAAGCCTGGCCGCACCGGGTCACCGGCCGCAGCCGACGAGGAACGGCGGCCGGAACGACGGGAGGGGCGGGTGGTACGGATGCGACGGCTGAGCGGCGGCGGGCTCGCGCTTGCCCTGGCGGCGCTCGGCGCGGCCACGCTGCGCGCCCTGGTCGTACCCCGGCGGTCCGGCTGGCCCCGCGCGACCGGTGACGACCCGCGCCCGGGCCGCTGGCAGGTGGTGACGGTGGCCCGCCCGCGCGCGGAGCTGCTGCCCGGCGGACGGTGGCCGGAGCCGCTGCGGCCGCTGGACGGCGCGGTGGAGCTGTACCTGCGGCCGGCCCCCGGCGGGCGTGGCACCGAGCTGGCGGTCCGGCCGCTCGGCGGCGTGCGCACCCTGCCCGGGATGGCCGCCCACCTGGTCGGCGACGACCCCGGCCGGTACCTGCGGGACGTGCTGCGCCGGGTCAGGCAGCTCGCCGAGACCGGGGAGCTGCTGCTCCCGGACCGCGCCCCGGGGGACCGGCCGGCGGGGTGAACGCGGCTCACGGATGGCACACTCGGCGGATGCGCGACGACCGCCCGTACGACCTCGTCCTGTTCGGCGCGACCGGCTTCACCGGCGGGCTGACCGCGGAGTACCTCGCCCGGCACGCCCCCGACGGGCTGCGCTGGGCCCTGGCCGGCCGTAACCCGACGAAGCTGGCGACGGTCCGGGACCGGCTCGCCGACATCGACCCGGCGCTGGCCGAGCTGCCGCTGCTCACCGCCGACGTCACCGACGCCCCCTCACTCCAGGCGGTCGCGGCGGCCGCTCGGGTGGTGGCCAGCACCGTCGGGCCGTACATCCACCACGGTGAACCGCTGGTGGCCGCCTGCGCCGCCGCCGGCACCGACTACCTGGACATCACCGGCGAGCCGGAGTTCGTCGACCTGATGTACGTGCGGCACCACGCCGAGGCGGTGCGGACCGGGGCCCGGCTGGTGCACGCCTGCGGCTTCGACTCGATCCCGCACGACCTGGGCGCCTGGTACACGGTCAAGCAGCTGCCCACCGACGGGCCGGTCACCGTGGACGGCTTCGTCCGGGCGGGCGGGAAGTTCTCCGCCGGGACGTACCACTCGGCGCTCACCGCGTTCTCTCGTACCGGGGAGATGAGCCGGGCGGCGAAGGCCCGCCGGGCGGTCGAGCCGCGGCCGGAGGGTCGCCGGGTCCGCGCGGTGCCCGGGAAGGTGGGCCGGTCGAAGGAGATCGGCATGTGGGCGGTGCCGCTGCCCACCATCGACCCGCAGGTGGTCCGCCGGTCCGCCGCGGCCCGCCCGGAGTACGGCCCGGACTTCCGCTACCGGCACTTCGCCGCGGTGAAGCGGCTGCCGACGATCCTGGCCGCCGGGGTCGGGATGGCCGGCCTGGTGGGCCTGGTGAAGCTGCCGCCGACCCGGCGCTGGCTGCTCGGCCGGCTCGCCTCGGGCCAGGGGCCGAGCGCGGCGACCCGGGCGAAGTCCTGGTTCACGGTCCGGTTCGTCGGCACCGGCGGCGGGCGCACGGTGCTCACCGAGGTGGCCGGCGGCGACCCGGGCTACGACGAGACGGCGAAGATGCTCGCCGAGTCGGCGCTCTGCCTCGCCCTGGACGACCTGCCGGCGACCGCCGGCCAGGTCACCCCGGTCGTCGCGATGGGCGACGCCCTGCTGGACCGGCTGGTGCGGGCGGGGATGACGTTCCGGGTGCTGGACCAGCCCCGCTGACCGCTCAACCCGGCTCGTCGCCGGGCGGCGGGTTGTACGTCGAGACCCGCTCCTGCCCGGAGAGGTCACCGATCGCGTCCATGATCCGGTCGGTGACCTGACGGCGGGCCCGGGCGGAGGCGGCCTGACCCGCGTGTTCGGGGAACGCCAACGGCCGACCGAACCGCACCCCGGGTTTCCCGCCGCCGGGCAGCACCACCCCGGCCGAACCGAGGTGGACCGTCCCGGTCACCGCCACCGGCACCACCGGAGCGCCGGAGGCCAGCGCCAGCCAGGCCACTCCGGTGCGTCCCCGGTGCAGCCGGCCGTCCCGGGAGCGGGTGCCCTCCGGGTAGATGCCGAACGCGCCGCCGTCGGCGAGCACCGCCAGGGCGGTGTCGAGCGAGGACTGGAAGTCCCGGTTGACCCCGCGCCGTACCGGGATCGCGCCCAGGCCGGTGAAGAACTGGCGGCTCAGCAGCCCGGTGACGCCCCGGCCCTCGAAGTACTCGGCCTTGGCCAGGAACGCCACCGGCCGGGGAGCGGCCAGCGGGATCAGCACACTGTCCAGGAAGGACAGATGGTTGCTGGCCAGGATGACGGGACCGGTGGCGGGCACCTGTCCCGCGCCCTCCACGGTCGGTCGCCAGGCGATCCGCATCAGCGGGCGCAGCACGGCGCGGACGGTGACGGCGGCTCGGGGCACGGGCACTCCTGGGGCGAGAGGGTGTCCGCACTATAGCGAACGAACGTTCGGCCGCTATAACGCCGAATCGTGGCTACACTGACCCGATGAGTCCCCGCTCGTCCCTGGCCGAGGCAGCCCGCACCCGCAGCGCGATCCTGGCGCGCGGCGCCGCGGTCGCCTCGGTCGAGGGCCTGGCCGGGCTCACCATCGGCCGGCTCGCCGCCGACCTCGGGATGAGCAAGTCGGGGCTGCTCGGGCCGTTCGGCAGCAAGGAGAGCCTCCAGCTCCAGGTCGTCGAGGCCGCCGCCGACGTCTTCTGGCGCGAGATCTGGGAACCGGTGGCGGACCGCCCCGCCGGTCTCGCCCGACTCGCCGCCGTCTGCGGCAGCTGGGTGCGCTACCTCGCCGACCCGGCCTTCCCCGGCGGATGCTTCTTCGTCGCCGCCGCCAGCGAGTTCGACGACCGGCCGGGCCCGGTCCGCGACCTGGTCCTCGGGTACGCCGAGCGCTGGCACCGGGAGCTGCGCGAGCAGGCCCGTCGGGCGGTGGCCGACGGTGACCTGCCGGCCGGCACCGACCCGGAGCAACTGGTCTTCGAGCTGACCGGGCTCGTGCTGGCGCTGCACCAGGCGCTGCGGCTGCGCCACGACCCCGACGGGGTGTCCCGCGCCTGCCGGGGCATGGCCCGGCTGCTCGGCGTGCCCGTGCAGCCCACGGCTTGACCCTCGACCAGGTTGAGGCCACAGGATCATCGACGTGGAGAGTGAGCTGCGCAGCATCGGCGAGCTGGCCCGGGCCAGCGGGCTGACCGTCAGCGCCCTGCGGTTCTACGACCGCTGCGGGCTGCTGGCCCCGGCGCTGGTGGACCCGGTGACCGGGTACCGCTGGTACACCGACGAACAGGTGGCGCCCGCCCGGCTGGTGGCCGGGCTACGCCGGGTCGGCATGCCGCTGGCGGAGATAGCCGCCGCGCTGCGGCACCGCGCCGAGCCGGCGGTGGTCGGGCGGCTGCTCGACGCGCACCTGCGCCGGCTCGAGGACGGCCTCGCCGACGCCCGCCGCGAGCTCTCCCGGATCCGCGCCCTGGTCGACCCCGAGGAGAACCCGATGACCACCCGCCTCGTCCTGTCCCGCGTCGACCTGGCCGCGGCCGTCGACGCCGTCCGCTTCGCCGTCGGCACCGACCCCGACCTGCCGGTGCTGTCGGCCGTGCTGCTCGACGTCGAGCCGGACGGCGTACGGCTGGTCGCCACCGACCGGCACCGGCTGGCGGTGGCGCGGACCGCGGGGCAGGTGGACGGCCCGCCGGTGCCGGTGCTGCTGCCGGTGGACGCGGTCGACGAGATCCGCGCCCTGCTGGACACCGGCGTCGGGATCACCCCGGACGCGCACCTGACGGTCACCGGCGCGCAGGTCACCGTCTCCGTCGCCGGCCGCGAGCTGACGACCTCCGCGCTGCCGTACGACTTCCCCGACTACCGCCGACTGTTGCGGCGGGCCGCCGGCGACGGGCCGACCCGGCGGATCCCGGTCGACGGGGCCGCCCTGCGGGCCGCACTACGGCGCCCGGATGCGCCCACCGTGGCGAAGGAGTACGACGGAGCGCCGCTCGCGGTGACCGTGCTCGGCCTGGACGACCGGGACGGGCTGCGCCTGCTCGGGCCGGACGAGCTGGCCGGCGGCCACCCGGACGAGCTGCGGATCGGAGTGAACGGCGGCTACCTGCTGGACGCGCTGGACGCGGCCGGTGGGGCGCAGCTGGTGCTGGAGCTGGACGGGCCGATCGCCCCGCTGGCCGTGCGGCGCTCCGGGGACGAGGACGCCTTCTCCGTGCTGATGCCGATCCGGCTCTGACGGACCGCACCCACGGCGTGGCGGCCGGCCGGGCAGGGCTGGTGGGGAGCCGCACCAGGCGGCCTCCCGATCGGTCACCCACGGTCAACCCGGCCCCTACCCCCGCATCGCTGTTCGGTCCCTTTGCTCTGCTGTCCTCCCGGCTACAGCCACCTTGGGTGACTGTTGCGTCGGCGGCAGCAGAGCAAAGCGCGCGAAGGAGAGGTCATCTGGTCGGCGGGGCGGCGCGGAAAGGCCTGCTCAGCGACGTTCGACTGAGGGCCGCCCGGCCGGCGGATCGGGCGAGCCGGAACGCCACTCACCCAACGTGACACCGTGAACCCGAGCGGGCCAGGTGACGGACAGTTGCCGTCGGGTGGCCGAGGCGGTCCCCGCCGGACCCGGTCGGGGGAGCGGCCGTCCGGGCGGGGCCGGGCGGGAAGAGGCGCGACGGTAGCATCTGTGGGTCCACCCGACATCCCGGACGGAGCGTACGGAGCAGCATGCTCGACATGGAGTTGATCCGGAAGGATCGCGAGGCGGTGGCGACCGCGCTGGCGAAGCGACTGGATCCCGCCGAGGTCAACCGGGTCCTGGACGAGATCCAGCGGCTCGACCAGGAACGCCGTGCCCTGATCACCGAAATCGACGCCGAGCGGCAGCGCCGCAAGGCCGACGCGCGGGCGTACGCGGCGGCGAAGCGCGCCGGCAGCGAGCCGGAGGTCTCCGCGCCGGAGGCCGGCCGCAAGCAGCTGGCCGAGCTGGAGTCCGAGCTGGACCAGGTGCAGTCCCGGCTGCACGGCACGATGAGCGAGCTGCCCAACCTGCCCGCCGACGACGTCGTCGCCGGCGGTAAGGAGGCGAACCGGGTGGTGAAGACCTTCGGTGAGCCGCCGGTGATCGAGAAGGTCCGCGACCACGTCGAGCTGAGCCGGATGCTGGGACTGGTCGACCACGAGCGGGGCGTCAAGCTCGGTGGCTCCGGCTTCTGGATGTACACCGGCATGGGCGCCCGGCTGGAATGGGCGCTGCTCAACTTCCTGATCGAGCGGAACATCGAGGCCGGTTACGAGTTCCTGCTCCCGCCGCACCTGCTGCTGGACAGCGCCGGCTTCGCCGCCGGCCAGTTCCCCAAGTTCTACGACGACGTCTACCACCTGGACAAGGAGTCCGCCCCCCGCGGGCAGTTCCTGCTGCCCACCTCGGAGACGGCGATCCTCGGGGCGTACCAGAACGAGATCCTGGAGACGGCGAAGCTGCCGCTGAAGGCGTTCGCGTACACGCCGTGCTACCGGCGGGAGGCGGCCGGCTCGCACTCCGACGAGCGGGGCACGGTGCGCGGCCACCAGTTCAACAAGGTGGAGATCTTCCAGTTCACCCTGCCGGAGCAGGCGGGCGCCGCGCTGGAGGAGATGGTCACCCACGCGGAGAGCCTGGTCGAGAGCCTCGGCCTGCACTACCAGCGCACCCTGCTGTCGGCCGGCGACGCCAGTGCCTCGATGCGGAAGACCCTCGACATCGAGGTCTGGATGCCGAGCACCGGCAAGTACAAGGAGGTCTCGTCGGTCTCCTGGGGCGGCGACTACCAGGCCCGCCGGGCGGCCATCCGCTACCGCGAGCCGGGTGGCAAGCAGACCCGCTTCGTGCACACCCTCAACGGTTCGGCGCTGGCCACCAGCCGGCTCTTCCCGGCCATCCTGGAGCAGTTCCAGCAGCCCGACGGCTCGGTGCTGGTGCCCGAGGTGCTCCGCGACCGGCTGGGCACGGACCGGCTCACGGCGACCCGCTGACCGCGCTCCGATCGGCGGGGGCCCGGGTTCTCCCGGCCCCCGCCCTCCGGCGGGTCAGCACGGCGGCGACCAGCAGCGCCACCAGCACGACCGCGAGTACCCCGGGACCGACCGCGTCCAGGGCCGCGACCAGAGCCCGCTGGACCCGGGCCGCGCCGACCACCACCGGGTCGCCGAACGCGTCGTGCCGGCCCTGCGCGAGCCGGACCTCGTACCAGCCGTACCAGGCGACGTAGCCGCCGGCGAGCAGCAGCACCAGGCCGCTGAGCCGGGGCACCCACGCGCCGGCGCCGCGCAGCCCGGCCACCACCCGGCCGCGCAGCAGCGCCACGCCGAGCGCGGCCACCGCGACCACCAGGCCCATCCCGATCGCGTACGCGACGAAGAGCGCCAGCCCGCGCAGCGTCGAGCCGGCCTGGAGGCTGGTCACCACGATCGCCAGGAACGGGGCGATCGTGCAGGTCAGCGAGGCCAGCGCGTACGCCATCCCGAACAGCGCCATGGACCCCCACGACCGGGTCAGCCGGGGCGCCCGCCCACCCCACCGCGGGGCGGGCAGCCGCCGGCCGGCCAGCAGCCAGCAGCCCACCAGCAGCAGCCCGAACCCGAGGGTCACGGTGAGCCAGGGCAGCCGGGGGCGCAGCCAGTCGGCCAGCGGCGCCAGGGCCAGCCCGAAGGCGCCGAAGACCAGCACGTACCCGGTGGTCAGCCCGGCCGTCGCGGTCAGCGCCCGGCGGACCGCGCCGCCGGTCTCCGGTGGCCCGGCGACCAGCAGCGACAGGTACGCCGGCAGCATCGCGAAGCCGCACGGGTTCACCGCGCCGAGCATGCCGGCGGTGAGCGCCAGCAGCAGCGGGGCGGTCATCAGCCGGCCAGCGCGGCGACCCGGCGGGTGAGGTCCTCCCCGTCGAGGAAGCCCTGGTGGACGACCTTCCCGTCCCGGTCGATGATCAGGAAGGTGCTCTGCTCGACCACCTCGAAGCGCCGCCAGAGCGTCCCGGCCCGGTCGTCGAGCTGGGGCGTCCCGGCCAGGTCGAACTCGGTGACGAACTCCTTCATCGCCCGCTGCTCGCCCAGCCCGGCCACCCCGATGATGGGCACGGTGTCCCGGTACTTCGGGGCGATCTCGGCGACCGTCCACGCCTGGCTGGCGCAGGTGGCGCACCAGGGCGCCCAGAACCAGAGGACCACCGGCCGGCCGGCCAGTTCGGCGGCGGAGAACGCCGTACCGTCCAGGGTCCTCCCGGTGAACCGCAGCGTGTCGGGCACCGCGGCCGGCGGCTTCGCGGCGCCCGGCGCGCTCGCCGCGGGTGAGCCGGCGGCCAACGGGGACGCGGTGCCCACCGGCACGGCGACCTCGGCGGACGGCCGGTCCGGGGCGGGGCCGACCGCGCAGGCACCGCCGGCCAGCAGGACGGCGGCCAGCGCCGCGACGGTGGCGGCGGACCGCGCCGGGGCGGGCGCTCGTCCCCCTGGTCGGTTCCTCCGGTACGACGACCGCATCCGCGTCTCCTTGAGTGGGCGAGCTACTCGGCCTTGGCCAGCCGCAGCGCGAGCTCGGGGCAGACCTTGACCGCCTTGATCGCGCCCTCCTTGAGCCAGGTCGGCACGGGGGTGGGCGGGAAGGCGGGATATCCGTTGGCGTCCAACCGGATGAAGTCCGGCACCACGTGCGCGCAGAGCCCGTGCCCGTCGCAGCGGGACCAGTCCAGGGTGAGCTTCTGCGGGTTGGCGTCGGGCGCGCCGGGCAGCCCCATCACGCCCCTGACCCGCCGCCCGCATCCCTCACCGGTGGTGTGCAGCCGCAGGTCCTCGGCGAAGACCTCCATCGCGGAGAGCGCGAACCGGGCCGTACCGTCGGGGTGGCTGCACGCGCCACGGCCCTTGACGACACCGGCGGCGGCCCGGACGACCTCCACCGGCGCGCTGCCGGAGACCGCCAGGTCGACGGCGCGGGCCAGGTCGGGCAGCCCCATCTTGCACGGTCCGCACTGGCCGGCGGACTCGCCGGCCAGGTAGCGGACCACCTGTGCGGCCTCGCCGAGCGGGCAGGTGTCGTCGGCGAGCGGGACGATGATGCCGGCGCCCAGCGTGCCGCCGACCCTGGTGAGGCCCTTGCGGGAGACCTCCGCCCGGTCCGCGGCGTCCTGGCTGATCCACTTGCCGTGGTAGCCGCCCATCAGGATGCCGGGCCCTTCGGGCACCTCGCAGAGGTCGAGGATCTCCCGCAGCGGGGTGCCGGCGGCGCACTCGACCACGGCCGGGCGCTTCGCCGCGCCGGTCACCGTGAGCAGCACCGTGCCGGGCTCCTCGTCGGTGCCGAGCGCCGCGTACTCGTACGGGCCGAGCCGGGCGGCGACGGCGAGCTGGGCGTACGTCTCGGCGTTGGAGAGCAGGGTGGGCAGCCCGCCGACGCCGGAGTCGCTGGAGCGTTTCTTGGTGCCCGGCGGGATGTGCGGCAGGCCGTTGATCCCGTTGACCAGCGCGCCGCCCTCACCGGAGATGAACCGGTGCGGCACGGTGACGATGCTGGTCGGCACCGGCATCCGCCGTTCCTGCAGCGCCTCGGTGAGCGAGGCACGGCCGATGTCGTCGTCGGCCACGCCGATCACGATCTCCTCGGCGTCCAGCGCGTACGCGGCCAGCGCGGCGCCGTCGAGGATCAGGTGCGGCGCCCGGGTGAGCAGCACCTTGTCCTTCCAACTGGCCGGCTCGCCCTCGGAGGCGTTGACCACCACCACGGCGGGGAGATTCTGCCGCTCGCAGGACTCGAGCACCGCCTTGAGCTTGCGGAAGAGCGGGAAACCCGCGCCACCCTTGCCCTTGAGCTGGATGCTCTCGGCCAGCCGCAGCAGGTTGCCCGGCTCCACCGGGCCGATCGGGCCGTGCACCTCCTCGTGCGCGATCAGGTCGAGGCGGCCGAACTCGGCGAAGCCGGCGGTGAGCCGGGGCTCCCCGACGCAGGCCACCGGGGGCACCTTCGTACGCATCACTTCGCCTCACCCCGCAGCCCCGCCCAGTACGCGCCGTCGACCGCGTCCGCGTCGGCCCGCCGGCGTCGACGGCGGCTGTCGGCGTTGGCCTTCAGCGCCCGACGGGAGGCCAGGTCGACCAGGGTCGGGGTGTCGTCGACGGGCAGTTCGTCGCCGAGGTAGCGGGCCGGCGGACGCCAGTAGTCCGGCTCCTCCGGCACGTCGTCGGCGACGCTGTGCCGGCCGGCGCCGCTGCGCGGGGTGGCCGAGATCGGCTCGGCGGAGACGGGCAGCGAGGCTTCCCAGCGGCGCGGGCTGTCCCACGGCTCCTCGGGTTCCTCCAGCCGGGGCGGCACCGAGTAGCGGGCGACCAGGTCGTCGTCGTCCCGCCGGGACCGCCGGCCCGCGGAGACCGGCGCGACGTCCTCGTCGCGGCGGCGCCGGGGCACCGGCTCCGGCTCCTCGTCGCGGCGGGTACGGCCGGCGCGGACCGGCTCGCGCAGGGTGCCCGGCTCGGGGACGACCGGCACGGTGAACCGCTCCGGGTCGCGGCGGCGGGCGGTGCCGGTCGGTGCGCTCCACGAGGTGGCCGTGGTCTCGGCCCAGCCGCCGTCGCGGCTGCGAGAGCGTTCCTCCTCCCGGGCCTCGCTCTTGCGCCGGCCGAGGCCGCCCAGCAGCGACCGGCCGCTGCCCTCGTCGCTCACCCGGACGGTCATCGCCTGGTTCAGCGCGGCGGCCTGGTGCTGCTCCCGGCTGCGCTTGCCCAGGTGGACGGAGAGCCGCACCATCAGCGCCACCACCACCAGCAGCACGCAGGCCAGGTAGCTCAGGGTGACCCAGGACTTCGCCGTACGCCCGGCGTTGAGGCCGTGCACCAGCGCGAACGGCCAGGAGACGTACGCCAGCGAGTGCAGCGCCCGCCACAGCCACTTCGGACCGACGCCGGCGAAGCGGACCCGGATGATGCCGGTCCAGAGCACGCTCACCATCAGGAACGCGGCCACCGTGCCGAGGCCGACGTAGAGGCCCCGGCCGCCGACGAACGGCACGACCGCGTCGGTGGGCCCGGCCCGGCCGATGGCGATCTTCGTGGTCACGTGGAAGACCAGCCCGGCGACGCCGAGGATGCCGGTGGCCCGGTGCGCGGACTGGAGCAGCACCCGGTGCCGGATCATCAGCACCAGCCGGTCGGTGGCGAGCAGCCCCATCATCACGGTGAGGCTCAGCGAGACCAGGGCCACCACCCCGGCGAAGAACTCGGTGAAGAAGAAGCCGTAGGCGTACATCGCGCCGCCGGCTCCGGTGAGTTCCACGCCCGCCCAGGCCAGGGCGAGGACGGACGCGGCCAACAGGGCCATCGTGGACTTCGACACGGTCCGGACCCCACGGCTGGTCGTGGTGGTCCGGACGGTCGTCGCCTTCGGGTTCTGCTTTGCCCGGGCCATCTGCTCCCCGATCGTGTCTCACGGCGGCGCTGCCACCGGCCGACCCTGCTCCCTCATCCAGTACGGACGTCCGGCGCGTACGGATCAGCGTCGGTGGCGAATTTCTCGGCGGACCCGTCGAACCGACCCGGCCCGGAGCGCGTGTAGCGCGGTACGCAACGACGCATGTCCATCCGTTGACAGTCCCTGCAACGCGCTTGTAACCTTTCGGAAAAATTTCAGCCCCGGCTGCAAGAAGCCGTCAGCTGAACCCCTCCCCCGCACTGCCACCATCCCCCGAACCCCAGGAGTCCCCATGCATCGACGTCGATGCCGCTCCGCCCTCCTCGCGCTCACCGCGGTCGCGAGCCTGCTGGTACCGACCGCCGTGGCGGCACCCCCGGCCGGCGCGGCCACGCCCGGCACCAAGAAGGTCATCGTCCAGCTCTTCGAGTGGAACTGGACCTCGGTGGCCAGCGAGTGCACCAACGTCCTCGGCCCGAAGGGCTACGGCTACGTCCAGGTATCCCCGCCGCAGGAGCACGTCAACAGCAGCCCCTGGTGGGTGGCCTACCAGCCGGTCAGCTACAAGATCGAGTCCCGGAAGGGCACCCGGGCGCAGTTCCAGTCGATGGTCACCACCTGCCACAACGCGGGCGTGAAGGTCCTCGTCGACACCGTGGTCAACCACATGTCCGGCCAGGAGAACGGCGGCACCGGCTGGGCCGGCACCAGCTACGGCCACTACAACTACCCGGGCACCTACGGCTCGCAGGACTTCCACTACTGCGGGCGCAACGGCAACAACGACATCGTCAACTACGGCGACCGGTACGAGGTGCAGAACTGCGAGCTGGTGAACCTCTCCGACCTCAAGACCGAGTCGGACTACGTCCGCACCCGGCTGGCGACGTACATGAACGACCTGCTCTCCCTGGGGGTCGACGGGTTCCGGCTGGACGCCAGCAAGCACATGCCGGCCGCCGACATCGCCGCCATCAAGGGCAAGCTCTCCCGGTCGGCGTACATCGTGCAGGAGGTCATCTACGGCGCCGGTGAGCCGATCCAGCCGACCGAGTACACCGGCAACGGCGACGTGCACGAGTTCCGCTACGGCAAGGACCTCGCCCGGATGTTCAACAGCGAGCGCCTGGCGTACCTGAGGAACTTCGGCGAGGCGTGGGGCTACCTGCCCAGCGGCCAGGCGGTGGCCTTCGTGGACAACCACGACACCCAGCGCGAGGGCGGGGTGCTGACGTACAAGAACGGCGGGGCGTACGCCCTGGCGAACGCCTTCATGCTGGCCTGGCCGTACGGCACGCCGGCGGTCATGTCGAGCTTCTCGTTCAGCAACAAGGACCAGGGTCCGCCCTCGGACGCCAGCAACAAGGTCTCGAACACCACCTGCTACTCCGGCTGGGAGTGCGAGCACCGCTGGCGGGTCGTCGCCAACATGGTCGGCTTCAACAACGCCACCCAGGGCGCGGCGGTCGCCAACTGGTACGACAACGGCTACCAGCACATCGCGTTCAGCCGGGCGGGCAAGGGCTACCTGACCATCAACGACGAGGACTTCGCGGTCAGCGGCCGGTCGTACTACACCGGGCTCCCCGCCGGCCGGTACTGCGACGTGATCCACGGCGACTTCGCCAACGGCTCCTGCAGCGGCCCGGTCATCACGGTGGACTCCGCCGGCTGGTTCGCGGCCACCATCCCGGCGCACGACGCGGTCGCCATCCACGTCGGCGCCAAGCTGCCCTGACGCCTCGGCGTCCCGACCGATTCCGGGGCCCCCACCCGCGCCTGATCCGGCCGGGTGGGGGCCCCGCACGCGCTCTACCCTTCAGAGCGGGAACCGGGGACGGGCGTGCCACGTCGGACTCGCATGGGGACCACCCGAACCGCGCCACTGGCGTTGCTGCTCGCCCTCGCCGCCTGCACCCCGACGGAGAGCGGCCCGGCCGCCGCGCCGTCCGGCCCGTCCGTACCCCCGCCCGGCACCACCGCGCCGGCCACGGACGCCGTACGGGAATGCGGCACCTGGACCGTCGCCCAGGGCGGTGAGCTGCCCGCGCGCGCTGCCGGCTGCCTCCTCGACGCGGTCCGCGACCGCCGCCCCGCCCGACTGGTCGTCACCCGACCCACCGTGGAGGGCGACCCGATCACCACCAGCTTCGTCGCGGGGTCGGACGGCCGGGTCGAGGTGACCGAGGACGGCCGGCTGGACCGGTTCGGTTCGAGGCGGATCGAGCGGCGCACCTGCACCGCCGTCACCCTCGACCACGGGTGGCCGGTCGGCGCCCCCTGCTCCCCGCCACGATCCGGCTGACCCTTTCCCTGACCGGGGCGGGGTCAGCCGGGTGGGGATCAGTCGCCGAGAAGCCAGCCGTTCTCCTCGGCGATCCGCACCGCCGCGGCCCGGTTGCGGGCCCCGGTCTTGCCGATCGCGGCGGAGAGGTGGTTGCGCACCGTCCCCTCGGACAGGTGCAGCGCCCGGGCCAGGTCGGCGACCGTGCCGCCGCCCCGGGCGGCGCGCAGCACGTCGGTCTCCCGCTCGGTCAGCGGGCTCGCCCCGGTCGCCAGGGTCTCCGCCGCCAGGGTCGGGTCGACCACCCGCAGGCCGGCGTGCACCCGGCGGACCGCGTCGGCGAGCTGCCGGGCCGGGGTGTCCTTGACCACGAACCCGTTCGCCCCGGCCTCCATCGCCCGACGCAGGTAGCCCGGCCGGCCGAAGGTGGTCACCACCAGTACCCGACAGCCGGGCATCGCCGCCCGCAGCGCGGCGGTGGCGGCGATGCCGTCCAGCCCGGGCATCTCCACGTCCAGCAGCGCCACGTCCGGCGCGCAGCGCCGGGCCGCGTCCACCACCTCGTCGCCCCGGCCCACCTCGGCCACCACCTCGAGATCCGGTTCCAGCGAGAGCAGCGCGGCCAGCGCGCCGCGGACCAGCGCCTGGTCGTCGGCGAGCAGCAGCCGGATCGGCACGCTCACCGCGCCGTCTCCGGCACGGCGACCCGGAGCAGGAAGCCGGGCCCATCGGTCCGCCGCCCCACGCTGACCGTTCCGTCCAGCCGGCGGGCCCGCTCGCGCAGCCCGGTCAGCCCGTGCCCGGCGCCACCGTCGACCTCGGACGGTCCCCGCCCGTCGTCGGCGATCTCCACCCGGTCCGGGGCCACCCGGATCACGCACCGCCGGGCCCCGCTGTGCCGTACCACGTTCGTCACTCCCTCCCGGACGGTCCAGCCGAACAGCTCGTCCCGCGCCGCCGGCAGCTCCGGCGGGTCGTCCGGCAGCTCCGCGACGATGCCCGCCGCGGCCAGCGCCGTCCGGGCGCCGGCCAGTTCGTCGGCCAGGCTGATCCCCCGGTACGCCCCGACGGTGCGCCGCACGTCGGCCAGCGCCTCCCGGGCCAGCCGTTCGACGTCGGCGATCTCGGTGGCCGCCCGGGCCGGGTCCAGCTCCAGCAGCCGCCCGGCCAGCTCCGCCTTGACAGCCACCACGGTCAGCGAGTGGCCGAGGATGTCGTGCAGGTCGCGAGCGGTGCGGGCGCGTTCCTCGGCGACCGCCAGCCGGCCGATCTCGGCCTGGGCGGCCTGGAGCTCGGCGTTGCGCTGGGCCAGCCGGCTCACCCCGAACATCGCGAACGAGGCGAGCAGCACCGCGAAGACCACGGTGTCCTCTGCCTCCCAGGCGGGCACCAGCCGGGCGGCCACCGGCGGAGTCGCCGCGGCGAGCGCGACCACCACCAGCGCCGGCCGGAACGGCAGCAGGAAGACCGCCGCCGCGGCCACGAAGACCAGGGTGGCCATCCAGTCGCCGCCGGTCCCCGGGATGCCGGCCAGGCCCAGCACGAGCAGCGCCGCGAGGAACGCCCAGGCCCGGCGGCGGGGGACGGGCAGGTGCCGCTGCCGCCGGTGGCGGGCCCATTCGAAGACGACCACGTAGCCGAAGCCGAAGGCCACCAGGGTCAGCACGCCGACCACCCGGCGCCAGACCTGCTCCTGGTGCAGGGCGGTGAGCAGCGGCATGTTGAGGAAGAAGAGCCAGACCCCGGCGAGCAGCCAGCCGGTGAACCGCCAGCGGCGGTTCACCGGCTGGAGCCGGGGCGGCGGGGCGTCCATTTCGTACACGCTAGCCTCCGCCGGACCGGTCAGACCCGGGTGGTGTCCCGGCGGAACAGCCGGGCCGCGCCGAGGCCGAACAGCGCCGTCCAGCCGACCAGGTTCGCCACCGCCGCCAGGCTCACCCCGTCGTCGGTGAGCGGGGCGCGGGCCAGTTCACCGACGCCGTACACCGGGGTGAACCGGGCGATCTGCTGAAACACGTCGGGCAGCAGGTCCAGCGGGACGAAGAGGCCGCCGAACATGGCCAGGATGGCCAGGATCGGGCCCATGAACTGCATGACGTTCTCGGCCGGGGCGAGGTAGCCGACGAAGAGGCCGAAGGCCGCGAAGACCAGCGAGCCGAGCCAGGCCGCGAGGCCGGCCAGCAGCCAGACGTACGCCGGTACCCGCACCCCGGAGGCCGCGCCGACGGTGAACTCGACGAGCATGGCGAGCAGCCCGAGCACCATCGCGGTGGCCACCTTGGTCGCCACGTACGCGGCCGGGTGCAGCGGGGTGAGCCGGAGCTGGCGGCTCCAGCCGAGCGCCCGTTCGGTGGCGACCGCCGCGCCGGCGCTGGTGGTGGCGACCATGGCCGCGTAGACGGCCAGGCTGATCATGATCCAGGCGGTGACCGGCCGACCGTTGGGCAGTTCCTGGCCGCGCTGCGGCAGGCCGAAGAGGAGGAAGAAGACGGCCGGCATGACCAGGGTGAACATCAGCGTGCGCCGGTTGCGCAGCACCCGGCGGATCTCGATGGCGAGCACCGCCGGGGAGAAGCCGCCGAGGGCGGGCGGGCGCCGGTCGGCGGGGTCGGCGGCGGACGGGGTGCGGGTGGCGGAGGTCAGGGTCATCTCAGGCTCCGACGGTCTCGGCGGCGGTCAGGGCGAGGAAGGCGTCCTCGAGGTTGCGGGAGGTGATCTCCACGTCCCGGGCGGCGGTCCGGGTGAGCAGGTGCCGAGCCACCGCGTCCGAGTCGCCGGTACGGATCAGCACGGCGTCCCCGCGTACCTCGACCGTCTCGACGCCCGGCAGGGCGGCCAGCCCGGCCTGGTCGGCGGCCGGGAGGGTGGCCCGGACGGTGCGCCCGGCGGCCAGGTTCTTGATCTCGGCGGTGCTGCCGTCGGCGACCACCCGCCCCTGTCGGACCAGCACGATCCGGTCGGCGTACGCGTCGGCCTCGTCCAGGTAGTGGGTGGCGAAAATGACGGTCCGGCCGGCCCGGGCGTCGGCCCGGATCGCCTGCCAGAAATCCCGCCGCCCCTCGACGTCCATCCCGGTGGTCGGCTCGTCGAGGACCATCACGTCCGGGTCGGAGAGCAGCGCCAGGGCGAAGCGCAGCCGCTGCTGCTGGCCGCCGGAGCACTTCCCGACCAGCCGGTCGGCCAGCTCGGCGATCCCCGCCCGCGCCAGCACCTCGGCGACCGGCCGGGTACGGCCGTGGAAGTGCGCGGTCATCCGTACCGTCTCGGCGACGGTGAGGTCCTTGAGCAGGCCGCCGCTCTGCATGACGGCGGCCACCCGGCCGTGCCGGACCGCCTCGGCGGGGGTGCCGCCGAACAGCCGGACGGTGCCGGCATCCGGGCGGGCCAGGCCGAGCAGCAGGTCGATGGTGGTGGTCTTGCCGGCGCCGTTGGGGCCGAGGAAGGCCACCACCTCACCGGCGGAGATGCGCAGGTCGAGACCGTCGACGGCGGTAACCGGTCCGAAGCTCTTGCGGAGGCCGGCCAGCTCGACGGCCGGGTGAGTACTTCTGGTCATGACTCTGATGCTCCGGCGTGCCGGCCGCCCGGTCCCGGAGCGGGCGTCACGTTCAAGGCATGACAAATGTCAGGCCCCGGCCAGATTCCCGCGGCCTCCGGCGGGTAACCGCGGGGTCCGCGCACCGCCGCAACCGGGGAGGGACGCCATGGGCTCCGCGCCGACCGGACGGGTCGACACGATCGTGCTGATCCACGGCCTCTGGATGACATCGCGCAGCTGGGAAGGGTGGGCCCGGCACTACCGGGCGCTCGGCTTCCGGGTGGTGACGCCCGCCTGGCCCGGGATGGAGGGCGAGGTGGAGGCGCTGCGACAGGACCCGGCTCCGATCGCCGGGGTCACCCTGGACCGGATCATCGACCACCACACGGCGGTCATCCGGGAGCTGCCGAACCCGCCGATCGTGATGGGGCACTCCTTCGGTGGGCTCGTCACCCAGGTGCTGCTCGACCGTGGGCTCGGCGCGGCCGCCGTGGCGATCGCCCCGGCGGCGCCCAGGGGCGTGCTCCGGCTGCCGGTGAGCACGCTGCGCGCGGCGTACCCGGTGCTGCGCAGCCCGGCCAACCGGCACCGGGCGGTGCCGTTCACGCCCGAACAGTTCCGGTACGCCTTCGGCAACACGCTCAGCGCGGAGGACTCCGACCGGGCCTGGCAGCGGTACGCCGTCCCGGCCGCCGGCCACGTGCTCTTCGAGGGGGCGTTCGCCAACCTCGACCCGCGCTCCGCCGCCACGGTCGACCCCAGGCGCGATGACCGGGGCCCGCTGCTGCTGATCGCCGGGGGCGCGGACCACGTCTCCCCGCCGCAGCTGGTCAAGGCGAACGCGGGGATCTACCAGAAGTCGCGGGCCGTCACCGCGTACCACGAGTTCCCGGGGCGGTCGCACTTCACCGTCGGGGAGCAGGGCTGGGAGAAGGTCGCCGACTACGCGCTGGACTGGGCGGTGGAGATGGCCTCGACCCGTTCACCGGCGATCGTCGGCGAAGCACCCCGCTGGTGACCTTCGGCCCTGGCATGGGACGGCGTACCAGGGGTATGACGGGAGCATGAGGGCGAGCTTCCGGCTTGGCCGGATCGCGGGCGTACCCGTCGGGGTCAACTGGAGCGTCCTGGTCATCTTCCTGCTGATCGCCTGGGGGCTGTCGGCCAACCTGTTCCCCCGGTCGTACCCGGGCCGGCCCACCTGGCAGTACGTGCTGGCCGGGCTGGCCGCGGCGGCGGTCTTCTTCGTCGGCCTGCTGGCCCACGAGGTCTCCCACGCGGTGGTCGCCAAGCGCAACGGCCTCCAGGTGAAGGGGATCACCCTGTGGCTCTTCGGCGGGGTCGCCGAGCTGAGCGGCGAGGCGCCGAACCCGGGCGCGGAGCTGCGCATCGCCGGCATCGGCCCGCTGGTCAGCCTGCTGCTCGGCTTCTTCTTCGGCGGCATCGCCGTCGTGCTGGCACTGGCCGGGCAGGGTGGGCTGCTGCTCGGCTCGCTGTCCTGGCTGGCCGGCATCAACATCCTGCTGGCGATCTTCAACATCCTGCCCGCCGCGCCGCTGGACGGCGGCCGGCTGCTGCGCGCCGCCGTGTGGAAGGCGACCGGCGACCGGACGAAGGCGTCGGTGGTGGCCGCCCGGGCCGGTTGGATCCTCGGCGCACTGCTGATCGGGCTGGGGCTGCTCCAGTTCCTGACCGGCTCCGGGGTGGGTGGGCTCTGGCTGGCGCTGATCGGCTGGTTCCTGATCGGCGCGGCCGGTGTCGAGGAGCGGCAGGCGAAGATGGGCAGCGCGCTGGCCGGTGTCCGGGTCGGCGAGGTGATGACCCCGCAACCGCAGACCGCCTCGGCGGAGATGACCGTCGCCGACTTCGTCGACCACTACCTCTTCGCGTACCGGCACTCGGCGCTGCCGCTGACCGAGGACGGCCGGCCGACCGGCCTGGTCACCCTGGACCGGGTACGCGGGATCCCCGCCGACCGGCGGGCCACCACCACGCTGGCCGAGGTCTCCTGCCGGGCCGAGGACCTGGTGCTGGCCCGGCCGGAGGAACCGCTCAACGACCTGCTCCCCCGGCTCAGCCAGTGCGCCGACGGTCGTGCCCTGGTGGTCACCGAGGGGCGGCTGGTCGGCATCGTCTCGCCCAGCGACATCAGCCGGGCGGTGCAGCGCGGCAGCCTGCGCGACCAGGTGGCCGGCCGTCACTGACGGCCGGGTGGGTCAGTCCCGGGGGAAGTACCGGTCCAGCAGCTCGGTGCGGAATGTGCCGGCCGGGTCCAGCTCGGCCAGCAGGGTGCGGAAGTCGTCGTACCGGGGGTAGCCGGCGGCGACCGCGGCCGGGTCCAGGGTGAAGACCTTGCCCCAGTGCGGGCGGGGGCCGAAGGGCGCGAGCCGCTGCTCGATCTCGGCCACCACCGGCAGCACCCGGGCGGCGTCGGCGATCCAGGTGAAGTGCGCGGCCAGGCTGTCCCGCCCCTGGTTCGGGCTGAGCCACAGCTCGTCGGCGGCGACCGTACGCAGCTCGCAGACCTGGAGCACCGCCGCGATCCGGTCCCGCATCCCGTCCAGGGCGGCGAGCGCGTCGGCCGCCGCCGCGCGGGGCAGGTGGTACTCGGACTGGAGCTCGTCGCCGCTGCTCGGGGTGAACCCCAGCCGAAAGTGCGGCAGCCGCTCGTGCCACGGGCCGGGCTCGCCGAGCTGGGGCGTGCAGTTCACCGGGTCCATGCCGGCGACCGGGTGCACCGGCGCGTCGGCGGCCGTGGTGCCGAGCCAGTCGGCCGGGGGCGGCGGCCGGTCGGCGAGCTGCTTGCGCCAGACCTGGTCGATCGCCGACGACCGCCAGGTGGTGAAACCGCTGACGCTGTACGCCGAGCCGAACGCCGCGTCGAGCGCCTCGCGGGGCAGGTCACGCCGGACGTACTGGCGGATCGCGAAGGTCGGCACGACGTCCAGGGTGACCCGGGTGACCACGCCGAGCGCGCCGAGGGACACCACCATGCCGGCGAACCGGGGATCGGACCGGTCCACGGTGAGCAGGTCACCGTCGGCGGTGACCAGTTCCAGCCCGGCGACCGCGGCGGCGAGGTTGCGATTGCCGTCGCCGGAGCCGTGGGTGCCGGTGGCCACCGCGCCAGCCACCGAGATGTGCGGCAGGGAGGCGAGGTTGGCCACGGCCAGGCCCTCGGCGTGCAGCCGGGTGGCCAGGTCGCCGTGGCGCAGGCCGCCGGCCACCGTGGCCGTGCCGCGCTCCCGGTCGATCTGAACGGTGGGCGGCAGCCCGGTCAGCGAGACCAGGTCGCCGGTGGTGTCGCCGAACCGGTTGAACGAGTGACCGGTACCGAGGGCGCGGACCCGCTCGGCGCCGGCGACCAGCCGGCGCAGCTCGTCCACCGTGGACGGCCGGTGCAGCCGGCGGGCCGCGTAGGTGACGTTGCCGGCCCAGTTGCGGTGCACGTCGTACCCCCCGTCCGGGCGGTTGTCGGCGCCGCCCCCGGGGAACCATACGTCGATGAGCAGCTATCGCGACCCGACCCTGCACGGTGACGTCTACCCGTCGGAGGAGGAGATCGACCCGACCGGCGTCGGGCTGGAGCCGGTGAGTGCGGCACCCGCGGCGTACCGGACCGCGCCGGTGCCGGCGCCCACCCCGGAGCCGGAGCCCGGCCCGCCGCCCGGACCGGGGCCGGCTCCGCGGGTGGGCGACCCCGGCTCGCTGTCGATCGTCACCCACCACCTGGACGGCTCGACCCAGGTGGTCACCGACCTGGACGGCGACGGGATCGCCGACGTGGTGCAGTTCGACCTGGACGGCGACGGCGTCCCGGACATCACCTACCTGGACAGCGACCGGGACGGCCGGCTCGACACCGTGCTGCGCCAGCCGGACGCGAACGTCCCACGCCGCTGACCCTCGCCGGTCACCCTCGCCCGTCATCCTCACCCGCCGCCCCTGCCCGTCTCCGGTTCGGGCGGGTCGCCTCCCGGAGTGGATGACCCGGCGAGCGGTATGACGCAGAGTCATAATTATGACCGAGCGTCATGTCGGTCACTGCCGAAAGCGGCCGGTGAGACATCACGCAGCGTCACTGGGCTGCGGGTGCTGGTGTAACGGCCGCCGCAGCGTGGCTGCGGGATGCTGGCGCGGGCGGCCGGCCCGGGGGCGGCCGGCGCAGGCGTCAGAGCTGCGGCATCACCTCGGCGGCGACCAGCTCCAGGTGGTCCAGGTCGGCCAGGTCGAGCAGCTGGAGGTAGAGGCGCTGGCTGCCGATCTCGGCGTACCGGCCGATCTTGTCGACCACCTCGGCCGGCGTGCCGGCGAGGCCGTTCTCGCGCAGCTCGGCCGGCTCCCGGCCGATCGCCGCGGCCCGCCGGGCGATCTCCGCCTCGTCCCGGCCGCAGCAGAGCACGAGGGCGTTGGACCAGGTCAGCGCGGCGGCGTCCCGGCCGATCGCGGCGCACGCCTCGCGGACCCGGCCGAACTGCGCGGCGGAGTCCGCCAGCGAGGCGAACGGCAGGTTGAACTCGTCGGCGTACCGGGCGGCCAGCCGCGGCGTGCGCTTCGGGCCCATCCCGCCGAGCAGGATCGGCGGGCGGGGCTGCTGCACCGGCTTGGGCAACGCCGGCGAGTCGCTGACCGGGTAGTACGTGCCGGGGAAGTCGAAGGTCTTGCCGGCCGGGGTCTCCCAGAGACCGGTGATCACGGCGAGCTGCTCCTCCAGCCGATCGAAGCGTTCCCCCAGCGCCGGGAAGGGCACCCCGTACGCGCGGTGTTCCTCGGCGTACCAGCCGGTGCCGATGCCCAGCTCGACCCGGCCACCGCTCATCTGGTCGACCTGGGCGACGGTGATGGCCAGCGGGCCGGGCAGCCGGAAGGTGGCGGCGGTCATCAGCGTGCCGAGCCGGATCCGGGAGGTCTCCCGGGCCAGGCCGGCCAGGGTGGTCCAGGCGTCGGTCGGACCGGGCTCCCCGCTCACGTCGCCCATCTTCAGGTAGTGGTCGGAGCGGAAGAAGGCGCCGTATCCGGCGTCCTCCGCGGCACGGGCCACGGCGAGCAGCTGGTCGTAGCTGGCGCCCTGCTGGGGTTCGGTGAAGATCCGCAGTTCCATGACCCGAGCATATGGACCCCACCCGGCCGCCGCTCCCGGACCGGCGCCGACAGCTGGCGCTGAGCACGGCGGGGCGGCCCGTCCTTTCATACCTTGACAGGCATATGAGCCTAGGGGCATATTGTGGTGGTGTCCGTCGACGCGTTCGCCGTCCTGGCCGAGCCGACCCGGCGCCGGATCCTGGACGCGCTGCGGCGCTCGGAGCACAGCGTCGGTGAGCTGGTCGACGCGCTGGGCATGAGCCAGCCGGCCGTCTCCAAGCACCTCAAGGTGCTCCGCGAGGCCGGCTTCGTCACCTGCCGGACGGCGGCCCAGCAGCGCATCTACCGCATCGACGTCACGCCCTTCCAGGCCGTGGACGGCTGGCTGGCGCCGTACCGCCGGATGTGGGCGGCCCACCTCGACGCCCTCGAACGCCATCTCGACAGTCAGGAGTGACGATGGACCGCGACTCGTTCCGCCCCGGCCCGCTCGCCGACGCCGCCCGGGAGCCGGCCGACCACGGCCGCTCCACCCTGGTCTTCCTCCGCGAGCTGCGGCACGAACCGGACCGGGTGTGGGCGGCGCTGACCGACCCGGCCCGGCTCGCCGAGTGGGCACCCTTCCTCGCCAGCCGCGACCTGGGCACGGTCGGCGACGCCACGCTCAGCACGGTCAACGGTGACGAGGTCACCGACCAGCCGTCCCGGGTGCTCCGCGCCGAACGGCCGACGCTGCTGGAGTACACCTGGGGCGACGGGCTGCTCCGCTGGGAGCTCACCCCGGTGGCCGGCGGTACCCGGCTCACCCTGCGGCACACGGTCGACGAGCCGGGGCTCGCCCCGATGGTGGCGGCGGGCTGGCACCTCTGCCTCGACGTGGCCGGCCACCTGCTCGACGGCGACCCGGTCGGGCCGATCCGCGGCGCGGAGGCGAAGAACTTCGGCTGGGACGACCTGCGCGCCGGGTACGCCGAGCGGCTGGGCGACGCCTGAGGCCGCTCAGCGACGCTCGGCGGCCGGGGCGTCCGGCAGGGTGATCGCGTTCGCCGCCCGGCGGATCGGCGCGGTCACCCGCCGGACCATCGCGTCCCGGCCGGGCAGGTGCGGCATCAGCCGCAGCATCAGCAGCTGGAAGCGGATCTGCGTGGCCGAGCCGAGCACCATGCCCTTGAGGTTACGGTCGGCGAGCCCCTGGTTCGCGGCCACGAACGGGCGCATCCGGCGTTCGTATCCGGCGAGCCCGGCGGCCGGGTCGCCCGCCGCCCGGGCCAGCTCGGCGGCCAGCACGTACGCGCCGACCAGGGCGAGGCTGGTGCCCTGCCCCGAGGCCGGCGACGGTCCGTACCCGGCGTCGCCGACCAGGGCGATCCGGCCGGTGGACCAGCGGTCCATCCGCACCTGGGTGATCGCGTCGAGATAGAGGTCGGGGGCCTCCGCTGCGGCGTCCAGCAGGCGCGGCACCTGCCAGCCCTGCCCGGCGAAGGCCCCGGTGAGCAGCGCCCGCCCGGCGGCGGGGTCCCGGTGGTCGTGGTCGCCGGCGGGTGAGCGGAACAGGAAGAGCGCCCGGGCGTCGGGGGCGCCGGCCGTGCGGTAGACGCCGACCGTACGGCCCGGCGTCACGTGCATCAGCTCGGTGCGGTCGGCGCCGAAGTGGGCCGGCACGGTGCAGACGGCGATGTGGTGCCCGAGCGGGCGCAGGTATGACGCCTCGGGCCCGAAGGCAAGCCGACGCACCGTCGAGAGCACCCCGTCCGCGCCGATGACCAGGTCGAACCGGCGAGGCGCGGCGCGCCGGAAGGTGACGTCCACGCCGCCGGGGGTTTCGGTGAGCCCGGTGACCGAGTCGTCGTAGCGGTGTTCGACGTCGTCGGTGGCGGCGGTCAGGATCCGGACCAGGTCACCACGCATGATCTCGAGGTCGTCGCCCTCACGGCCGCCGAACAGCGCGGCGTCCATGGTGGCCAGCTCGCGGCCCCGGTCGTCCAGGAAGCGGGCCACCCGCATCCCGGCGTCGTGCCGGCGGAGCCGCCCGGCCAGCCCCATCCGGTCGAGGACGGTCAGCGCCGCGCCTCGTACGTCCACCTTGTAGCCACCGTCGCGCAGCGCCGGGGCGCGCTCGACGACGGTCGGTCGGAAGCCGTGACGGCGCAGCCACCAGGCGAGCGCGGAGCCGGCGATGCCACCGCCGGAGATGAGGACGTCAGTCATGGCCGTCACTGTACAAACGTGTCGCACATATGTGCAACACGTTTGTGCCAGCATTCGGCTAGGCTGGGCGGCATGGGAAACCGTGAGGACCTGATGGCCGGCGCCCGGCGCTGCCTGGAGGCGAAGGGCTACGCCGCCACCACCGCGCGGGACGTCGCTTCCGCCGCGGGCACCAGCCTCGCCGCGATCGGCTACCACTTCGGCACCACCCGGCAGCTGCTCGACCAGGTGCTCTTCGACGCGATGGAGGAGTGGGGCGCGGAGCTGGAACGACTCCTCGCCGCGGGGGCCGGGGCGGACGCCACCGGCGCCGAGCGCTTCGAGGCGATCTGGGCCCGGGTCATCGAGTCCTTCACCCGGCTACGGCCGCTCTGGGCCGTCCAGTTCGAACTGATCGGCGCGATGGACCGCTCCCCCGAGCTACGGGAGGCCTTCGCAGCCGCCAACCGGCGGGCCCGGCTCGGGCTGGCCGCCATCTTCCACCGGATCGACCCGGCGGCCGACGAGGCGAAGGCACTCGCCCTCGGCGCGTTCTACCAGGCCATGCTCGGCGGCCTGGCCGCCCAGTCGCTGGTCGACCCAGCCGGCGTCCCCACCGCCGCAGAGCTGACCGACGCCCTGCGCACCGCCGCCGGGGAGCTCGCCGCGCTGGGCTGACGGAGCCGGCCCCGGGACCCGTGGTCGCGCGTGCGGCTGACGGATCAGGCCAGGTGCGGGGCCACCTCGCGGGCGAAGAGCCGCATCGGCTCCGGGTCGGTCGGCTCGTGGAAGTAGAGCATCAGGTACTCGATGCCCGCGTCCCGCAGGCCGAGGAAGATCTCAACGAGCCGCTCCGGGGTGCCGACCGCGCTGCCGGCGGCCACCTCGGCCCGCTCCCGGCCGCGCAGGTGCGGGGCGAGCCGGCCGGTCACCTCGGCCTCGGTCGCGCCGGTGAAGACCGACAGCGAGGCGGTCTTCAGGATGCGGTCGTAGTCGCGGCCGACGTCGGCGCAGTGCCCGGCCAGCACGGCCAGCTTCTGCCGGTAGAAGGCCGGGTCCGTGTGGTCGGTCAGGTTGCAGGCGTCGGCGTACCGGGCCACCGTGCGCAGGGTGCGCTTCTCGCCCGCCCCGCCGACCAGCAACGGGACGCGCTGCACCCCGACCGGCACGTTCTGCGCGTCGCGCACCGAGTGGTACCGGCCCTCGACGGTGGAGACCGGCTGGCGCAGCATGGTGGAGACCACCCGGGCGGCGTCGTCCAGCCGGCCCAGCCGCTCCCCCGTCGACGGGTACGGCTGCTCGTAGCCGTACGCGTCGTACTCGCGCTGGTCCCAGCCGGCGCCCAGGCCGAGGAAGGCCCGGCCGCCGCTGGCCACGTCCAGGGTGGACGCCATCTTGGCCAGCAGCGCCGGATTGCGCAGGCTGTTGCAGGTGACGATCTGCCCGAGCCGGACCCGGCGGGTCTCCCGGGCGATCGCGGCGAGGCTGGTCCAGCACTCGAAGGTGGTCTCCGGCTCACCGGAGACGGCCTGCACGTGGTCGTAGAGCCAGACCGAGTCGGCGCCCAGCTCGTCGGCCTCCCGGGCCACCCCGACCATCGCCTCGAACTGCGCGACCGGGTCGGCGAGGTGGGTGAGGTCCGACCGCCAGCCCTGGGGCAGCACCACGCCCCACCGCATCCCGCTCACGCCGTCTCCTCGTTTTCCCGGATCACCCCGGCGAGGGTAGTGGCCCGGACGGCCCGGGCGTACCCAGGTCCCGCCGGGCCAGGAAGCGGGTGTACTCGACCCGGTCGTACGGGTTGCCGTCGCCGCGCGCCCGGCGGGGCGGCTCCCCCGCCACCGGCCGGTCCCCGTACGGCTCGGACCACCACAGCCCCTCCCCGCCGGAGAGGTCGGGCAGCCGGCGCCGCGCCTCGGGAACCAGCCGGGCCGGCAGCTCGCCGGTGACCCGCCAGCTCCCCCGGCCGGGCAGGGTGCCGTCGATGCGCGCCGCCAGCCCGGCCAGCTGTCCGGTCACCGCGCCCAGCCGATCCTGCGGCACCTCCACCTCGAACCGGTGGCACGGCTCGTGCACCCGGGTGCCGGCCCGGGCCAGCGCCTGGGCCAGCACGTACGGGGTGAGGGCACGGAAGTCGCCAGCGCTGCTCACCGGCGCCCAGTAGCCGCTGCGGATCAGGGTGACCGTGACGTCGGTGACCGGCCAGCCGTGCACGCCCTGCTCCAGCGCGGCGTGCACGGTCTCCTCGATCGCGACGTGGAAGGCGGGCAGCAGGGAGCCGCGCTCGACGGCCAGCCGGTAGCGCACGCCCCGCCCCGGTTCGACGCGCAGCCCGACGGTGGCCAGGAAGCCGTTGCCGATGATCTCCTCGGCCGTACCGACGCCGACCGGCCGTTCCAGGTGGATCAGCCGGCTCGGGGCGAAGCGCGCCTCGACGCCGTACCGCTCGGACAGGGTCGCGGCGAGCACCTCCCGCTGCACCTCCCCGTAGAGCAGCACCGCGCTCTCCCCGTCCGGCGTCACCCGGGTCCGGATCAGCGGGTCGGCGTCGGCCAGGGTGAGCAGTGCGGCGTGCAGGGCGGCGGCCTGGTCGGGCCGGGCCGGCCGGACCACCGTCTCCAGGCTGGGCGGCGGGAAGTGCCGGCGGCTCTCGAGCCCGTCGGCGGTGCCGAGCTGGTCGCCGATCCGGGCTTCCGGCAGGCCGCGCAGCCGGGCGATCCGCCCGGCGGTGAGCCGGTCGGCGGTCGGATCGCCCGCCACGTCCAGCGCGGTGACCTGTCCCCGGTGCCGGGTCACCCGGCCGTCCGGCTCCCGCCGGTGCACGCTCACCCGTTGCCGGCGGCGCAGTTCCCCGCCGTACGAGCGGACGTGCGCGACCTTCTCCCCGCCGGGGTCGCGTTCCACGGCGAAGACCCGGGCCCGCAGCGCCGGCTCGGCGGGCGGGGACGGCGGCAGCAGGTGGGCGATCCCGGCCAGCAGCTCGGGTACGCCCGCGCCGGTGAGCGCCGAGCCGAACCAGAGCGGGTGCACCACCCCGGCGGCGGTCCGGTCCCGCAGCACCGCGCGGACCTGCCGGTGCCCGGGGGTGCGCTCCTCGACGAGCGCGGCGAGCAGCCGGTCGTCGTGGTCGGCGAGGGTGGTGGCCCAGCGCGTGACGACCTCGGGGGCGCGGTGGTCGTACCCGATGAAGGTGGCCTCGGCCGTGCCGGGCGCGCGGACCGTGCCCATCGGCACGGCCGCCGGGGTGAGCAGCCGGGCGACGTCGGCGAGCAGGTCGTCGACCCGGGCGCCGGGCCGGTCGATCTTGTTGATGAAGAGCAGCGTGGGCAGCCGCAGGGCGGTGAGGGTACGCATCAGCAGGCGGCTGTGCGGTTGCACGCCCTCGACCGCGGAGAGCACCAGGACGGCGCCGTCGAGTACGCCGAGCGCCCGCTCGACCTCGGCGACGAAGTCGGCGTGCCCGGGGGTGTCGATCAGGTTGACCCGGCGCCGGCCGACGGTGAAGCCGGCCACCGCGGAGCGGATGGTGATGCCGCGCCGGCGTTCGATCTCGTCGGTGTCGGTACGGGTGGTGCCGGCGTCGACGCTGCCGAGGCGGTCGATGACGCCGGTGTCGAAGAGCAGGCGCCCGGTGAGGCTGGTCTTACCGGCGTCGACGTGCGCCAGGATGCCGATGTTGACGGTCTGCATGGGTTGACGGGTCCTCGATAACTCGCGTCCGGATGGGCGGGAAGTTGTCGAGTCGGCGCATCGTTCCTGCTCCCGTCGTCGGTGACCGCGTCGTCGCCAGGCTGGCACCGCCCGGCGGGGGCGTCCACCCATTTTCCCCGCGCGGGGCTCACCCGGCGGGCGGACGGTGGCGTCGGGGCCGGCCCGACGCCACCGGCCTCGTCACACGTACGGCTTCGTGGCGTACGCCGACCGCAGCGCCGCCAGCCCGGTCGCCTTCGGCGACAGGGTGCCCCAGCCCGAGTTGAAGTAGTTGGTCCGGACGATCCGTGGGCCCCGCTCGGCGTTGAGCTGGGCGATGGCCGACGGGACGGTGGCGATCCAGGCGGCCTGGTCGGGGAACTCGGCCACCCGCACCCCCCACTCGGCGATGATCACCGGCCGGGAGAGCGCCACCGGGCCGAGGTCGGCCACCGCCCAGTCCTTGGTGCGGCGGAACCGGCCCAGCGCCGTGTGGCTGGGATCGGTGGCGTAGACGTTCCACTGGAGGAAGTCCAGCCGGGACATCAACGACTCCGGGTGGGTGCGCTGGAAGCACGCCCGGTCGAAGCCGCCCGATCCCACCGAGAAGGTGGTGCCGGCCGGCAGCGCCCGCGCCCGGAACCAGTTCACGATGTACGTCGTCGCCTGCACCGCCCGGGCGTCCGAGTCCGCCCAGTTGTACGACACCCCCGACTCGGTGGTGCCGAACTCGTGGTCGGTGTCCAGCTCGGAGGCGAGCTGGATGGTCACCGCGAAGCCCATCGCGCGGTACTGGGACAGTGCCCGGGCGAAGAGCCCGTCGCACTGGCCGGCCAGCACCTGCCCGTACCCGTACGCCTTCGGCCAGGTGGTGCCCGGCCGCTGCTGGATGGTCATCGCCGGGGCGGGCACGGTGTAGCTCACCCCGTCGACCGTGAACGTCTGCGCACCGGTGTTGGCGTTGCCGTAGTGCTTCAGCTCCAGCACCATGTTGATCTTGATGCCGTTCTGCCCCAGGGTGAGCAGCCACCCCTTGTTGTACCCGGGAAAGGTGTACCCGTCGGCGAGGCTGCGGTACTGGGTGAGCGAGCGGAAGTTGCCGCCCGCCATGTCGGCCGTCGGATCGGCGTTCCCGGAGAGGTAGTAGCCGCCCAGCACCGGCGGGGCGATCGTGTAGTCGGCGGTCGCGGTGGCGGTGCGCCCGCCGTTGTCGCGGACCGTCACGGTGACGCGGGGCATCACGCCACCGCCCGGTACACGGCCACCCCGCCGGTGTCCGAGACCTTCGTCCAGGTACGACCGGAGTCGTCGGTGACGGTCAGGGTCAGCGGGTCGATCACCGCGGTGACCTTGACCGGGGCGCTGCTGTTGCCCTGCGAGTCGGTCACCACGATGGTGACCGTGACGGGCTTCGTGTCGGGGTCGCCGTAGGTGACCGTGAGGGTCATCTGATCGCCCGGCGAGTAGGTGGATGCGTTCAGGCTTGCGCTGACGGTGGGAGCGGCCATGTCCGCCCCCTCCTCTCTTGCTCGCCCGGTCGTCGCACGCGGGCCGCCGCGATCAGCGGAAGGGGCCGCCGGCGCGCCGGCCGGAGGTGGTGACGTCCTTGTCCTGACGGAACCGCACCGCGCCCTGGCGCCCGGGGCGGCACGACCCGACCCGACGGGGCCGGGGACGCGGTCGGACCGGCAGCGGCCGACTCCGGCCGGGCGCGGCGATGGCGGCGTCGGCGGGGACCGTCAGGTCGCCCGCCGGGCCGGAGGAATGGGATGTGGCCCGCCACCCAAACCCCTCTCACCTGCATAAACAGTGCTCCTGGGGAGGCTCGCGCGTCCAGTCAGCTATTTGTCGGAGACGATGTCCGAGCAGGTGATGGCGCTCTTCGCGGTGCCGTGCCCGGATGGCCTGGCGACAGGCTCAGCGCCTGCGCCGGCGCAGCAGGTGCGCTCCCCCGCTCACCACCGTCACGCCGACCCCCGTCCCGACCAGCACCAGCACCGCCCCGACGGCCCACAGCCCGCTGTCGTCGGTCGACGCCGCACGAATCGTCCACGCCGCGGTGAAGGCGAGGGTCATCACCGGGACGACCAGCCATGGGCGCAGCCACCAGCCCGCGACGGCGGCGACCACGGCCAGGGTGAGTACGCAGCCGGCCACCTGCCACGGCTGGTACGGCCCGCTGGTCGCGCCGGTCTCCGGGTCGGTGGTGTAGCCGGTGTCCCAGCCCAGCCAGGCCCACCAGGTGGCGACGGTCGCCAGGGCGAGGAGCAGCCCGGCGAGGAGGGCACGCGTCGTCTTGTTCACGGTCCGATCCTTCCGGCGTGGGCGGCCGCGCGGATGAGCACCCCTACTCACGGTCGGCTGCGGCGTCAGACCGGTACGGTGCCCCGGATCGCCCAGGCGCGGGCGGTGAGCCGGATCGTCCCGTCGGCACCGGTCGGCACCCGGGTGCGCAGCAGCTCGCGCAGGGCCTCCCGGTCCGGCTCGGCGAGCGAGGCGACGTAGCCGGGCGCGGAGCCCTGCCCACCGAGGAACGGGGTCCAGAAGTCGTCGAAGTCGGCGAAGACGGTGGGCACGTCGACGGGACGTACCGTCACGTCCCGCAGTCCGGCTCCCGCCCAGAGCGCCCGCAGCGGCTCCGGCCGGCACATCGCGTACCGCCGGGCCTCGTCCCGTTCCGCCGCGGCGGCGTCGCCCAGCACGGCCGCGTCCCAGAAGTGGCGCATCATAGCCATGCCCTCGGCGTAGTCCCAGACGTACGCGGCGGCGACGCCTCCCGGCCGGAGGACCCGGGCGAACTCGGCGACGGCGCGGGGCGGCTCGGGGACGAAGTTGAGCGCCAGTCCACTGACGACGACGTCGACGTCGTGGTCGGCCAGGGGCAGCTCGCGGGCGTCACCGACCTCGAAGGTGACGCGCGGGTCGGCGACCCGGTGGCGGGCGTGCGCGACGAACCCGGTGGAGGTGTCGACGCCGGTGACGGTGCGCGGGTCGACGAGGCCCAGCACGGTCGAGGTCAGCGCCCCGGTGCCGCAGCCCACGTCGAGCCAGCGCCGCCCGGGCGGCTGGTCCAGCCAGCGCACGAAGGCGTCCGCCACCCGACGGCTCCACCGACCGACGTACGCCTCGTAGGCCGCGCCGTCGGCCCAGACCTGGTCCGCCATGCGCACACCATACGGGCCACGTCGGTGGCGTCGCGCTCCCTGGACGAGCGGGCGTCCGGGTGAAGTGTCGGAATCAGCGGTGGCACCGCTGAGCGATATAGGAGAATCCGCCCATGTTGGTGCCGTTTCCTTGGCGCCGTTCCTGAGACATTCAGAAGCGCCGTGGGCGGGTGGATGAAGGCACTGGTCTGGCAGGGGGCGAACGAGCTTGCGGTGACCCAGGTGCCGGAGCCGCGGCTGCGCAACGAGCAGGACATGATCGTCCGGGTACGCAAGACCGTCACCTGCGGCGCCGATCTGCATCTGCTCGACGGCCACATCCCGTTCATGGAGCGCGGTGACGTCCTCGGCCACGAGTTCCTGGGCGAAGTGGTCGAGGTCGGCCCGCGGGTACGCAGGCACAGGGTGGGCGACCGGGTGGTGGTCTGCTCGTTCGTCTCCTGCGGCCGCTGCTGGTACTGCCGGCAGGAACAGTTCTCCCTGTGCGACAACGGCAACACCAACCCGGCGATCACCGAGGCAGCCTGGGGCTTCGCGCCCGCCGGCTGCTACGGCTACTCCCACGCGCTGGGCGGCTTCGCCGGCAGCCACGCCGAGTACATCCGGGTCCCCTACGCCGACCAGGGTGCCTTCACCGTGCCGGAAGGGGTGAGCGACGAGCGCGCCCTGTTCGCCTCCGACGCCGCCCCCGCCGGCTGGATGGGAGCGGACCTCGCCGGCGTGCGGCCGGGCGACGTGGTCGCGGTGTGGGGCGCGGGCGGGGTGGGTCAGCTGGCGGCCCGCGCGGCCGTCCTGCTCGGTGCCGAACGGGTCATCATCATCGACCAGCTTGACGATCGGCTGCGGATGGCCGCGACGTACGTGGGCGTCGAGACACTGAACTACCGGACCCAGGACATCGGTGGCGAGCTGCGGGAACGCAGCGGCGGGCGCGGCCCGGACGTGTGCATCGAGGCGGTCGGCATGGAGTCGCACAGCACCGGCCCGCGGTACCGGTACGACCAGCTCAAGCAACGGCTGCGCCGGGCATCCGACCGGCCGATCGCCGCTCGGGAGGCGATCCAGCACTGCCGCAAGGGCGGCAGCGTCTTCCTGCTCGGCGGGTACGCGGGGCCGATGGACAAGTTCCCGGTCGGCGCGCTGACGAACAAGGGGCTCACCGTGCGCGGCGCCCAACAGCACGGACACCGCTACATCCCGATGCTGCTCGAACGGATGGCCCGCGGCGAGCTGGTCACCGAGCACCTCGCGACACACACGATGTCACTCGACGACGCTCCCCGCGGCTACCACATGTTCAAGAACAGGACCGATGGCTGCGTACGCGCGGTCTTCGAGCCCGCTCGCTGAACAGTGGCCCTGACTCGGCGGGCCGCCTCCTCACGCGGACTGCGACACGCAGAACTCGTTGCCCTCGGGGTCGGCGAGCGTGACCCAGGTGCTCGGGCCCTGCCGGCCGTTGTGCAGGAACGTGGCCCCGCGCGCGACCAGGCCCGCCACCGTCGGCTCCACGTCGTCGGTGCCGATACGCACGTCCAGGTGCATCCGGTTCTTCACCGTCTTCGGCTCGGGGACCAGCTGGAACAGCATCCTCGGCGCGCGCTGCAGGCCCTCCGGGTGGGCGATCGCCGCCCCCTCCTTCCAGACGAGTACGCCGTCGTGCAGCTTCGTGTCGCTCTCCGTGGCGTACCCGGCGCTGATCATCCGGCGGATGAACGCCTCGTCCGAGGGCTCGACCTGCCAGCCCAGCGTCTCGGCCCACCAGTCCGCCAGCGTGTGCGGATCCGCGCAGCCCACCGTCACCTGAAACTCGTACGCCATCGCCGCCATCTCCTCTCGATGTCCTCGTCGTGGGCAACGCTAGCCGCAATTGCGGACACTTTCGGTCCTCGTTCGGTGGAACACTGGCAAGCGTGCTCGACGCCTCCGCCCGCCTCCTACGGCTGCTGTCCCTGCTGCCGTCACGGCCGGAGTGGACCGGGCCGGAGCTGGCCGGTCGCCTCGGTGTCACCGTGCGGACGCTGCGCCGCGACGTGGCCAAGCTTCGCGACCTGGGCTATCCCGTCCACGCGGCGCCCGGGGTCGCGGGTGGCTACCGGCTCGGCGCCGGGACGACGCTGCCACCGCTGTTGCTCGACGACGAGGAAGCGGTCGCGGTCGCCCTCAGCCTGCGTACCGCGACGAGTTCCACGGCGACCGGGATCGCCGAGACCGCACTGCGCGCACTGGCAAAACTCGAACGGATACTTCCGGCCCGGCTGCGTACCCGCACCGCGGCCCTGAAGCTGGCCACCGTCCCGCTGGAGTCGCAGGCGGCCACGGTCGACCCGGATGTCCTCGTGGCGATCGCCGAGGCCTGCCAGAGCCAGCAACGGTTGGGCTTCGCCTACCAGCGGCACGACGGCACCGTCAGCGCACGCTCGGTGGAGCCGCACCGGCTGGTCCACACCGGCCGGCGCTGGTATCTCGTCGCCCGCGACCGGGAACGAGACGACTGGCGTACGTTCCGCGTGGACCGGATCAGTGGACCGCTCGCCAGCGGACCCCGCTTCACACCCCACGATCCGCCGGACGCGGCGGCGTTCGTGGCCGGTGCGATCACGACGGCGCCCTACCGGTTCCAGGCCCGCATCCGGGTACGCGCACCAGCGCACGTCGTCGGCGCGCGAGTTCCCGCCACCGCCGGGGTCGTCGAAGCCGTCGACGACGGCAGCTGCCTGCTGACCACGGGGGCGGATTCGCTGGCCTACCTCGCTGTGCGACTGGCGGGACTCGGGCCGGACTTCACCGTCCTCGAACCGCCCGAGCTGGTGGACGAGCTGAGGGCGCTGGCGGACCACCTCACCCGCGTGGTCGGCGCCCATGGTGCGGATCCGCGCCGGTGAGCGCCAGGCCACGCCGACCCGACGCGATGGAGTTGGCTCGGCCGACAGCCAAGCCAGCGCTCGCCGGTCGGCTGAGCCGTACTTCCTCGGGGCTACAGCCGTTCGAAGCTCTCCATGCCGGCGAGTTCGAGCAGCGCGGTCCGGGTCGCCGGGCATTGCTGCCGGGTCTGGTCGTCGATCTGACGGCCGGTCGGCACGGCACCCTGCTTCTCGTACCAGGAGTAGAGGTTCACGGTGAGGTTGGCCATCGTGCCCGTCTCGGACCCGATCCCCCGCAGCGTCGGCAACTGGCCGTCCAGGTAGGCACACACCTCCTTCGCCGACACTGGTGTCGAGTCATCGGCCGGAGCGGATCCGGCCGCGCGGGACGCGGCTGCTGCGGGGGTGCCCGGCGCCGCGGCACCGGAGGGCTCGGGCGCGTCGGCGTCAGTACACGCCGCCAGGGCGAGGACAAGACAGAGGGTCGGCGCGAGCATTCGGATCGTACTCATCGGTTCTCGTCCTGACGTGGTTGTCGGTGGTGGGTGACCGGCGGACGGGCCGCGGCGGTTGGTTTGTCAGCCCTGGCGGCCATCGCGGTGACGAGCCAGAGGCCGGCGGGCAGTCGGTAGCCGACGCCGGCTTCACGAAACCGGTCGAGGAGCCGGACCGCCCCTGCCCGGGCGGACGCCTGCCCGGCCGGCGGAGCCGCCCGGTACGCGGCACCGGCGGGGCCGACCTCGATGAGCCATTCGGCCACCGCGTCGGCGTCGTCCGGAGCGTCCATGGCGACGTCACACGGCGTGATCGTGACGGCGGCAAAGCCGGCGACGGTGAGGACCCGGGCGAGCCGTGCCGGGTCGGCGAAGGAGAACGGACCGGGCTCGTCACCCACCGGGAGCGGGGGTAGCGGCCCGAGGTGTGGTGCTGCGCCGAGCAGCGCCGCGGACAGCCACGGGTTGACGCTGCCGTCGCGGAAGACGGTCGCGGCGAGGCGCCCTCCCGGGCGCAGTGACCGCCGGATCGTGGTGCAGCCGGCGACCGGATCCGCCAACAGCATCAGGGTCATTCGCGAGTACGCCGCGTCGAAGGGCGCCCCGGGCACGACATCGAGGGTCTCGATGTCGGCCGCGTGGAACCGGATACCCGGGTACCGGTCCGTGGGGAACCGTTGCCGGGCGGCGGTCACCATCGCCTCGGCGATGTCGACACCGACCGCCGCGCCGGTCCCGCCGACCGCCGTGGCGAGTTCCGCCGTGGTGCCGCCGCAGCCGCAGCCCACATCGAGGATCCGCTCGGCGGGCCGCGCGGCCACTCGATCCATGGCCGGCGCGCCCAGCGGTCGACCGATCTCGTCCTGCCGATCGGCATGGCGGATCCAGCCCGCTGCCGCTCCCGTCCAGAAGGCGGCGTTGCGGGACCGCAGGGTGGCGGCGTCGGCCATCAGAACGGCATCTCGGCGCCGTCGACGCTCATCGATCGGAAGCGGGCCGCCTTGGTCGGGTCGAAGCCGTCCTCCTGCGCCGCCAGGCCCGCGGCCCGGACCAGCCGTTCGGACTGGAACCGGCGGAACGCGGCTTCGTCCTGCCAGATGTTGATGATCCGCCAGCCGTCCTCGGTCGGGCCGGCGACGTGGGCGACCAGTCCCGGCGGCCGGTCCGGTCCGAGGTGTCGCTCCACCTGCTGGTACTCCGCCTCGCTGACGCCGGGCATCTCCTGCAGCACACCGAACGGCATGGCCGCCCCCTCTCGATAGAGTTAGACTCTATCCAATAGAGCACTACACTCGAACGGTGGTTGTCAAGAGACGCTATGACTCTTCCCGGCGGCAGGAGCAGGCCCGACAGACCCGGCGGGCAATCCTCGAAGCGGCCGGCCGGCTCTTCGTCGACCCGGGCTACGCGGCCACGCCGCTGACCGCCGTCGCCGCGGAAGCCGGCGTCGCGGTCCAGACGCTGTACGCGGTGTTCGGCAGCAAGCGGCAGCTGCTCTCCCAGCTGGTCGACGTCACCCTGGCCGGCGACGACGAACCGGTGGCCCTGCCGGACCGGCCCTTCGTCGCCGAGATCCGCGCGCTCGCCGACCCCCGTGCCAAGCTCGCCCGCTACGCCCGCCATCTGGCCGAGGTCAACGCCCGGCAGGCCGAGGTGATGCTCGCGCTGGCCGGAGCGGCCACGGCCGATCCGGACGCCGCCGAGATCTGGCGTAAGAACATCGACGAGCGCCGCCGGGGCATGGCCATGTTCGCCGCGGAACTCGTCGGCACCGGAGGCCTCCGCCCTGACCTGGACGTCGAACAGGTGGCCGACATCCTCTGGTTGGCCCAGGACGTCCGCAACTTCGACTGGCTCGTCCGGCAACGCGGATGGCCGCTGGAGCAGTACCAGCGGTGGTACGTGGACACCGTCAGCGGCGCCATCATCGGCAGCGCCGAATAGCGGACAGGCTCAGCCACTCGCCGCGCAGGTAATGTCTGGCCATGATCGAGACCGTCTCACCGAAGCGCGGGAGCCTGGCCGGGCCAATTGCACTCGTACTCGCGTGCATCAGTCTGGCACTGTCACTCGTCACGTGTGCGGTGATCGGACTGGGCGAGCACTTCGGGGGATCGGACCTGCAGTCCGCGCCGGAGGTCGCCAGCGCGTCCCAGGTCGAAGCCGTCGCCCATGTAACCCTTCCACCGGGTGCCGTGATGCTGTCCGCCGCCTACAGCAACGGCCTGGAGACGCAGCTCTCGGCGAAGTTCCGCCTGCCTCGCAACGAACTCGACTCCTTCATCGCGTCGGCGGCGTTCACCGCGCCCCCCACCCCCGGACTTCGAGCAGTCACCGCGAAACACAACGTCGGCGGTGGCAATCTGTGGAAGCCCGAGACCGCCAAGACCGTATCCGGCATCGACGAGGAGCAACCTACGGCCGACGGCACACGGCGCGCTCTCCTGGTCGACCTCGGCGTACCTGATTCGGTCACGGTGTACCTGTACGCCGGCCGCGGTTGAGCTTACGAACGCCGCGTCTACCGCGATCCGTGTGGATCACCATCCGAGGGACCTCCAGCGACGCACGGCGTGCGATCGTGCCGAGATCAGGGGGTCCGGTGTATGTCGGTAGCGCAGGCAGATCCTGGTCGACAAGATGTGGCACATGCTCGCTGATCTGTGGCCTCAATATGGTCTCACCATCGCCACACCGCACCTGCAGCTGCGCCTACCACGCGAGGAGGAGCTCGCTGAACTCGCCGACCTCGCAGGTCAGGGCGTGCATCCACCCGGCGAGCGGCCATTCCTCACCCCGTGGACCGACGGCACCCGTGCCGACCGGGCCCAGGCCGTCCTACAGGGACACTGGCACCAGCTTGCCTCGTGGGACGTGGCAGCGTGGCGACTGGGGATGGGCGTCTTCCGCGCGGGACACCCGATCGGCGTGGTCACACTTCGCGCACACGACTTCCCGGTGGTTCGGCAGGTGACGACGTCGTCCTGGCTCGGCGTGGAGCACCAAGGCAAGGGGTACGGAACCGAAGCGAGGGTCGGACTACTCACCCTTGCCTTCGATCATCTCGGTGCCACCGCTGCGCTGACCGAGGTGTTTCAGGACAACCATTCCTCTCAGGGCGTCTCCCGCAAACTCGGCTACGAGCACGACGGCATCTCCGTCGACGCGCGCGACGGTGAGGCGGTTGTCTCCGACCGTCTGCGTCTGACGCTGCGAAGCTGGCGCCAGCAGAAGCTGCCAGCCGTGACGGTTGAGGGCATGGACGCCTGCAGAGCGTCCTTTGGCCTTTGAGCGGGTATCCGGATCTGCCGCTGGCCGTGCGGCCGTCCAAGACGGACTGGTGGCCGGGACTCGGCCCGGCACAGCCGGGGCGGGCACAATGCGACGGTGTCAGATCTCTCTGAGCCGCTCGGCTACCGCCTCATCACCGGACCCGATGATGCTGAATTCTGCGCCCGCGTCAGCGGCCTGCTCGACCAGGGCTATCAGCTGTACGGGTCGCCGGCGCTGACCTTCAACGGTGAACGCGTCATCGCCGCTCAAGCGTTGGTGCTGCCGCGCCCCGATGCCTCCGAGGGCAGCGCCAGATAGAGACACACGCTCAGGCCGTGCTCACCCGAGTCGGTACTGCCCTCGCGGTCCGGGTTGGCCTGGTCGGGCGCTTGCGGAGCGCCCACTCGGCCACGGCAAGGTTGATCACCCAGCCCGCGAGCATCAGCAGCGTCCGACTGAGTCCACTCGGTTGGCCGACCAGCAGCATCCAGGGCAGGTTGGTCAGGACCTGAGTACCCGCTCCGAGACCGATCGCGTAGCCGCGGGCCATCCAGGCGCGGTGACCGGCGATGTCCCGACGCCGGATGGCGGCGAAACCGAGGACGATGCAGCCGACCATGGCCGAGCCGAATACGAGCCGGACGCCGGTCAGGAGTTCGTCGTCGATGGGAGGGCGGGGATAGAACAGCGTCATCCACAGGCCCGTCAGTGCCGCGGCGAGCCCTAAGGGGATCAGCAGCCGCCCGGCAGTGCGGTGCCAGCCGGGTCTGCGGCGGCGGAAGCCGCGGGCGAACTGGAGCGCGCCCAGCAGGCAGTACAGGCTGGCGCCGACGATGTGCACCAGCACGGGTACCGGCGAGGCGAAGAACCGAGCGTTGTCCGGCGTGACCGTCGCACCACCGGTGAGCTCGGCGACCCGGGCGGCGCCGGCGATCACCGGAACGGCGCTGAGCATGATCAGCCCTACGGGCACCAGCCACTCTCGCTTGGCGGAGGAGGTCACCGCAAAGTCCCTTCTTCATTCCGGTCATCCATCGGCCGGCCACTTCAAACGACATCCAGGTGTACGGCGTACACCTCTGCGTCAGGGTAGGGTGTACGCCGTACACCGTCAAGTTCGGGTGCGGGTCTACAACTGTCCGAGAGGAAGGCGGGTCGAGATGGTCCAGCAGGTGGACGGAGCGCGCCGGGCCCCCCTCAACCGGGACCGCGTGCTGCGCGCCGCCGTCGCGCTCGCCGACGACGTCGGGATCGAATCGCTGAGTATGCGCAACCTCGCCCAGGAGCTGGGCGTGGTACCGATGGCGCTCTACAAGCACGTGGCCAACAAGGAACAGCTCCTCGACGGCATGGTCGACGTCGTCGTCGGTGAGATCGATCCACCGGTCCGCGGTACCGACTGGAAGGCGGCGATCCGCCAGCGCATCCTCTCGGCCCGGGGTGTGCTGTTGCGACACCCCTGGGCGTCGCGGGTCATCGAGTCCCGGCCCCAGCCCACCCCGGTCGTGCTGGACTACATGAACTCGATCGTCGGGATGTTCCGGGCCGGCGGCTTCTCCGTCGACCTCACCCACCATGTGATGCACGTTCTGGGCAGCCGCATGTGGGGATTCACCCAGGAACTGTTCCCCGCCTCACCGCTACCCGCTGACCCGCAGATGCAGGCAGCCATGCTCCGGGAGATGGCAGGCAGGTATCCCCACATCGCGGAGATAGCCATGGCCGCCGCGCACGACGAAGGGTCGGTCGTGGGCCACGGCTGCGACGACCAGTTCGAGTTCGAATTCGCGGTCGACCTGCTGCTCGACGGGTTCGAAAGACTCCACCAGCAGGGCTGGACCTCCACCAACCAGGCGTAGGTTCGGCGCATGACGTTCGACGTCGGTCGCTGGTGCAAGCGTCACCTCGGCTCCGCGGTGGAGGATGTGCAGTTGATCTCCGGCCATCTTTCGCGGGTCTTCGATGTGCGGTTGTCCGGAGGGCGCGAGGTGATCGTCAAGGTGCGACCGTACTCACCACGCCTCGCCGGGTGTACGGCTGTGCAGCGAGCACTGTGGCGCGCCGGCTTTCCCGCTCCTGAGCCACTGGGCGGCTCGGTGGTCGAGGAGGGCGTTGCGGTGAGCGCGGAGGCGTGCGTGCCCGGAGGATCGCTGGCGCCGGAGACCGACCGCGTCAGCCGGTTCGCCGGGTTGCTGGCGCGCTTCATTGCTCTCGCGCCCCAGCCGGCGATGGTCGGCACCCTGGAACCGGATCTGCCGTGGACAGCGTGGAATCATGCGCTGCCAGGCGTCTGGCCGGCCGCCGACGATCGCGACGACGACCTCAACATGGCCGAGCATGCGACGGCGTGGCTCGACGAGACCGGGGCGCGAGTCCGTCGCCGGCTGAGCCGGTTTGTGCGTACCCCGGCCGGAGTCCGCGTCGTGATCGGACACGGCGACTGGGAAGCGCAGAACCTCCGCTGGAACGGTGACGAGCCGCTGGTGGTCCACGACTGGGACAGCGTCACCGCCGCGCCGGAGGCTGTGGTGGTCGGGCTGGCCGCGTCCGTCTGGCCGTGCGGGATGGTGCCCAGGGCCGCGACGGTCTCCGAGTCAGCAGCGTTCCTGGACGCCTACCAGCGCGCCGCCGGCCGCGCCTGGTCCGCAGGTGAGATCGAAGCGAGTTGGGCCGCGGGCCTCTGGGTGTACGCGTTCAACGCGAAGAAGGCCAGCCTGGACGGAGCATCATGGCTGGCACCGGACGAGGCCGAGCAGAGGCTCGCACTGGCCGGTGCCTGAATCGGCCCGTCACTGAGAGGATGGGCGGGCCGCCGAACGCCGCGTGTTCAGTCCTGCTGCGGCTCCGCCCCCGCGCGGTCCGCGACAGCGGCGCGCATCGCAGATGACTGCGGGCGTGGGGACCTGTCCGGTTCGTCGCACGTCATTCGTCATCTTGGAGATGGCTACGTGATGGCAACCGCCCTTGACCGTGAAGGAGACGACATGTCCGACTCGATCCAGCTCAGTTCGGTCACGCTCGACAGCCCCGACGCCGGCCGCCTGGCGGCTTTCTACGCCGACATCACCGGCGGGACGGTGACGAATCTGGGCGAGCAGTGGGCCACGGTCCAGGGCCCGGGCGGCCGAATGGATTTCCAGACCGTACCTGGCTACACACCGCCCACCTGGCCCGATCCAACCTCGTCGATCATGATGCATCTCGACTTCTACGTGGAGGACCGGGCGGCCGCCGAAGCGCGCGTGCTGGCGGCAGGAGCAACCAAGTACGAGTTCCAGCCCAACAGCGGCCAGTGTTACGTGTACGCCGATCCGGCCGGTCACCCCTTCTGCCTGACCACCTGGGAGGGCATGGAGCCATGACCTGACGCCTGGGCATGGGGTTCGGCAGCGCACTCCACTCGTCGTGTGAGTGCGCTGCCGTGTGCCGGGACGGATCTGTCACGCATGTGCTGTTCGAGAACACCTGGACCAGGTGATGGACCGCCTCGACCGGGCGGCGGGTCGCGCCGCTACGGACCTGACCAATGGTCCGCGTGGCTTCGGCCGCGATGCCTCGGCCGCGAGCCCAGGGGGCGACCGAGTAGCCGATCTCGCTGACCAGGCCGCGCCAGTCGGTCTTCTTCAGGCCGACGGTGCCGAGGAGGCGGTCTGTGTTCGCGTCGACGATCGGAAGTGGATCCCGTCTCCGGTCTCCCGCAGGGAATGGGAGATCTTGGTGCACCAGTCAGCGGAGCCCTGGCGGGGGTAGGGCTGGGGCAGTGGGAGCCACTGCTGGATGAGCGGGTCCGCGCAAGCGATCTGATTTTCCTCGATGTCGATTGCGGAGAAGGGCCGCAGCAAGAGATCGCCCGCCAGCAGGCGGGTCTCGGGGAACGTGGGGGTCATTCCTGCTGGCCTCCGACTGATCATCTGTGTGCGGCTGACGCTAGCAGGGCCTGCTGACCAGGTGATGCGGCAGATGCGGAAGTTCTGCGCCGGAAGCGGACGTCCCGGAGTCGACGATCCCGGCGCGGTGCGCCCGGCCCCATTCTGGCTGAAGGTCCCTCGCCTGCCACGCTCCACAGGCCGTCAACCGTGAAGCCCGCGGCCGCCGTCCGCTTGTCAGGAGGCTGGGCGCTCTCTCGCCTGGCGAAAAGCATTCAGCGGCCAGGATCCGACCCGGACGACGGGCGCCACTGCCGCCTGATCAGCCCGTACACCCACGAGTCCGACACCTCGCCGTTCACGACGCAGTCTTCCCGCAACGTCCCTTCACGCACGAATCCGAGCTTTTCCAGGACGCGAGCAGATGCCGTGTTGCGCGTATCGGTCTCGGCCTGGACTCGATTCAGATCCAGCGTGTCGAATGCCCACTGCAGCAAGGCGCGCGCGGCCTCCGTCGCGTAGCCGTGGCCCCATGCCGCATCGTCGAGGCAGTAGCCCATCGACGCGCTGCGATAGTCGGGGTTCCATCGGGTCAGGCTGCACCAGCCGATGAATGCCCTGTTGGAAACACGGTCGATGGCCAGCCGCGCCCCGCTGCCCTCGTCCGCCATTTGCTGGCAAGCCGTGACGAAGCGTTCGGCGCGCGCTCGTTCGCTCCAGGGCGGCGCGTCCCAGTAGCGCAGCACGTAGGCGCTGCTGTGCATCGCGAAGAGGGCGTCCGCGTCTGCGCTGGTCACGGGGCGCAGTAGCAGGCGAGCGGTGTGCAGCGTGGGGGTGGGCAAGGACATACGCGCCATGTTGCCTTGTCATGAGGGGCGGCCGGGCGGCGGCATAGGAGCGCGCGGCGCAAACGCCGTCCTGAGGATCATGACGAACCACAGCGACGACCCTCCCGTACTGGTCATCGACGGAGCCCACTTCTCCGACTTCGACGGCCGCGCAGATCACCGGCCGCACCCGTGACGAGCTGGTGTTCACGTCGCCGGCCGGCGAGGTGTTGCGCAACAACAACTTCCGCCGCCGGGTCCTTGATCGAGCCGCAGAGTCGATCGGCCTCGCCGGCCTGACCCCGCACGAGCTGCGGCACACGGCGGCCAGTCTCGCGGTGGCCGAGGGTGCCAACGTGAAGGCGGTGCAGCGGATGCTCGGCCACGCCTCGGCGGCGATGACGCTGGACGTGTACGCGGATCTGTTCGAGGACGACCTGGACCAGGTGACGGACCGCCTCGACCGGGCGGCGGGTCGTGCGGCTGCGGACTCAGTACGGACTGACGGGGTCGGCCCCGACCTCGAGGCGGTTCGCCAGGGTCGTCGGCAGCATGGTTGACCAGGGGGTTTGCGTGGTGGGGCGGGCGGGACTCGAACCCGCGACCGAGGGATTATGAGTCCCCTGCTCTAACCCGCTGAGCTACCGCCCCGATACCGCGCCGGATCGTAACCCGCCCGCCGGATCACCGGCCACCACCGAACCGGCAGGAACACGCCGGGCCGGCACGATGGGCTACGCGAGGATAACAGTCAGCAGCCGCCCGCAAGTGCCCCGACAAGCGGGCCGGATGTCCCCCGCTCAGCCGACCGCGCGCAGCTCCGCCAACACCGCCCCCGCGGTCCGCCAGCCGCTGGCCAGCGCCCCCTGGATGGACGGGCTGTCCCGGTGGTCCCCGCAGACGAAGAGCCCCTCCCCCAGCGCGACGGGCTTGCGCAGCCGCCCCTGCGGCGGCGGCGCGGCGGGCAGCGCGTCGGGGACGGAGACGGTGGTCAGGTGGGTCCAGTCCGCGGTGGACCGGCCGTAGAGCCGGTCCAGCTCGCGCCGGATCATCGGCTCCGGCGGCGCGGACGTCCCGACCACCGAGGTGGCCACCAGGTGCCGCCCCGCCGGCGCGTACGTCGGCGCGGCCTTGCTGATCACCACGGTGTTGGCGACCAGTTCCCGGCGCTCCCCGTCGAGCAGCAGGATCGGCTCGTCCAGCGGCGCGTCGTCGGTGCTGTGGTAGTAGGTGGTGTAGCTGTGCATCCGTACCCGGGACAGGGCGGGCAGCAGGGTGCCCGCCGCGGGCGGGTCCACGGCGACCACGACGGCCCGGCAGCCGATCTCACCGGCCTGGGTGCGGACCCGGCCGGCCCTGACCTCGGCGACCGGGGTGTCCAGCTCGATCAGGTCGGCGGGGAGCGGGTCGGCGATCGCCTGGGGCAGTGCCGCCATGCCCCGCGCGGGCAGGCCGATCCGGCCGCGTACGAAGGACCGCAGGATCATCGCCAGCACGTGACTGGAGGTCTCCAGCTCCCGGTCGATGAGGACCCCGGAGAGGAACGGCCGGATCAGCTCCTCGATGATGGCGTCGGAGAGCCCGGCGCGGCGCAGCGCCACCTCGCTGGTCGTCTCGGTGGCGCTCAGCAGGCGGCTCTTTGGCAGGGTGGCGCAGCCGGTGGCGAGCGCGGCGAAGCGCAGCCGGTCCAGCAGCGTTCCCACGCCGGCCAGCGCGGTGCCGGGCGCGCCGGTGGGTTGACGCAGCGGGTTGACCAGCCGGTCCAGCCGGTCGCCGCGGCGCACCAGCACGCCGGAGGTGAACCAGCCCAGGTCCAGGGTGGCCAGGTCGAGCAGGGTGCCCAGCCTCGGGTAGGCGGTGTTGAGCACCTGGAAACCGCGGTCGAGCAGGTAGCCGTCGACCCGGTCGGTGGCGACCCGGCCGCCGAGCCGGCCGCCGGCCTCCAGCAGCCGCCAGGGCACGCCGGCGCGGTGCAGCCGCCGGGCGGCGGCCAGCCCGGCGAGGCCACCGCCGACGATGACGACGTCCGTCTCAGCGAGCACGCCCGACCTCCGTCTCGTTCCGGGCCGCGCGCGACAGCCGGCTGGGCCACCAGATCTTCGGCCCGATGTCGTACGACAGCGCGGGCACCAGCAGCGAGCGGACCACGATGGTGTCCAGGAGTACGCCCACCGCGACCGTCACGCCCAGTTCCACCAGCACCACCAGCGGGAGTACGGCCAGCGCGGAGAAGGTCGCGGCGAGCACGACGCCGGCGGAGGTGATCACCCCGCCGGTGACGGCGAGGCCGCTGAGCACGCCGGCCCGGGTGCCCCGCTTGACGGACTCCTCGCGGACCCGGCTCATCAGGAAGATGTTGTAGTCGATGCCGAGGGCGACCAGGAAGACGAACGCGAAGAGCGGGAACGACTGGTCGACGCCGGGGAAGTCGAGGAGGTACCGGAAGATCAGCGCGCAGAGCCCGAGCGTGGCGAGGAACGACAGCACCACGGTCGCGATCAGCAGCAGCGGGGCCAGCAGCGCGCGCAGCAGCAGCGCCAGGATCACCGCGATCACCACCAGGACCACCGGGATGATCACGTTGCGGTCCCGGGTGGACGCGTCGGAGGTGTCCACGTTGATCGCGGTGAAGCCGCCGACGACGGAGTCCGAGCCGGGCACCCGGTGCACGGCCGCGCGGAGGTCGCGGATGGCCCGCTCGGCGCCGTCGCTGTCCGGCGGGTCGGCGAGGGTGGCCTCCAGTTCGACCCGCCCGTCGACCACCTTGGGCGGCGCGTTCGGGTCCGGCGGGCCGGCCTGGCCGCCGGTGACCGGGCGGACGGCGGCGACCCCGCGTACGCCCTGGGCCACCTGGGCGACCTGCTGGGCGGTCTCCTGCCGAGTGAAGATCGTCGCCGGGCTGCCGGTGCCGGCCGGGAAGTGCCGGGCGATCGCCTCCTGCCCGGCGACCGAGTCGGTGCGCTTGGTGAACAGGTCGGACTGGCCCAGGGTGGTGACGCCGAGCTGGGTGAGCCCGATGGTGAGCAGGGCGAGGAGCACGGCGGTGGTCGCCCAGACCACCCGGGCCCGGCGGGCGACGAAGCCGGCGATCCGGCTCCAGATGCCGTGCTCGCTCTGCGGGTCGGCCTGGTCCGCCCGGGGCTTACGCGGCCAGAAGGCCCACCGCCCGCCGAGCACCAGCAGCGCGGGCAGGAAGGTGAGCATCACGACCAGGGTGGCGGCGATGCCGACCGCGGCGACCGGGCCGAGCGCCCGGTTGGAGTTGAGGCTGGACAGCAGCAGGCAGAGCAGGCTGACGATGACGGTGGCGCCGGAGGCGACGATCGCCGGGGCGGCGCCCCGCCAGGCGGTCTTCATGGCGTCCCAGGGGCGCTCGTGCCGGTGCAGCTCCTCGCGGTAGCGGGCGATCAGCAGCAGCGCGTAGTCGGTGCCGGCGCCGAAGACCAGCACGGTGAGGATGCCCTGCGCCTGCCCGTTCAGTTTGATCACGTCGTTCTTCGCCAGGTAGTAGACGAAGACCGACGCCACCGAGTACGACATCCCGGCGGCCAGCAGCGGGGCGATCCAGAGCACCGGGCTGCGGTACACGATCAGCAGGATGATCAGCACCACCACCAGGGTGACCAACAGCAGCGGCCCGTCGATCGCGCCGAACACCTCGATCAGGTCGGCGAGCAGGCCGGCCGGGCCGGCGACATTCACGGTGAGGCCGTCGGTGTCGGCGCCGGCGATGCCGCGCAGTTGGTCGACCACCTCCCCGATCCGTTCGCCCTCGGAGCCGTTGATCGGCACGACCACCTGGAGCGCCTGGCCGTCCTGGCTGGGGATCGGCGGGGACACCGGGGTGACCACGCCCTGGATCTCGCCGAACCGGGCGACGTCCGCCGCGGCGCGCTGCCGGTCGGCGTCGGTGATGCCGGAGGTGCGCTCGTAGACCACCAGCGCGGGGGTGGTCTCCTTCTCGACGAAGCCGGCGGCCAGGTTCTGCGCCCGGGTCGCCTCGGCGTCGGTGGGCAGGAAGGAGGCGTTGTCGTTCGTCGCGACGTCGCCGAGCTTGCCGGAGTACGGCCCGGCGATGCCCCCGACCACCAGCCAGCCCAGCACGACCGCCACCGCGACCAGCGTGGCAATGCCGCGGCCCCGTCTTCCGGCCATCTCCACCCCTCACATCGACGCACCAATCGACGCAGCGGGAGTCTAAGTCGACATTGGCCATCCTGCCGCCCGAGGGAGCCGTCCGTGACCTAAACCGCCCACCCGGCCGGCGGCCCCTGGCCCCGGCGCCGCCCGCTCGCCGGCCCGGTTCCGGGTGCGTTCGTGGTCGACAGGGCAGCAACAGCTGCACGCGCGGGCACCCGGCGGCATCCGGACCGGGAACCCCGGGGCGTGGCGGCCGGCAGCCTGGGCGAGGCCGGCGTGCTCGCGGCGCGTGGACCTGGCGGCGGCCGCCCGGAGCAGCGAAAACGCCCGCCGGCGGGGCCGACGGGCGTTGGGTTGGAGCAGAGCTCCCCCGTTTGGACTCGAACCAAAAACCTGCCGGTTAACAGCCGGCTGCTCTGCCAATTGAGCTACGGGGGACCGCTTCGTCGCCTCGTTCCGGATCTCCCCGGCGCTCGGCGACGGCACAAGAGTACAGGATTCCCGGGGGGTCCGGTCCAGGGGGTTACCCCGTCGCGTCGGCCGGGTGGAAGGGTCCGGACCCACAAGAAGAATACGGACAAATCGTCATCCGGGCACACGGAGGCATGAGCGCGGAGCAGGATGGGTAGTTAGCTGCCGACAGAGGACGACGTGGGCGCGACATGGTCGGTCCCGCGGGGGGAACCCGGCGGGAACGGCGGAGCGTCAGGTACGGAAGGAGCCGCCATGCGCGGAAAGATCATGTTTCTTGGCGGGCTGGCTGCGGGCTTCGTCCTGGGCGCCCGTGCCGGCCGAGAGAAGTACGAGGAGCTGGTCGTCCGGGGCCGTAAGGTGCTCGACCACCCGACCGTCCAGGAGGCGGCCGGGGTCGCGCAGGCCCAGGCGAACCGGCTCTACTCGGAGGGCAAGGACAAGCTCGGCCAGTCCAAGCTGGGCGAGAAGCTCGGCACCAGCAGCAACGGTGGCAAGCAGGAGCTGACCGCCGCCGACGACGCCTTCGCGGGCACGCCGGCCACGGTCGGCGCCAAGTCGTCCACCAGCTCCACCAGCTCGTCGAGCACGACCCCGAAGCCGAAGGCGCCGGGCACCAACGGCAGCACCATCTGACCGTTCGTACGTCATCGGGCCGGTCGCCGCAGGGCGACCGGCCCGCTTTCGTGTGCCCGCACGATCCATCCCGGACTTTTGCTGTTCTAGAGCAAAAGTTCGAGCGGTTCATCGAAAACTTTTGCCTCCAACCTCTTCTCTTTCTTCTCATCCGCAAATATCGTCCTGCGTAGAACCTGGCCAGGCTCTCGTCACCTCACAGCGACCTCCTCAGCCTCGTCCCGGCTGAGGCGGACCCGCCCGACCAGAGCGAGGTTCGATGCGCAGACCATTCGGCCGCAGGGCCGTCACCCATCTCAGCCTGCTCGCCCTCGTCGGCGCGACGCTCGTCGCGACGACGGCGCGGCAGCCGACCCCGGCGCAGGCCGCGCCGGTACCGGCCGCACCGGCGGCCGTCAGCAACGGCATCGAGTACAAGGTGCTCGTCTTCACCCGGTCGGCCACCGGGGCCAACCCCGCCGCCACCACCGCCGGCGTGCAGGCCATCCAGCAACTCGGACGCGACCGGCGCTTCACCGTCGAGGTCACCGACGACGCCCGCAAGTTCGACGAATCGCACCTGAAGCAGTTCCGCGCGGTGGTCTTCCTGAACACCGCCGGCGACGTGCTGACCGACACCCAGCAGGCCGCCTTCGAGCAGTACTACCGCGACGGCGGCGGCTTCGTCGGCGTCCACTCCGCGATCGAGGCCGAGCCGGAGTGGTCCTTCCTGACCAACGTGCTCGGTACCCGGGCCACCACCGCCTCCGCGGTGAGCCGGGCGACGGTCACCGTCGCGGACCGGGTCCACCCCGCCTCCGAGACACTGCCGCAGCGCTGGAGCACCACCGACCGCTGGTACAACTTCGCGGCCAACGTCCGGGGCGTCTCGCACGTGCTGGCCACCGTGGACGAGAAGACGTACCCCGGCGGCACCATGGGCTTCGACCACCCGGTGACCTGGTGCAAGGACTACCAGGGCGGCCGGTCCTTCTACACCGGACTCGGCGCGACCCCGGAGAGCTACGGCAGCACCGACCTGCGTGCCCACCTGGGCGGGGCGATCCAGTGGGCGGCCGGGGTGACCGACGGCGACTGCGGCGCGACCGTGCTGGCCAACTACCAGATGACGGTGATCGGGGCGCAGCCCAACGTCAACGAGCCGATCGGCTTCGACGTGCTCCCCGACGGCCGGGTGATCCAGACCGACCGGCGCGGCGGCGTACGCCTGCACGACCCGGAGAGCAACGCGACCACCGTGCTGGCCCAGATCCCGGTCTACACCCACAGCGAGGACGGGATGTACGGCCCGGCGATCGACAACGACTTCGCCAACAACAAGTGGGTCTACCTCTACTACGCGCCCCCGTTGGACACCCCGGCCGGAGGCGCGCCGACCACCAGCACCGACCCGACGGCCTGGGACCAGTGGAAGGGTTACTTCCAGCTCTCCCGGTTCAAGTTCGTCGACGGGGAGACCCCGTCGCTCGATGTGAGCACGGAGCAGAAGATCCTCCAGGTGCCGGTGGACCGGGGCGCCTGCTGCCACGTGGCCGGTGACATCGCGTTCGACTCGAAGAACAACCTCTGGTTGGTCACCGGGGACGACACCCCGGCCGGCGGCGGCGGCTCCGGCGGCTTCTCGCCGCACAACGACTCGGTCAGTGCCACCGGCGTCTACCAGGCGCCCTTCGTGGATGCCCGACGCAGCGCGGCCAACACCAACGACCTGCGCGGCAAGATCCTGCGGATCGCGGTGGGGGCGGACGGCTCGTACACCGTGCCGTCGGGCAACCTCTTCCCGGCCGGCACCGGAAAGACCCGCCCGGAGATCTACGCGATGGGCTTCCGGAACCCGTTCCGGATCACCCTCGACAAGAACGACGTCGCCTACATCACCGACTACTCCCCCGACTCCTCGACCGCCGCGGTCGGCCGTGGGCCGGCGGGCACCGGCCGGATGATGGTGGTCGACAAGCCGGCGAACTACGGCTGGCCGATGTGCGTGCAGCCGAACCTGCCGTACATCGAGATGAACTGGACCACCAGCCCGATCTCGCCGATCGCGCCCTTCGACTGCGCGGCGCCGAAGAACACCTCCCGGCACAACACGGGCCTCACGGACCTGCCGGCGGTGGAGAAGTCCGAGCTGTGGTACTCGTTCCAGGCGCCGACCCCGTGCCCGGAGTCGTACCTGTCGACGCCGACGCAGACCTGTCCGGTGCTCTTCCCGGAGCTCGGCACGGGCGGTGTCGGCCCGCACGGCGCGGCGAAGTACGACTTCGACCCGGAGCTGAGGTCGGAGACGAAGTTCCCCGAGTACTACGACGACGCGATCTTCTTCGGCGAGTTCACCCGGGACACCCTCAAGGAGGTCCGGCTGGACGACAAGGGTGACATCCTGAAGATCAACAATGTGCTGAACTGCGGTCAGGCGCCCACCACCCCGGCCAAGCCGTTCCTCTGCGACAACCCGATGGACATGCGCTGGGGCGCGGACGGCAACTTCTACCTGCTGACGTACGGCGACGGGTTCTTCGCCGTCAATCCGGACGCGGCGATGGTGAAGTTCAGCTACGTCAAGGGCCTGCGGGCGCCGAACGCCGTACTGACGGCCACCCCGACCAACGGGATCGCGCCGCTGACCGTCGCCTTCTCCAGCGAGGGGTCGAAGGACCCGGACCCGGCCGACTCGGTCTCGTTCGCCTGGGACTTCGACGGTAACGGCACCACCGACTCGATCGACCCGAACCCGTCGCACACCTACACCACCAACGGCGTCTACACCGCCCGGCTGACGGTGACCGACTCCAGCGGCAAGACGGCGTCGGCGAACACCACCATCACGGTCGGCAACACCGCGCCGACCGTGACCGTCAACACCCCGCTCGAGGGCGGCTTCTTCAGCTGGGGCGACGACATCCCCTGGTCGGTGACCGTCACCGACCCGGAGGACGGGCCGGTCGACTGCGCCAAGGTCGAGGTCACCTTCGTCCTCGGCCACGACCAGCACGGCCACGGCGAGACCAACCAGTTCGGCTGCTCCGGGGTGCTGCCCACCGAGCCGGACGACGCCTCACACGGCGGCTACATCTACGGCGTGGTCAGCGCGTCGTACACCGACGGCGGGGCGAACGGGCAGCCGGCGCTGACCACGGTGGACCAGCAGATCGTCCAGGCCAAGCGCCAGGAGGTCGAGTTCGCCGGCGACGAGTCCGGCACCACGGTCGGCACCAGCGCCGACACCGGGGGCGGGCAGCAGCGTGGCAGCCTCGACAACGGCGACTGGATCGCGATCAACAACACCGTGAACCTGACGAACATGCAGTCGGTGACGCTGCGTACCTCCGGTGGCAGCGCCGCCACCGCCGGGCAGCCCCGGTTCGGCGTCCAGTTCCGGCTCGACTCCCCCACCGGCCCGCTGCTGACCACCGCCACGGTCAACGCCACCAGCGGCAACAACGCCTTCACCAGCACCACCGTGCCGTTCACCGACCCGGGCGGCACGCACCGGCTCTACCTGGTCTTCACCACCGTTCCCGGCGGCCCGACCAGCGGTTTCGGCAACCTCAACTGGGTCGAGTTCACCGGTCAGGGCATCGGCGTCACCCCATGACGACCCCGGGTGGGGCCACCGCCGGTGGCCCCACCCGCGCCCCCGGACCACCGTCCATCACCAGTCAGCACGGAAGGGCAGCCACCAGATGAACACACAGCACGGAATGAGCCGCCGCCGGATGCTCGGCACCGTTGCCGGGGCCGCCGGCGCGGTCGCCGTCGGCGCCGCAGGTTGGGCCTCCTCCGCCGCCGCGGAGGGCAACGGCCTGCTCGTCCCCACCGGCAAGCGCGGCATCATCCTGTACAGCGTCCGCGACCGGATCGGCGCCGCGCCAGACGCCTCGGGAGTGCCGTACGGCTTCGAGCGGGTGCTCGGCCGGCTCGCCGAGATCGGCTACAAGGAGGTCGAGTTCGCCGGATACACCCAGAACACCGGGATCCTCGGCCGGCAGATCACCCCCGAGGAGATCCGCAAGATCCTGGACGACAACGGGCTGCGGGCGAACGGCTCGCACGCCTCGGTCCCGAGCACCGTCACCCCGGACACCATCGCCGCGTTCGAGCGGACGCTGGACACCGCCGAGATCCTCGGCATGACCCACATCGGTACCGGCAACGACCCGACCGGCAGCAACTACAAGGCCGACTGGGACGCCGCCGCCGACCGGTGGAACACGTTCGGCGAGATGGCCGCCGCCCGCGGACTGAAGCTCTACACCCACAACCACGACGCGGCGTACAACTTCCTGCTGGACAGCGGGCCGCTGGACGCGCTGGGCCGGCCGACCCGGTCCTCCGGGGTCCGCAAGCTGGAGTACTTCATCGCGCGGACCAACCCGGAGTGGGTCTGGTTCGAGATGGACATCTACTGGGCGCACGTGGCGCAGTACCGCTTCCGCAGCTACACCGACCCGGACGGGGTGACCCAGACCAGCGTCTTCGACCCGCTGGCCGTGGTCGCCGCCCAGCCAATCCGGTTCCCGCTGTTCCACGCCAAGGACGGCAAGATCAACACCAACACCACCAACGGGTACGACATGGTGCCGCTCGGCCAGGGCGACATCGACTACGGCACCTTCTTCGCCAACATGGGCGCGAAGGGCTACCACAACCCGATGTGGGAGCAGGACACCGCGCCCGGCGGCACCGCCGACCCCGGTCGCTCACTGCGCTACGCGGAGATCAGCTACCAGCACATGTCGGGTCTGCGGGGCTGACCGACCCGACCGGAGCAACACAGGGGCCGCACCCGGGAAACCGGGTGCGGCCCCTCCCGTCACACGGCGGTGACGCCGATGTGGCAGATTCCGGATGGAGGTGATCGCATGACGCTCGTCGGACCGGAGAACCCGGACCAGGCGCGGCTGCTCCGGCTGCTACGCGACGACGGCCCCCGCTCCCGGGTCGAGCTGGCGGACGTCCTCGGCCTCACCCGGGCCCGGTTCGCCGCCGAGGTGGACCGGCTGACCGCCCAGGGCCTGGTGGAGCCCGCGGGACCGGCCGCGTCCCGGGGCGGCCGCCGCTCCTCGCTGCTCCGGGTCGCCGGGCAGGTCCGCTTCGGCGCGGTGGCCGTCGGCACCGGGCGGCTCGAGGTGGCGCTGACCGACGGCGAGCTGACCGTGCTCTCCCGGCTCGGCGAGCCGGTCGACGTCCGGAGCGGGCCGGAGGAGGTGGTCGGCCGCGCCGTCGAGCTGCTCGGCAAGCTCCGCGCCGAGGCCGGGGTGTCCCGGCTGACCGGGGTGGGCGTCGCCCTGCCGGCGCCGGTCGCGGTCCGCGAGGGGACCGCGGTCTCCTCGCCGGCCATGCCGGGCTGGCACCACTTCCCGGTCCGGGACGCGATCGCCGCCGAGCTGGGCTGCCCGGTGCAGGTCGACAACGACGCCAACGCCATGGCGCTCGGCGAACGGCACGCCGGGACCGGTCGGCCATTCGACGACTTCCTCTACGTCAAGCTCGGCGACGCCATCGGGTGCGGGCTGATGCTCGGCGGCGCGCTCTACCGGGGCGCCACCAGCGGGGCCGGCGACATCGGGCACCTGCGGCTGACCGAGGACGGCCCGCTCTGCGGCTGCGGCAACACCGGCTGCGTGGAGGCGTACTGCGGGGACGCCGCCCTGATCCGGGAGGCGCTGGCCGCCGCGCACGCCGGCCGGTCCGGGGCGCTGGGCGACCGGCTGAGCGAGGCGGGGACGCTGACCATGGCCGACGTCGCCCGGGCGGCGACCGCCGGGGATGCCACCGCCCAGGCCCTGGTCCGCGACAGCGCCCGCCGGCTGGGGCAGGTCCTGGTGGGTCTGGTCAGCTTCTTCAACCCGGCCATCGTGATCATTGGCGGTGCGACCCCCGGTATCGGTCCCGTCATGCTCGCCGAGATCCGCGCGGTGGTCTACCGGCGCTCGACCCCGCTCGCCACCGGCAGCATGCCGATCGTCCTGTCCGACCTGGACGACCGGGCCACCCTGGTGGGTGCCGCCCGCATGATCAGCGAGCACGTCTTCGCGGCCTGCTGATCACCTGCCGGCCGGCGACGTCGCAACATCCGGACCGTCGGCGCACCGGGGTGCCTCAGCACGGCGTTCCCGGGGCCGGGTCGGCCCCGGGAACGCCCCGGGGATCAGTCCCGGCCGCTGCTGAACGCCGCGTCGAACGCCGCCGCCGGGGCGTCGAAGGCGAGCCGGCGGACGAACTCCAGCGCCTCCGGCGCGCCGACCAGCCGGTCCATCCCGGCGTCCTCCCACTCGACGGAGATCGGCCCGGCGTACCCGATCGCGTTCAAGGCCCGGAAGCAGTCCTCCCACGGCACGTCGCCGTGCCCGGTGGAGACGAAGTCCCAGCCGCGGCGCAGGTCCGCCCAGGGCAGGTGGGAGGAGAGCCGGCCGCGCCGCCCGTCGCCGGTGCGCACCTTCGCGTCCTTGCAGTCGACGTGGTAGATCCGGTCGGCGAAGTCGAGGATGAAGTTCACCGGGTCCAGCTCCTGCCAGACGAAGTGCGACGGGTCCCAGTTCAGCCCGAACGCCGGCCGGTGCCCGATCGCCTCCAGGGCCCGCTTCGTGGTCCAGTAGTCGTACGCGATCTCGCTGGGGTGCACCTCGTGCGCGAACCGCACCCCGACGGAGTCGAAGACGTCGAGGATCGGGTTCCACCGGTCGGCGAAGTCCTGGTAGCCCCGCTCGATCATCGCCGGCGGCACCGGCGGGAACATGGCCAGGGTGTGCCAGATCGACGAGCCGGTGAAGCCGACCACCGTGTCCACGCCGAGCTTCGCCGCCGCCCGGGCGGTGTCCTTCATCTCCTCGGCGGCTCGCCGGCGGACCCCCTCGGGCTCGCCGTCGCCCCAGATCCGGGCCGGCAGGATGTCCCGGTGCCGCTCGTCGATCGGGTGGTCGCAGACGGCCTGGCCGACCAGGTGGTTGGAGATGGCGAAGACCTTCAGGTGGTGCTTGGCGAGGGTCTCCCGCTTCCGGTCGACGTACGAGTCGTCGGCGAGCGCCCTGTCGACCTCGAAGTGGTCGCCCCAGCAGGCGATCTCCAGCCCGTCGTAGCCCCACTCGGAGGCGAGCCGGCAGACCTCGTCGAACGGCAGATCGGCCCACTGGCCGGTGAAGAGCGTGATCGGTCGCGCCATCGTCTGTCTCCCCTGTCGTGATGGGGATTCCTGAGCGGGACCGGGGCGAGGGAGCCGGGCCGGTACGCGGCGGCCAGCACGGATCACCGGTGGGTGCGCGGGCGCACCTGGGCCCGACGGGTTGCGCCTCCCGTCGGGTCACCGGCCACCGCGTGGGTCGCCGCCCTCACTCTAGGGCCGCCGGGACCGGCGCGGAAGGGTCCGCACCGGCCCCGGCCCGGCCGGCGTACCGGGTCAGGCGTCGCGCCTCCGGAGCAGGACGGCGGCGGCGCCGACCAGCACCACCAGCCAGCCCACGAAGACGGCCAGCCCCGCGCCCGGGGAGAGCAGGTCCGGGCTGGACGAGATCGACATGAACGCCTGGCCGGCGTTCGACGGCAGGTACGGCGAGATCGCGTCCGACCAGCTCTCCGGCAGCAGCGAGGTGAGCCCGGGGATCACCAGCAGCAGCGCCACCACGCTGGTCAGCGCCCCGGCGGTGTTGCGCAGCAGGGCACCCAGGGCCATCCCGAGCACCCCCACCCCGGCCAGGTAGAACGCCGTGCCGAGCACCGCGCGCAGCACCCCGTCGTCGGCCAGCGAGATGCCCTTGTCGGCCAGGATGGCCTGCCCGCCGAGGAAGGTGAGCAGCACCGTCGGCACCAGCAGCGCGAGGGAGACGCCGGTCAGCACGGTGACCTTGCCGGCCAGCACCGGCCAGCGCCTCGGCACGGCGGCCAGCGAGGAGCGGATCATGCCGGTGGAGTACTCGCCGGCCACCAACAGCACGCCGAGCGTGCCGATGAGCAGTTGGGCGAGGTTCACCCCGCCGAGGCTGGCACCGAGCGGGTCCAGCGAGGACGGCCCGCCGGGCGGGGCCGGGGAACCGGGCTCGATGGTGGTGTCGGAGAGGAACGCCGAGAAGCCGAGGCCCAGGCCGGCGAAGACGAGCACGACGGCAGCCAGCATGATCAGGGACGAGCGCCGCGAGCGGAACTTGATCCACTCCGAGCGGACCACCCGCCACCAGGTGACCTTCGCGTCGGCGGGGACGGTGGCGGGGGCGAGCGTGGCGGTGGTCATCGGGCGCTCCTTCCGGCGGGGACGGGCTGGGCGGTGTCGCCGTGGTACTCGACGGCGTCGCGGGTCATGGTCATGAATGCCTCCTCCAGGGAGGCCTCGGTGGCGGCGAGCTCGTGCAGGGTGAGACCAGCGTCGGCGGCCCGGTCGCCGATCTGCTCCCGGGTCAGCCCGGTCACCTCCAGCAGGCCCGGCTCGCCGCTGGTCACCGTGACGTCCGGCCCGACCAGCAGGTCGCGCAGCGTGGCGGCCTGCGGGGAGCGGACCCGGACGGTGGTCCGGGACGCCTGCCGGGTGAACTCGGCCAGCGAGACGTCGGCGATCAGCCGGCCCTTGCCGACCACGATCAGGTGCTCGGCGGTCTGCGCCATCTCGCTCATCAGGTGCGACGAGACGAAGACCGTCCGCCCCTCGGCGGCGAGCCCCCTGAGCAGCCCGCGGATCCACCGGATGCCGTCCGGGTCGAGGCCGTTGACCGGCTCGTCGAGCATCACCACCTTCGGGTCCCCGAGCAGCGCGGCGGCGATGCCGAGCCGCTGGCCCATGCCGAGGGAGAAGCCGCCGGCCCGCTTGCCGGCCACCTCGTGCAGGCCGACCAGGTCGATCACCTCGTCGACCCGCCGGCGACCGATGCCGGTGGTGGCCGCCATGGCGAGCAGGTGGTTGCGGGCGGAGCGGCCGGTGTGCACGGCCTTCGCCTCCAGCAGCGCGCCGATCTCGCGCAGCGGGGCCCGGTGCTCGGCGTACCGGCGGCCGTTGACGGTCACCGTGCCGGAGGTCGGGGCGTCCAGGCCGAGGATCATCCGCATGGTGGTGGACTTGCCGGCGCCGTTGGGGCCGAGGAAGCCGGTGACGATCCCCGGCTTCACCTGGAAGGTCAGGTCGTCGACGGCGAGCTTGTCGCCGTAGCGCTTGCTGAGGTTGGCCACGTCAATCATGCGGCCAACGATCGCCCGCGTACCCGGGCCGCCGCGTCGGCCAGCCGCGGACACCTGCGCGTACCGCAGCCGCGGTAGCGGGCGGCCCCGACTACCGCGGTCAGGGTGCCGGCGGCTCCCCCGCCCGGACCAGCCCGCTCTGGTACGCGACCACGACGAGCTGCGCCCGGTCCCGTGCGCCGAGCTTCATCATCGCCCGGTTGACGTGGGTCTTCGCGGTCAATGGGGAGACCACCAGGCGCTCGGCGATCTGCTCGTTGGACAGCCCGCCGGCGACCAGGGTGAGCACCTCCCGCTCCCGGTCGGTGAGCACCCGCAGCTGCTCCGGAGTCGCCTTCGGGTCCGGTTCGGGCTGGGCCAGGAACCGGGCGATCAGCCCACGGGTGGCCTTCGGGGACAGCAGTGCCTCGCCGGCCGCGACGGTACGGATCGCGTCGAGCAGCTCGGCCGGCTCGACCCCCTTGCCGAGGAAGCCGCTGGCCCCCGCGCGCAGCGCCTGGAAGACGTACTCGTCCATCTCGAAGGTGGTCAGGATCAGCACCCGTACGCCGGCCAGGTCCTCGTCGGCGGTGATCTCGGCGGTGGCGGCGAGGCCGTCCATCTCCGGCATCCGGATGTCCATCAGCACGACGTCGGCGCGGGTGCTGCGGGCCCGGTCGACGGCCTCCCGACCGGTGGCCGCCTCGCCGACCACGGTGAGGTCGGGCGCGGAGTCGATGAGCACCCGGAAGCCGGCCCGCAGCAGCTTCTGGTCGTCGGCCAGCAGCACCCGGATGGTCATGGGGCCTCCTCGGGTGCGGGCAGCTCCGCCCGGACCAGCCAGCCGCCGCCGGTGCGGGGGCCGGCGGAGAAGGCGCCGCCGACGGTCTCGGCGCGCTCGCGCATGCCGACCAGCCCCAGCCCGCCCCCCGCCCCGGCGCCCCGGTCCGGTGCGACCGCGCCGGGGCTGGTGGCCCCGGGCCGGTCGGCCGCGGGCGTGGGAGTGCCGGCGGCAACGGCCCGGTCGGGCGGGACGGCGGCGTCCGGCCGGGGCGGGCCGTCGTCGCGTACCTCGATGGTGACGCCGTCGGCGTCGTAGCGCAGGCGGACGGCGACGGCCGCCCCCGGCGCGTGCTTGTGCGCGTTGGTCAGCGACTCCTGGATGATCCGGTACGCCGCGACGTCGACCGCGGTGGGCAGCGGGCGGGGCTGACCGGCGACGGTCCAGCGCACCGGCTGCCCGGCGCTGAAGCCCTCCACTAGGGCGTCCAGCCGGTTCAGGCTGGGTGCCGGCTCGGTGGGGGCGTCGCTTTCCCCGGCGCCGCGCAGCACCCCGAGCAGGGTGGCGAGTTCCTCCAGGGTGGTCCGGCTCGCCGCGCGGACGTGCCCCAGCGCCTCCTCGGCCGCCTCCGGTTGCCCGCGCAGCAGGTGCCCGGCCACCCCGGCCTGCACGTTGATCAAGGCGATGTGATGCGCCACCACGTCGTGCAGTTCCCGGGCGATGCGCAGCCGCTCCTCGGCGACCCGGCGCAGCGCCTCCTCCTCGCGGGTCTGCTCGGCCCGGCGGGCCCGCTCCTCCAGCACGGCCACGTAGGCCCGCCGGCTGCGTACCGCGTCGCCGAAGGCGACCGCGACGCCGAACCAGAGCAGCAGCACCACCACGGCCGGGTCGAGCACTCCGACGCCGAGGGTGGCCACGGCGGCCACGGCGACCGCGAGGGCGCTCACCGCGCCGGCGACGGCGGCGGTCCGCCGGTCGGTGCGGGTGGCGACGGTGTACGCGGCGATCGCCACGATGATCACGAAGGGCCCCCGGGCGAGGCCGGTGAGCTGTGCGGCGATCACGGTGACCGTGGCCAGGACGAGGACCGGCAGCGGGTACCGGCGGCGGAGCACCAGCCCCGCGCAGCCCAGCACGGCGAGCAGCACGGCCCCGACGGTGAGCGGGGCGCGGGGCGGGCCGCCGGGCGGGTTGACCGGCAGCAGGCTGACCGCGAGGAGGGCGGCGGCCAGCAGCGCGTCGGCGACCGTGGGGTGCTCCCGCGCGACCCGGCGCCACTCCGCGAGGGGTCCCATGCGGTCAAGGTACGGCAGCCGCCCGGCGGCGGACCGGGCGCGTCCGAGGATCACGCACCGGTGTCGCCGCCGGGTGGCCGCGCCGGATCAGCCGGTCAGGGCAGGGTCCACTTCTGGTTGGTCGCGGCGGTGCACGTCCAGAGCTGGACCGGGGTGCTGTCGGCGGAGTTGTTGCCGGCCACGTCCAGGCACTTGCCGGACTGCGGGTTGCGCAGCGTCCCGTCCGCCTGGGCGGACCAGTTCTGCGCCCCGGTGCCGTTGCAGGTCCAGAGCTGAATCTTCGTGCCGTCGGCGGAGCCGCCGCCGGAGACGTCCAGGCACTTGCCGAGCGCCCTGATCGTGCTGTTCGGCGTCACGGTCCAGGTCTGCGCGGCGGTGCCGTTGCAGGTGTAGAGCTGGATCTGGGTGCCGTCGGCGGTGCCGCTGCCGCGCACGTCGAGGCACTTGCCGGCCAGGCCCTTGATCGGGCCGGTCCCGCCGGCCCCGCCGCGGACGAGGGTGAAGTCGTCCACGTCGAACAGGCCCGTACCGGTGCCGGTGTAGGTCAGGTAGAGGGTCTGGCTGCCGGCGGGCACCCCGCTCAGCGCGGTGCTGACGGTGGCGAAGGTGGTCCAGCTGCCGGTGTTGGGCACCGCGACCGAGCCGAGGACGGCGCCGGTGGTCGAGCCGGTCCGGACCTGGATGGTGCCGCCCGGCCCGCCGGAGACCACCCGGGCCTGGAACGAGGTCACTCCGGTCAGGTCCTGCCCCTGGTACGCCGACCAGTCGCCCGGGTCGATGTAGCCGAGGGTCTGCCCGCCGTTGGCGCCGGTCTTGGTGAACGGGGTGACCCCGCTCGCCGCGCTGTACGCCTCGGCCTGGACGGTGGTGTTCCCGGTCGGCGTGCCGCCCAGTTCCTTGATCCGGATGTTGCGGAACGAGACGTCGTCACCGGTGCCGTGGTTCTGGATGCCGATGTGGCCGGCCAGGGAGCGGGCCGGGTCGGTGTTGGTGAAGTCGTTGATCTTCGACCCGTTGAGGAAGACCTGCAGCCGTTCCCCCTCGACCAGCAGCTCGTAGGTGTTCCACTCCCCCGGCGGGTTCAGCGCCGCGTCCCGGGCCGCGATGTCGGCGGCCTTGAACGTGTAGACGGCGCCGGTGGTCCGGTCGACCGCGTCGGTGGCGTCGATCTGCACCTCGTAGCCGTTGTTGACCGCCGAGTACGGGTCGGTCGACGGCGGGAAGCCGATGAAGACCCCCGAGTTGTCGTCCCCGGCCAGTTTCCAGTCCAGCTTCAGCGAGTAGTTGGTGAACTGCCGCGCGCTGTACCAGTAGAGACCGAGGCCGCCGGCCGAGCTCAGGGTGGCGTCGGCGTTGGTGAACCCGCCCGGCCCGGCCTGGGACCAGCCGGTGGTGGAGCCGTTGTAGAGGCTGGTGTAGCCGGTCTCCGGGCGGCAGTCGGCCTTCGTGCGGCCGGCCGCGTACCGGATGCCGCCGAGCAGGTGGGCGCGGAACGCCGGCTCCGAGTAGGACGCCTGGGTGTGCCCGCCGCCGGTGTAGAAGGACCGTCCGCCGCTGTAGGTCTTGCACCAGGAGTGCGGGTGGTCACCGCTCATCGACCCGCCGGTGTACGACGACTCGTCCAGGGTGGCCAGCACGTGCGCGGTGGAGCGGGCGTTGGTGCGGTAGTTGTACCACTCGTCGGTGCGGGTCCAGGTCGGCCCGAGGTGGGCGGTCGCGGCGTGCGCCCGGTCCTCCACCTTGACGGTGGCCTGCTGGATCGCCGGGTGGGAGGCGAACCAGGCGCCGACCAGGCTGCCGTAGAACGGCCAGTCGTACTCGGTGTCGGCGGCGGAGTGCACCCCGACGAAGCCACCGCCGGAGCCGATGTACGACTCGAAGGCGGCTTGCTGGGTGGTGTTGAGCACGTCGCCGGTGGTGTTGAGGAAGACGACCGCCTCGTACTGGGCGAGGTTGCCGGTGGTGAACGCGGCGGCGTCCTCCGTGGCGGTGACGGTGAAGTTGTTGGCGGCGCCGAGGTCCCGGACGGCCTGGGTGCCGACGGCGATGGAGTCGTGCCGGAAGCCGGCGGTCTTGGAGAAGACCAGCACGTCGTACGGGGCGTCGGCGGCGGCCGCCGGGGCGGCGGGGATGGTGCAGGCGACAGCGGCGAGGACGGCGGTGGCCGCGCCGAGAACGGGTCGCAGGATGCTGCGCATGTCGGGGTTCCCCTCTCGGGTGGGCGGGGGCCCGGGCGACGGGCCCCCGCGCGTTCACTCGGTTACGGCAGGGTCCACTTCTGGTTGGCGGCGCCGGTGCAGGTCCACAGGTGGACCGGGGTGCTGTCGGCGGAGTTGTTGCCGGAGACGTCCAGGCACTTGCCGGACTGCGGGTTGCGTACCGTCCCGTCGGCCTGGGCGGACCAGTTCTGCGCCCCGGTGCCGTTGCAGGTCCAGAGCTGGATCTTCGTGCCGTCGGCGGAGCCGCCGCCGGAGACGTCCAGGCACTTGCCCAGCGCCCTGACCGTCGAGTTCGGGGTGACCGTCCAGCTCTGCGCGGCGGTGCCGTTGCAGGCGTAGAGCTGGATCTGGGTGCCGTCGGCGGTGGCCGCGCCCCGCACGTCGAGGCACTTGCCGGCGAGCCCGACTATCGGCCCGGTACGCACGGCGGCCGTGGTGAAGGTGAACGAGTCGACGTCGTAGAGCGGCCCGGTGCCACCGGCGAAGGTCAGGTAGAGCGTGGTGGTGCCGGCCGGGGCGCCGGAGATCGCGCCGGTGACGGTGGTGAACGAGTCCCAGGCGCCGGTGACCGGGACGGTGGCGGAGCCGAGCACCGTGCCGGTGGGCGAGCCGGCCCGTACCTGGAGGGTGCCGCCGGTCCCGGCCGAGGAGACCCGGGCGCTGAACGAGGTGACGTTGCCGAGCTGGTACGGCTCGAACGCGATCCAGTCGCCGTTGCTGATGTCACCGACGGTCTTGCCGCCCTCGGCGGTGGTCTTGGCGAACGTGTTGATGCCGGACGAGGTCTTGAAGTGCTCGGCCTGCCGGTGCCGGGGCTGGAGGGTGTGCTGGGTGTGCGTGGTCAGGCCGCCGGTGTCGGTGTACTCGGCGTCGAAGATCGCGAAGATGTTCGCGGCGTCGTCGTGCTCGCCGTCGACCGGGATGCTGATCGAGCCGGTGCAGCCGCCGGCCGAGGTGATCTGGTGGCCGTGCTGGTCGTGGCCGAGCACGTAGGTCATCTTGACGCGCCCGCAGTCGATCGTGCCGTCCTCCGGGTCGGTGACGGTGATCCGGAACGGCACGGTGTCGCCGTAGGAGAAGAGCTGGCCGTTGCCGGGGGCGTTCACGGTGACCGTCGGCGCGGTGTTGCCAACGGTGATCACCACGCTGGCGTTGCCGGTGGCGTTCTGCGGGTCCTTCACCGTGAGGGTGGCGGTGTAGCTGCCGTTCGCGGTGTAGGTGTGCGCGGGGTTCGCGGCCGTCGAGGTGGTGCCGTCACCGAACGCCCACGAATAGGTCAGCGCGCCGCCCTCCGGGTCCGACGACCCGGCCGAGGAGAAGTTCACCGTCAACGGCGCCGCGCCGGAGGTCCGGTCGGCACCGGCCCGGGCGATCGGGGCCCGGTTGCCGGAGCCGATGTAGTCGAAGCGGTACAGCGCCGAGTTGGCGTCGCCGTTGAAGTAGCCGGTGCCGTAGTCGAGCACGTAGTACGCCCCGTCCGGCCCGAACGCCGAGTCCATCACCTGCTTGCCGGTCCACGGGAAGGCGTCGATGGTGCCCGGCGTGCCGTCGGCGTTGAGGTGGATCGGCTTGATCCAGCCGCGGCCGAACTCGGTGGCGAAGAACTGCCCGTCGAAGGACTGCGGGAACTTCGTGGTGGAGGCCGACGAGGCGTTGTAGCGGTAGACCGGGCCGGCCATCGGCGACTCGGAGCCGCCGCCGAACTCGGTGGGGGTGCCGGCGTCGCCGCCGTACCGGATCCAGGCGGCCTTCGCCGCCGGCAGGGTGCTCTGGCCGGTGTTGCGGAACGAGTTGTTGGTGGGGCCGCCGGCGCAGTTGAACTTGGCGCCGGCGGTGCCTGCGGCGAAGTCCCATTCGGCGTACGTCTCGGCGGCGGTGTTGGTGCCGGTGCAGTACGGCCAGCCGTAGTTGCCGGGGGCGGTGACCCGGTCGAACTCGACCTGGCCGCTGGGCCCGCGGCCGGAGCTGCTGCCGGCGTCCGGCCCGTAGTCGCCGACGTAGACGATGCCGGTGGCCTTGTCGACGCTCATCCGGAACGGGTTGCGGAAGCCCATCGCGTAGATCTCCGGGCGGGTCTTCGCGGTACCGGCCGGGAACAGGTTGCCCGAGGGGATCGAGTACGACCCGTCGGCGTTGACCTTGATGCGCAGGATCTTGCCCCGCAGGTCGTTGGTGTTGGCGGCGCTGCGCTGCGCGTCATACGCCGGGTTGCGGTTGGTCCGTTCGTCGATCGGCGCGTAGCCGGCGGAGTCGAACGGGTTGGTGTCGTCGCCGGTGGAGAGGTAGAGGTTGCCGGCGGCGTCGAAGTCGATGTCCCCGCCGACGTGGCAGCAGATGCCCCGGTCGGCCGGGACGTCCAGCACGTCGACCCGGCTGGCCTGGTTGACGGTGAAGTCTGCGTTGAGGGTGAACCGGGAGAGCCGGTTGACGCCCTGCCAGGCGGAGAAGTCGGTGCCGGTGGCGGGCGCGTCCCCACCGGGCGTGGCCAGCGGCGGGGCGTAGTAGAGGTAGATCTGTCGGTTGCCGGCGAAGTTCGGGTCGACCCCGACGCCCTGGAGGCCCTCCTCGTCGTGGTTGTAGACGGAGAGGGTGCCGATCACCGTGGTGGTGCCGGCGGCGTCGGTGCGGCGCAGCGTGCCGTTGCGGGCGGTGTGCAGGACGGAGCGGTCGGGCAGCACCGCGAGGGACATCGGCTCGCCGGTCTCGGCGACGCCGCGGGCCAGCTCGACCTGCTGGAAGTCGCTGGCGGTGATGGGGTGGGCGGCGACGGGGGCCGGACCGCCGAGGGCGGTGGGGCCGACCGCCAGGTTGACCGTGCCGGCCGCGCCGACCAGGAGCAGTGCGGATACGGCGGTGAACCATCGTCGGGGGCGGTGGGGTGTGGTGTCCTCGATGGACATGCTTGCTGTCCCTTCCTGACGAGCGACTGCCAGGCGGGCGCGCGCCGTCGCGCCGGTGCCGTGTACGGGGGTGCGGCAGGCCTGCCGGGTGCCGTGCCGGCCGGCCGTGACCACGGGCCGCAGCGTGGGCCACGGGATGGTCACCAGTCGATGGGTTACCGCGCCGCCGGTTCACCTCGACGAAACATGTTCGTGATGGCACGAACATTAAGGGGAATCGATATCCCTGTCCATACCTTCTGCCCAAGCAACCCGAACTTTCGCTCATCCAGCCGAAAGTTGCGCGGCGTGTCGCCGCACGGCGGCGGATTCCGGCATGAGCGATATGACGCAGCGGCATATTTATGCCTCTGCGTCATACCGCTCTTCCCGAGATGTGGCCCCAGCGGGCGACACGCCCGAGAACCCGGGTCCGCCGGTCAGCGGCGGCGATCGACGGCCTGATCGGCCAGGGCGGCCAGCGCGGCCCGCGCCGGCTCCACCAGCGGTACCCGGTCCAGGGCGGCCCGGGCCGCATCGGCGCGCACCCGGATCAGCCGCTCGATCTCGTCCCGGGCCCCCGTCGACTCGATGATCGCGCGCAGCTCCGCCGCGCCGGCGACGTCCAGCGCGGGATTGCCGTGCAACTCGCGCAGCAGGGCGCCCTGGGCCCGGTCCGCGCCGGCCCGGGCCAGCGCCATCATCACCGTCGGCTTGCCCTCGCGCAGGTCGTCCAGGGTGGACTTGCCGGTCACCACCGGGTCGCCGAAGACGCCCAGCACGTCGTCGCGGAGCTGGAAGGCGTCCCCCAGCGGATCGCCGAAGTCGGCCAGCGCGGACACCAGCTCCGGCTCCGCACCGGCCAGCGCCGCGCCGATCTGCAACGGGCGGGTCACGGTGTACCGGGCCGCCTTCATCCGGATCACCGTCAGCGCGCTGGCCACCGAGCCGTCGCCCACGCCGGAGACCAGGTCCAGGTACTCCCCCGCGATCACCTCGGTCCGCATCCGGGCGAAGACCGCGTAACCCCGACACACCTGCGCGGTGCTCAGCCCGCATTCGTGGAACATCTGGTCCGACCAGGCGGCGCAGAGGTCCCCGCAGAGCAGCGCGGTGTTCCGCCCGTACGCCTCCGGGTCGCCCCGCCAGGCGGACCGGGCGTGCCGGTCGGCGAAGAGCCGGTGCACCGAGGGTTCCCCCCGCCGGCGGTCGCTGCCGTCGAGGATGTCGTCATGGATCAGCGCGAACGCGTGGAACAGCTCCAGCGCCGCCGCCGCGACCACGATCGGCCGGCCGTCCGCGCCGCCGGCGCCCCGCCAGCCCCAGTAACAGAAGAGCGGGCGCAGCCGCTTCCCACCGGTCAGCACGAACCGGTGCAGCGCGGCGAAGACCCCGCGCGGTGCGCCGTCCGGCCAGTCCGGGCCCTGCCGGTCGAGGAAGGCCACCAACTCGGCGTCGAACCGCTCCCGCAGCCCACTGGCGTCGGCGGGCGCGGCGGCGAGGGTCACCGCTCCGCCCCCCGGCCACCGGGTCCGTCCGCCCCGACGCGCGGCGGTCCGGACGACGGCGCGGCCGACCGGGGACCGCCCGGGGCCGGGACCGCGGCGCCGAGTCCCGCCAGCTCCAGCAGCAGCGCCTTGACCTCGGTGGCGGCGAGCCGGTCCCGGGCGGCGGCCGGATCGGAGCAGAGCAGCACCGGGGCGTCCGCCGGGTCGGCGGGGAGCCGGCCGTGCGAGCCGCGAACCGCGCGGGCGGCGGCGTCCAGGCCGACCACGCTCATCAGGTAGCGCATGCCGAGCTTCTTGCGGGCCAGCGCGACCGCCGCCCGGCGCTTCGCCGCCCCCGGCGCGGCCGGGTCGAAGAACAATTCGGCGGGGTCGTAACCCGGCTTCCGGTGAATGTCCACGAGCCGGGCGAAGTCCGGGGCGAGGTCGTCGTCGAGCCAGTAGTAGTAGGTGAACCAGGCGTCGGGCTCGGCCACCAGCACCAGCTCGCCGGCACGCGGATGGTCCAGCCCGGCCGCCGCCTTGCCGTCGGCGTCCAGCACCTCGGCCACCCCGGGCAGGCCGGCGCAGAGCTTCGCCACCGCCGGCACGTCCGCCGGGTCGCGGACGTACACGTGGGCGATCTGGTGGTCGGCGACCGCGAAGGCCCGCGACGTCCACGGGTCCAGGTACTCCATCCCGGCCTGGGTGTAGACCCGCAGCAGCCCCTCGGCGCGCAGCAGCCGGTTGACGTCCACCGGCCGGGACACGTCGGTGATGCCGTACTCCGAGAGCGCCACCACCGTGGCGTCGCGGGCCCGGGCCGCGTCCAGCAGCGGGGCGAGCACCGCGTCCAGCTCGGCCGCCGCGGCGGCGGCCCGGGGCGAGGACGGGCCGAAGCGTTGCAGGTCGTAGTCCAGGTGCGGGACGTAGACCAGGGTCAGGTCCGGGGCGTGGTCGGCGAGGATCCGCTCGGCCGCCCGGCAGATCCACCGCGACGACGGCAGTCCGGCGCCGGGCCCCCAGTAGGTGAAGAGCGGGAAGGTGCCCAGCGCGGCGGTGAGCGTGTCGTGCAGCTCCGGCGGGTCCGTCCAGCAGTCCGGTTCCTTCCGCCCGTCGGCGTGGTAGACCGGGCGCGGGGTGACCGTCCAGTCGACGTCCGCGCCCATCGCGTACCACCAGCAGACGTTGGCCACCGTGTAGCCCGGCTCGACCCGGCGGGCTGCCTGCCAGAGCTTCTCCCCACCGACCAGCGCATGGTGCTGCCGCCACAGCAGCACCTCGCCGAGGTCGCGGAAGTACCACCCGTTGCCGACGATCCCGTGCCCGGACGGCGGCTCCCCGGTCAGCAGGGTCGCCTGCGCCGAGCAGGTCACCGCGGGCAGCACCGTGCCCAGCTCGGCGGTGAACCCGCCCTCGGCGACCGCGCGCAGCCGGGGCATGTGCGCCAGCAGCCGCGGGGTCAGCCCGACCACGTCCAGCACCACCAGTCGCCTGCTCATGCCGGCACCTCGCTTCTCTCGGTCAGGCCGAGGGCGACCAGCTCGTCGCGGGCGAAAGCCAGCTCCGCGGCGATCCCCGCGGCCAACTCCGCGTCGGTGCGCGGTCGTCGCGCCGCCGGCAGCACCCCCCAGGTGTACGTCTCGACGTCGAGGTGGTCGCAGCCCGCGGCCGGCCCGGCGAAGAGCGCGGCCAGCGCGGCGTGCAGCACCGGCACGGTCGAGGTCAGCGGCGGCTCGGGTGGGGCGTGCAGCGGCACGTGGTAGTGCACCCGCCAGGGGCCGGGCAGCCCGCCGGCCAGCGCGGCGTCCAGGTCGTCGGCGGCGTACCCGGGGCCGGCCGGATCCACCGCCCCCGCGCAGCCGGCGGCCCGGGTCTGGTGCAGGAAGCGCGGCTCGACCCAGCGGCCCAACGTGTCGGCCGCCCCGACCGGGTCGGCCGCCTCCAGGGCGGCGGAGACCTGCACCTTGACCACCGGGATGCCGGCGGCGGCCAGCCGGGCCAACGCCTCGGCCGGCTCCTCCCAGGCGCAGGCGAGGTGGGCCAGGTCCAGGCAGACGCCGAGCCGTCCGGTGTCGACGCCGGCCAGCAGCGTGGCGGCCTGCGCGGTGCTCTCCACCACGCAGCCCGGTTCCGGCTCGAAGCCGACCCGGATGCACCGGCCGGTGTCCCGCTCGACGGCGGCGAGCCCGGCCGCGAGCCGGTCCAGCCGATGCCGGGCGGCGTCGGCGCGGGCCGCGTCCCAGGGCCGGCGCCAGGCCAGTGGGAGGGTGGAGACCGAGCCCCGGGCCGCGTCGTCGGGGAGCAGGTCGGCCAGGATCCGGGCCAGATGCAGGGTGTGGTCCAGCCGGGCGTCGGTGGTCCAGTCCGGTTGGTACACCGCGCCCTTGACCACCGGCGCCTGGAAGGCCGCGTACGGGAAGCCGTTGAGGGTGACCACCTCCAGGCCCCGCCCGTCCAGCGCGGCCCGCAGCCGGCGGCGGGCGGCCGGGTCGGCGGCGAGCGCGGCGGCGAAGTCGGATCGTAG
>NZ_JBAKHO010000080.1:0-15686 GCF_036902735.1 Micromonospora lacuserhaii | reverse complement strand
GCCGGCCCGGCCCGGCCCCCCGCCGGGGGCGCGACGACCAGCGGGGCCGACGGGTCCGCCGACCAGCGTTGTGCCAGCGCCAGCAGGGCCGACCGGGACCGGGACCCGGCCGGCCCCGGCACGTCGTGCCGGCGGCTGCGCGCCGCGGCGTCGGTCAGCAGCCCGGCCGGCGCGTCGAGGACCAGGGCGAGCCGATGCAGCCAACGGTCGCCCGGCAGCCGCGCCTGGCGCTCCCAGCGGGAGACCTCGTGCCTGGTCAGGGTCGGCACGCCGGCGGCGGCGCAGAGCTCGGCGGCGAGCCGCTGCTGGCTCCAGCCACGGGCCAGCCGCAGCTGGGCGATCAGCGGCCCGAGCAGGCGGGGGTCGGGCGGGGTCATGGGTCCTCCGGTCGGGCGTCGGCGCGGCGCCGCCGGCCGCCCGCCAGGACGGGACGGGACGACGCGCCGCGGTGCGTGCTGACCCCCGCGCGTGCCCCCGGGCGCCGGCCCGGCCGGCGCCACCCGCGCTGCGACATTCCTACCCCGGGGGTACGACGACACGGCGGACTCGAGGTGCGTCACCCCCGCCGCCCCGGTGACGACCCTCGATCGCCGGATGGGAAGTCGGTGGTGCGTCGGGCGGCGCCCGCTAGAGTCGTGGCGTGGCGCTCGGTCTTCCCTCGGTCCTCCCCAATCCGCAGCCGGCGATCGGGGAGCTCATCCGTGACCGCCAGCCGACCTTCTCGTTCGAGTTCTTCCCGCCCAAGACCCGCGAGGGCGAGCGGCTGCTCTGGCAGGCGATCCGGGAGCTGGAGCCGCTCCAGCCCTCGTTCGTCTCGATCACCTACGGCGCCGGCGGCTCGACCCGGGACACCACCGTCGCGGTGACCGAGCGGATCGCCACCGAGACGACCCTGCTGCCGATGGCGCACCTGACCGCGGTCAACCACTCCGTCGCCGAGCTGCGCAACGTGATCGGCCGGCTGGCCGGCGTCGGGGTGCGCAACGTGCTGGCGGTCCGGGGCGACCCGCCGGGCGACCCGGGCGGCGAGTGGATCCGGCACCCGGAGGGCGTCGGCTACGCCGAGGACCTGGTCCGCCTGGTCCGGGATGCCGGTGACTTCAGCGTCGGGGTGGCCGCCTTCCCCTACAAGCACCCCCGCTCACCGGACATCGAGAGCGACACCGCCCACTTCGTCCGCAAGTGCCGGGCCGGCGCCGAGTTCGCGATCACCCAGATGTTCTTCGACGCCGAGGAATACCTGCGGTTGCGCGACCGGGTGGTGGCGGCCGGCTGTGACACCCCGATCCTGGCCGGCGTCATGCCGGTCACCCAGATCGGCACCATCGAGCGGTCCGTGCAGCTCTCCGGCGCGCCGTTCCCGCCGGCGCTGGCCGAGCGCTTCGCGCGGGTCGCCGACGATCCGGAGGCGGTCCGCCGGCTCGGCATCGAGCAGGCCAGCGAGATGTGCGCGACGCTGCTGGACGAGGGGGTGCCGGGGATCCACTTCATCACCCTCAACCGGTCCACCGCGACCCGCGAGGTCTGGCGCAACCTGCGGGCCGACGCACGCGTGTGAACGTCCCGACACCTGAACCACGCCGCGACGGTTGATCGATGGTGGGCACACAGCTGAAGTGGGACGACTACGCGACCGCGTGGGCGCGGCTGCACGGCGGCTTCGACCCGCGGGCCGCCGCGCCGGTGGTACGCGCCTGGTTGCGCTTCGCCTACCACGTGGGGTACGTCCTCGGCCGGCTCCGGGTCAGCCCGACCGCGGTCACCGCCGCCGGGGTGCTGCTCTGCTTCTGCGTACCGCTGTTCGTCACCCGCTCGGTGACCGGGCCGATCGTCGGGGCGCTCTTCGTGCTGCTCGCCGCGGTGGCCGACAGCGTGGACGGCGCGGTGGCGGTGGTCACCAACCGGACCACCCGGCTCGGCTACGTCTACGACTCGCTCGCCGACCGGCTCGGTGAGATCGCCTGGCTGGTCGCCTTCTGGCTGGTCGGCGCGCCGGGGGCGCTGGTGGTCGCCGGGGGCGCGCTCTCCTGGCTGCACGAGTACGTCCGGGCACGCGCGGTGGCGGCCGGGATGCGGGAGATCGGGGCGGTCACCGTCGGGGAGCGACCCACCCGGGTCTGCGTGGCTCTGGTGGGGCTGCTGCTGGCCGGGCTCACCGGCCTGATCGACCCGGACCTGGCCGCCGGCACCATCACCATGGCCACCGCCGTCTGGGTGCTGCTGGCCGGCTTCGGCCTCGGGCAGTTGCTGTCGACCGTGCGCCGCGCCCTGCTCGGCGCCGGCTGACCAACCGGGCTGTACGGCGCCGGCCGGACCACCGCCACGGGCCACCGCCACCGCCGCCGGCCGGTCAGCCGCTACCAGGCGGGGCCGATCTCGTCGGCGACGATCTGCGCGGACATGGTGACCATCGGCAGGCCGCCGCCGGGGTGGCTGGAGCCGCCGACCAGCCACAGCCCGTGCGCCGGGCCCCGGTTGGCCGGGCGGAGCAGGCCACCCGCGGTGCCGTAGATCGTCCCGCCCGGGGCGCCGGTCGTGGCGGCCAGGTCGGCGGGGGTGCGCACCTCCCGGAAGGCCAGCCGGTCCCGGACGTCCATCCCGCGCTCGGCGAGCACGTCGAGGATCCGGTCGGTGTACGCGTCGGCCAGCCCCGGCCGGCGCCAGTCCACCGCGCCGGCCGCGGTGCCGTGGCGGGCGGCGTTGACCAGCACGAACCACGCCTCGTGCCCGTCCGGCCGGACCATCGGGTCGTCGGCGACGGTGACGAAGACCGTCGGGTCGGCGGCCGGCCGGGCCCGCACGCCGCGCCCCGGGTCACCGAAGACCGCGTCGAACTCGGCGTCGTAGTCGCGGGGGAAGAAGACGTTGTGGTGGGCCAGCCCGGTGTCGCCGCGTACCCCGAGCAGCAGCACGAAGCCGGCCAGGCTGCGGTCGGCCAGCCCGGCCAGCCGGCGGGGGCTGGGCAGCAGGTCGCGGTAGACGGTGAGCGCGTCGACGTTGGCCACCACCACGTCGGCCGGGACGGGCGCGGCGACGCCGGCGAGGCGTACCCCGTGCACCCGGCCGCCGGCGGCGTCGATCCGGGTGACCGTCTCCCCGGTGCGCAGCTCCACGCCCAGGTCGAGGCAGCGGGAGAGCAGCGCGTCGGCCAGCGTGCCCAGCCCGCCGCGCAGGTACCAGCCGCCGAAGGCCAGCTCCGCGTAGGGGACGGCGACCAGCGCGGCCGGGGCCCGGCGCGGGTCGGCGCCGGTGTAGGTGGCGTACCGGTCGAGCAGCATCCGCAGCCGCGGGTCGGACAGGTGGCTGCGGCCCAGCCCGCGCAGGGTCCGGCCGGGGCCGATGGCGGCCAGGTCGCCCAGCCGCCAGGCCAGCGCGGCCAGGTCGCGGGGGGAGTCGACGGCGCGGCGCAGGATGTCACGGTGCGAGGCCGTCCAGACCCGGGCGGCCCGGCGCCACAGCCGCTGCCAGTCGGCGGCGGACCGGTCGCCGAGGGCGGCGCCGATCCGGGCGGTGAACTCGTCGTGGTCGGCGCAGGAGTCCAGGGTCGGCCCGCCGTCGGCGAAGACGTGCCGCACGATCGGGTCGAGCGGGAGCAGGTCGAGGTACTCGTCGAGTTTGGCCCCGGTCGACTCGAACAGGTCGTGGAAGACCTCGGGCAGGGTGAGCAGGCTCGGCCCGGTGTCGAAGTGGAACGTCCCGTCCGGGGTGTCGTGGGTGTACCGGCCGAGCTTGCCGCCCACGGCGTCGGCCCGCTCGAAGACGGTGACCTGATGTCCGGTGACGGCCAGCCGGGCGGCGGTGGCCAGCCCGCCCACGCCGGCGCCGATGACCACGATGCGCGCCATGCCGCGCTCCTCCTAGCTGACCGGGCGGCCACGCCAGGACAGACGGTGCCGCTTTCGCAGATGGTACGACCGCAGGGTCAGCCAACCGAGGACCACGACCGACACGGGGTGTACCAGCGCGTCGGGCCAGGCCCGGCCGCCGGTGGCCCGGGCGCTGAGCATCCGCCCGGCGACCCCTGCGGCGTAGGCGGCCAGGGCGAGCCCGGCCACCACCGGCGCGCCGGCGGCCAGCGCCCCGACGGCGACCAGCGGGGGCGCGGTGTAGAGCAGGAGCAGCAGGGTGACCACGGTCGCGGCGGCGCTCGGGTGGCCGAATGAGGCCCAGAGCGACTTGGTGTAGCCGTCGCGCAGTTGCGGCCAGTTCTCGTACATCCGGCAGGCGGCCAGCCGGGAGCCGTCGGCCAGGGCGATCCGGCCGCCGGACCGCTTGATCGCCCGGGCCAGCTCGATGTCCTCCAGCACCTTGTCCGCCACCGCGGCGTGCCCGCCGGCCCGGTCGTACCCGGCCCGGTCCACCACCAGGAACTGTCCGCCGGCCGCGGCCAGCGACGGCCGCGCCGAGCGCTCCATCGCGCGCAGCGGCAGGAAGGTCAGCCACAGCCACTGGAGCAGCGGCTGGACCAGCCGGTCACCCACCGTCCGCACCAGGATCCGGGGGTACGGCGACAGCAGCGTCGCCCCGGCCGCGCGCAGTTCGGCCACCGCCGCCGCGACGGCGTACGGGGTGAGCACCACGTCGGCGTCGACGAAGGCGAGGACGGTGGCGGCCGGATCGGCGCGGACGGCGAGCTGGTGGCAGGCGTGCGGCTTGCCCAGCCAGCCGGGCGGCGGGGCGGCCCCGGTGAGCAGGGTGACCCGGGGGTCGTCGCCGACCACCGCGCGGACCACGTCGGCGGTGCCGTCGGTGGAGCCGTCGTCGAGCACCACGATCCGCAGCCATGGCACGCCCCGCTGGGCGAGCAGCGACCGCAGGCAGGGGGTCACCCGGTCGGCCTCGTCGCGCAGCGGCAGCAGCACCGCGACCGCCGCGCCGGCCTCGGCCGGGCCGCCGGTCGGGCGGCGCAGCCAGCGGCCGGCGTTGAGCCAGGTGTGCGCGGTCAGCGCGGCGACCGCGGCGACCAGGACGAGGACGGCGGTCATGCGGTGGCGTCGACGCCGCTGCGGCGGAGCCGGCGCGGCTGCGCCCGGTCGACGTCGTCCCGGCGGGCGCGCAGCAGCGCCACCGTCAGCGGCACCGCGGCGACCGCCATGCCGACCGCGCCCCAGGCTGCCGACGCGGGCAGGTCGAGGAAGACCGCGTGCGCCAGCACGCTGGAGAAGTACGTCCACAGGTAGAGCGCGAACATCGGCGCGTCCCGCCCGTCGGTGTGCCCCGCGGTCGGCCCGGCGAGAGGGCGCAGCGCGCCCATCAGCAGCACCGCGAAGAGCAGCCAGCCCAGGTAGTTGCTGACCGGGACGCCGGGCAGCCCGGGCAGCGCCGGGGTGGCGTCCCGCCAGATCCAGTACCCCTCGGCCACCATCTGCGGGTCGAGGAAGAGGTCCCAGGCGGCCAGCCCGACGGCGGCCAGCGCGATCCGGCCGAGCGCGGACGAGGTGAGCCGGACCGCGGTGAGCCAGGCGGGCCAGGCCATCCAGGTCCACGCCAGTGGGATGATCAGCGGTACCCCGGCCAGCTTCGGGCCCAGCTCGCCGGAGTAGTCGTAGCTGCCGAAGGGGAAGCCGGTGGCCACCCCGAGCGCCTCGATGGCGAAGCCGCCGCCGGTGGCGACCGCGACCAGCGCCGCCGCCGCACGCGGGCCCCGGCTGAGCAGGGCGTGGCTCACCGCGAGCAGGTAGCCCAGCACGACCGTGGCGACGGTCAGCCGGGCTCGGGTCCCGCCGGTGGTGAGCGGGTAGCAGATCTGGGCGAGGACGAGGACGGCCAGCAGCGCCCAGGGGACGACGCGCTGCCGGCTCACGACTTGGCCGCGCCCGGTGCGGCGGGGTCGGGGGCGGCCAGCGGCAGGTCCCGGCCGAGCACGCCGAACGGGCGTTCGTCGCCGGGGAAGTGGAAGTGGCGCAGCACGTCGACGAAGCCGAACCGGCGGTACAGCCGCCAGGCCCGGGAGGTCCGCTCGTCGGCCTCGGGGGTGGAGAGCAGGGTGGTCGTGCCCTCGGCGAGGCTGAGCAGGGCGTGCAGTTGGCGGGTGCCCAGGCCGTGTCCCTGCGCGGCCGGTCGGACGTGCAGTTCGACCACCTCGAAGCAGTCGGCCAGCCAGCGCTGCCGGGCGTCGGGGTCGAGCGCCCGGTACACCTGGTCGTGCCACCACTGCCCGGCGGCGCCCAGGTAGCCGTACCCGAAGCCGGCGAGGTGACCCTCGGTGGTGAGGCTGGCGACCGCGCGGAAGCCGGGCCGGCGCACGTGGGTGGCGATGTAGCCGCGCCGGGCCAGCAGCAGGTCGGTGCGGTAGCCCATCGCCTGCCCGTAGACGGCGACCACGTCGTCCAGCCGCCGGACGAGATCGTCCGGCGTCCAGCGCACCAACCTCATGCTGAGCCTCTTCTTGTTCGCGACTGCGGGGCTCGCAACACCGGCTCACTCCTCGCGCTCACGTGGACCCTTCACCGTTGCCGGATCGCCGTCGGCGACCCACCCGAGCACCGTCCGGTCGCCGACCACGCCGCGCACCTCGAACCGCGCGAAGAGTTCCTCCGCGTACCACCCCTCGGTGGGGGTGCGCGTGATCGCGGCGCGGTGCTCCGGGTGACGGTACGCGAACGCCACCAGGTCCGCGGGATCCCGCCACACGCTGACCGTGCCCTGCCAGCCCAGCGGCGCCTCGCCGACGCCGAACCGGGCGAGCAGCCCGGGGGCGGTGTGCAGCGCGGCGGCGACCGGCGGGATCGCCTTCCAGAAGGTGGCCGCCCGGCGGGGGCGCAGCCGGGCCCGGGTCAGCGCCAGCACCGGCCCGGCGACCCGGCCGCCGGGCGGTTCGCCGAAGGGGCGTCGCCCCGACCACTCGCCCCGACTGCTGACCGGGCGCAGGTCGACCCGGACCCCGGACCGGGCGATCCGGGCCCAGGCCCGGCCGACCGGGGAGGCGTCGAAGCCGTCGGCCGCGGCGGGGGAGTCCCAGACGGTCAGCGCCGCCCACCGGGTCAGGTCGGCGTCGCCGGGCCCGAAACCGGTGCCGGTCCCGGTGCCGAGCAGCTTGCCGAACCGTACGCCGGGGGTGGCGCGCAGCCGGCGCGGGTCGAGGGCCATCCGGGTCAGCGCCCGGGGCAGCGCGGCCCGGGAGACCCGCCACACGTGCAGGGTGACCAGCTCGGGGACGGTGTCGCCGGCCGCGTCTCGCTCGCTCACGCCACCTCGGCCGGGGTGCCGGCGGTGATCCGGAGCAGGTCCGCGTACGTGCTGGGGAAGACCGCCTGCGGCACCCCGCCGGCCGCCCAGATCTCGGCGTACCCCTGCAGGGTGGTGTCGACCAGGGTGCGCAGCGGGCGCGGGTGGCCCAGCGGGGCGACCCCGCCGATCACCTGGCCGGTGTGTTCCCGGACGAACTCGGGGGTGGCCCGGCGCAGTCGGGTGACCCCGAGGCGGGCGGCCAGTTCGGCGGTGTCCACCCGGTGCGCGCCGGAGGTCAGCACCAGCAGCGGTGCGCCGTCGGCCTCGAAGACCAGCGAGTTGGCGATCGCCCCGACCTCGACGCCGAGCGCCGCGGCGGCTGCGGCGGCGGTGTGCACCGCCTCCGGCAGCAGGCGGACCCGGCTCGGGCCGCCGGAGCCGTCCCGGGCGTCCGCCGCGTCGAGCGCGTCCTGCACCGCCTGCACGTTCGGGTGTGGCTGCATCCGCCCATTGTCCCCGGTGCGGCCGGGCCGGTCGCACCCGGCCACGCCGTGTCCGCCGCGCCGTCGACCGAGTCGCGCCGCGCCGTCGACCGAGTCGCGCCGAGTCGCGCCGCGGTCCCGCCGGCCAGCCGGGGGCGCGGCGGACCACGGGCCGTGCCGGCCGCGCGACCTCGACCCGGCAGCGGAGGTCAGGACCGTTTCCGGCGCTCCACGAGCAGGGCGATGCCGTCGAGGATGCGGGCCAGCCCGAAGTCGAAGGCCTGGTCGGGGGCGTTGTGGGCGGCCGCCGACCGGACCGCCGCCGTGACCGCCGGGAAGTGCTCCTCGCGTCCCCGCAGCAGCACGGTGAATGCCGCCTCCCGGTGCTGTCCCGGCGCGTCGGCGGGGGTGGCGGCGTCCTGCTGGGCCAGGCCGCGGGCGTGCCCGAGCAGGAGCACCGCGACGTCGAGCAGTTCGGCGCCGCGCAGCCCGGTGCCGGTGAGGGCGGCGGTGGCCCGTTCCAGCCAGCCCATCTCGTTCGGGCCCGGCAGTCGGGGGCCGACGGTCGCCGGGATGGACCACGGGTGCCGGCGGAACCGGTCGTAGATCTGTCGGGCCCAGTGGTCGAGCTGTTCGCGCCAGCCGGCTCCGGGCGGGGGCGCGGGCGGCTCGCCGATCGCCGTCTCGATCATCAGGGCGACCAGTTCGGCCTTGCCGGGCACGTACCGGTACAGCGCCATCTTGGTCACGTCCAGCGACTCGGCGACCCGCTGCATGGTGACCGCGGCGAGCCCGTCGGCGTCGGCGATCGCGACGCCGGCCCGGGCGATGTCGGCCAGGGTGAGGGTCGGCCGGGGCCCGCGCCGGGGGGTGCCCGGCGTCTCCCAGAGCAGCTCGTAGAGCTTGCGCTTGTCGGCCCTGCCGCCGGCGTCCGCCCGGTCCATGGCCCTCCCCGTCGGATCGGTCTTGTCGTGGCCGAAAACTGTGTCTACAGTACTCTGTATCCGACGGACACAGTTTCAACGGGGGAAACCATGTCCCATGCCCTTCCGCTGCACGGCCTGCGCGTCCTGGTCTCCGGCGCCGGGGTCGCCGGCCCGGCGGCCGCCTGCTGGCTGACCCGCTACGGCGCCGACGTCACCGTGGTCGAGGCGGCGCCCGCGCTGCGCACCAGCGGCTTCGCGGTCGACTTCCGCGGCCCCACCCACCTCGGCGTGCTGGCCGCCACGGGTGTGCTCGACGAGCTGCGTGCCGTGCAGACCCACGCCGGGGCGATCAGCTGCGTGGACGCCCACGACCGAGAGATCTTCCGGCTGCCCGCCGAGTTCGCCGGCGGCGAGTTGGAGGTCCACCGGAGCGACCTGTCCCGAATCCTGTACGCGCAGAGCGCCGAGCGGGCCGACTACCTCTTCGGCGACGTGGTCACCGCCCTGACCGACACCCCCGACGGGGTGCGCGTCGATCTCGCCCACGCCCCGTCGCGCACCGTCGACCTGGTGATCGGGGCCGACGGGCTGCACTCCGGCGTCCGCCGCCTCGCCTTCGGGCCCGAGTCGGCGTACGTCACCCACCTCGGCTACCACCTGGCCGGCTGGGACCTGCCGAACGACCTGGGCGCCGGCCCCGTCTCCCGGCAGTACACCGTCCCCGGGCGGATGGCCGGCGTCGCCGCCGACCAGCGCGACCCCGACCGGGCCGGCGCGCTCGTCGTCTTCGCCTCGCACCGAATCGACCACGACTGGCGGGACGTCGACCGGCAGAAGCGGCTGGTCACGGAGGCCTTCGCCGGCCTGGGCTGGCACGTGCCCCGGCTGCTGGCCGGCCTCCGGGACGCCCCCGAGCTGTACTTCGACTCGATCAGCCGGGTCCGGGTGCCCCGCTGGCACACCGGTCGGGTGGTCCTGCTCGGCGACGCGGCCTGGGGGGTCACCCTCGGCGGCATGGGTGTCGGGGCCGGCGTCGTCGGGGCGTACGTGCTGGCCGGCGAGCTGGCCGCGGCGGCCGGCGACCACCGGGTCGCCCTCGCCGCGTACGAGCGGCGGCTGCGCGGCTACGCCGCCCGCTGGCAGCGGGGCGCCAACCCCGGCCGCTTCCTGGCGCCGGCCACCGCCGGGGGGCTCTGGCTGCGCAACCGGCTGCTGCGCACCCAGGCGGTGCGGGCGATGCTGGTGCGCGGCACCGGTTCCCTGGCCACCGATCTCGACCTGCCCGACTATCCGGCGCGGGTCTGAGCCGCCGGTCGGGTGCCGGGCCAGTTCGGGGTGGCCCGGACCCGGCCGGCGGCGTCCACCAGCAGGGCCGGGTACCCGTCCAGGCCGGCCAGCCAGTCCAGCGCCCACGGGCCGGCGGCCACCGCGGCGGTGGCGTACACGTCGGCCCAGAGCAGCTCCGGCCCGACCACGGTCACCGACCGCAGCGTGGTCGCCGGCCGGCCGGTGCGCGGGTCGAGGATGTGCGGCCCGCGCCGCGCGGTCCCCGAGGTGGCCACCGCGCCGTCCCGCTGCTCCAGCACGTCCAGCAGTCGGCCGGGGCGGTCCGGGTCCTCGATGCCGACCCGCCACGCCGGCCGGCCCGGGCCGGTACGCAGCAGCACGTCCCCACCGGCGTTGAGGCAGAGGTCGTGCTCGGGCAGGTCGGCCAGCCAGCGCGCGGCCCGCTGCACGGCCCAGCCCTTGACCAGCCCGGACGGGTCGAAGCCGGCGCCGCCGGAGGGCAGCGGCAGCCGACGGGCGTCGAACCGGCCGCCGGTACGCGTCCGGGCCGTCTCGCAGAGCCGCACCACCTCACGGACCGGGTCACTGGCGGTGGCGAGGTCCGGCATCCGCCCGGCCAGCCGCCCGATCTCGCTCTCCGGCCGGTAGGTGCTGAACGTCGCGTCGACCGCGCGCAGCTCGGCGAAGAGCCCTTCCACCCGGGCGGCGACGGCGTCGGTGTGCACGTCCGGCCCGCGCAGGTGCACGCTCACCGGCAGCCCCATCACCTGCACCACCCAGGCCCGCCGGTCCTGTTCCAGGGCCGGGTTCATGGTGCCCGCCCCGTTCACTTGAGGTGCGCCGCGTCGATGGCGGCCTGCAACGACTCGCGGTAGCCGTCGCTGGTCACGGTGGCGCCGGAGACGGTGTCGATCTCGGCGCTCTGCGCGGCCATGGCCTCCTGCCGCAGGATCGGCACCGCGTAGTCGTTGATCTCCTGGTCGCGGTGGTTGCCGTCCGGCACCTGCAGCACGCTGACGTCGGTGATCTTCCCGCCCGAGGTGGTGATCCGGACCTGCACCGGCCCCCACCGGGTCTGCGCCACCGATCCGTCGTACCTTCCGCTTCCGCTCGACGTGCCGGAGCCGGTGGACGAGCCCTCGGTCGTGCCCCCGGCGGCGGAGCCGGCGTCGTCGGCCGAGCCGGCGCTCGTGGTGTCACCGCCGGCGGCGATGGCGCTGGTCCCGCCGCCCACGCCCATGGTGCTGGTCTTGTAGCTGAACAGCAGGACCAGGGCGGCCACGGTGGACAGCAGCCAGATGGTGATCCGTCGCACGGATCCTCCCTTCGCGCCTGTCACCAGGCGAAGCGTTCGTGATGGGTGTGCGCCTCGGGCACGCCGGCGGCCCGGGTCGCGGCCCGCGCCGCGTCGATCCAGCCGTCCGGGCCGCACAGGTAGACGTCGTGGGTGGCGATGTCGGGGGAGAGCCGGCGCAGCGCCTCCGCGTCGGAGAGGCCGTCGGCGTAGGCCGGCAGCCAGGCCGGTCGCCGCGCACGCGGCCCCACCAGGTGGTGGACCACCACGCCGCGCTCCGCGGCGAGCCGGTCCAGCTCCGCCCGGAAGGCCAGCTCCTCGTGGGTACGCGCGCGGTAGAGCAGTACCGCCCGGCCCGGGGCGTACGGCAGCTCCCAGAGCAGGGCCAGCAGCGGGGTGATGCCGACGCCGCAGGCCAGCAGGGTGATCCCGCCACCGCGCCAGTGCTCCCCGGTCATCCGCCCGTACGGCCCCTCCAGCAGCACCCGGGTGCCGGGGCGCAGGCTGGCCACCCGGGCGCTGTCGTCGCCGAGCTCCTTCACGGTGATCCGCATCAGGTCGCCGGACGGGGGCGCCGACAGCGAGTACGGGTGCGCCCGGGACCAGCCGGGGCCGTCCAGGAACCGCCAGCTGAAGAACTGCCCGGCCCGGACCGGCAGCCGGTCCAGGCGGCGCCCGCGCAGCCAGACCGAGGTGATGCCGGGTGCCTCCGGGACCACGGCGGACACCTCGACCCGGTGCCGCAGCGTGCGCCAGGCCGGCACGCCGAGCCGGAAGACCAGCACGCTGCCCAGCGCCACCAGGTACGCCGTCCACCAGTAGGCCCGGGCGGCGGCCGAGGCGACGAAGTCCGCGCCGGTCCAGAGCTGGTGCGGCAGCGCCAGCCCGATGCCCAGGTACGCGTAGAGGTGCAGCAGGTGCCAGGACTCGTAGCGCAGCCTGCGGCGGGCCGCCCGGATCGAGGTGACCACGACCAGCGCCAGCAGCGCCAGCGCGGCGGTGGCCAGCAGCATGCCGGGGTACCCGGTGACCAGCAGCCAGGTCTCGGTCAGCACGTTCTCCCGGGCGGTGCCGGCGTACCCGAGGGTGGTCAGCACCACGTGGGCCAGGAGCAGGTGGAACGAGGTGAAGCCGGCGAGCCGGTGCCAACGGGCGATCCGGTCCTGGCCGAAGCGCCGCTCGATCAGCGGCACCCGGGCCATCAGCACCACCTGGATGAGCATCAGGTCGGCGCTGAGCAGGCCGGTGAGCCGGCCGGCGGAGGTGAGGCCGGTGGCGAGCCCGGAGACCAGCTCCTGTACGCCGCGGTCGGCGGTCCAGAGCGCGGTGACGACCAGCAGGCTGAGCACCGCCAGGCTGCCCGCGACGTCGGCCCACCAGCCGGGCGCGGTGGGGAGCGGTCGGTGCGTGGCGCGCCGGTCCAGGACGGTCGCGCTCATCCGACGGTCGTTTCTGCGGATCGGTCTGTCATGGGTTCACCCTGCGGGGACGACCTCTGGGCCGGCTTTGCCGTTGCTGTGCGCGGCCTGAGAATCGCCGCGCCTTCCCGTACGCCACTCGTTGCGTTTTCGTCGGTGGCAGGGTGTACTGTCAGAGCAGTTAGAACGAGTGTTCGATTGAGTCGTACGCCCGTTCCAACGCACCCGGGAGAGGTGTTTCGCGGCGCCGGCTCCCGGGCGGTGCGGTTTCGGGGACCGCCCCGGGTCCCGGGCAGCCGCGAGCCCGGTCCCACCAAAGGCAGGATCGCCGCCCGCCGCCCACGACCCCCGGGCGGCGGACGACGAACCCGCCGGTTCGCCGGCCGGGTGTGGTGTGGGGAAGCATCCACACCCGGCCGGCCCCCACACCGGTGTGTCTTCCTCCGCACCACCCGCTCCGAGCGCCCGCCGACGGATCCGATCCGTCGCGCGTCGCGCCCGCCCCGGCTACGTGGAGGAGACAGTCATGCCGAGCAACCCGGCCCAGGCACCGACGGTGCCGGCGCACGTGCTGCCCCACCGCACCCCGGCCCAGCTCCTCGCGGTGGCCCGGCACGGGCTCGCCGAGGCCGCCCAGACCCGCCCCGACGGCCTGCGCTACGCGGCCGCCCACCTGGCGGCGCTGCGCGCGGCGGCGGCCCTGCTCGCCGCCCGGGCCCGCCCCGCCCCCGCCCGGCGCAACCGGATCACCAGCGTCTGGGTCCTGCTCTCCACCGTCGCCCCCGAGCTCGACGAGTGGTCCCGCTACTTCGCCGCCGGCGCCGGCAAGCGCGCCGCCGCCGAGGCGGGCATACCTCGGGTGGTGACCGCCCGGGAGGCCGACGACCTGCTCCGGGCCGCCGAACAGTTCGTGGCGGTGGTGGAGACCGCGCTCGGGCTGGCCCACCAACCCACCCTCGACGGCCTCGCCGCCTGACCCGGCCCCGCCCGGGTCCCTCGCCGGGCGCCGCCCGGCCTCCATCCGTTCCAGCAGCGACACCTGATCCAGCAGCAACACGACGGGGGGTTGGTCCCATGGCGGGCCGCATGGTGGTCGGTTCCGCCGCACTGGCCGGTCTGGTGCGCCCGGCGAGCGCGCCCGACCCGGCGGGCGGTCACCGGGTGCTCCCGGTGACACCCGAGTTGACCGGCCTGCTGCCCAGCCGTGGGCTGCGCCGGGGCAGCACGATCGCGGTCTCCGCCGGCCAGCCCCGGCGCAGCGGCGGCACCTCCCTGGTCCTGGCGCTGCTCGCCGAGGCGTCCCGGGCCGGCTCGTGGTGCGCCGTTGTCGGGGTGCCGACCTTCGGCGCGGGCGCCGCCGCCGAGGTCGGCATCGCGCTGGACCGGTTGGCCCTGGTGCCCCATCCCGGTCCGGAGTGGCCCACCGTCGTCGCCGCGCTGATCGACGGGGTCGACGTGGTGGTGACCGCCGTGCCGCACGCCGTCTCCGCCTCGGTCGCCGACCGGTTGGCCGCCCGGGCCCGGCAGCGCGGCTGCGTGCTCGTCCCGTACGGCCGCTGGGACGGCGCGGACGTCACCCTCCAGGTGGTCCGGGGCGTCTGGGAGGGGCTCGGCCAGGGCCGTGGCCGGCTGCGCCGCCGCGAGGTGACCGTCTCCGCGCGCGGGCGTGGCGCGGCCGCCCGGCCCAAGGAGATCAAGGTCTGGCTGCCCGGCGACGGGCTCACCCGGATCATCCCCCGCACCGTCACCGCCACGGCCCGAGCCGTTCCCGAGGCCCGTCGGGGCGCGCTCACCGTGGTCGGGCCGGCATGACCGGCGCGCCGGTGCGCACCCTGCTGCTCTGGTGTCCGGACTGGCCGGTGATCGCCGCCGAGATCGTCGACGGGGTGCCGGCCACCGGGCCGGTGGCCGTGCTGCACGCCAACCGGGTGGTGGCCTGCTCGGAGCAGGCCCGCGCCGAGGGGGTGCGGCGGGGCCTGCGCCGGCGGGAGGCGCAGGGGCGCTGCCCCCAGCTGACCGTCGTCGACCACGACCCCGGCCGGGACGCCCGCGCCTTCGAACCGGTGGTCGCCGCCGTCGAGGAGGTCGCCGCCGGGGTAGAGGTGGTCCGCCCCGGCGCCTGCGCGCTGGCCGCCCGTGGCCCGGCCCGCTATCTCGGCGGGGAGGAGGCGGCCGCCGAGCGGATCGTCGAGCAGGTCGCCCAGGCCTGCGCGGTGGAGAGTCAGGTGGGGATCGCCGACGGGGTCTTCGCCGCCGGGCTCGCCGCACGCGACGGGCGGGTGGTGCCGCCCGGCGGGACACCCGAGTTCCTCGCCGGGCTGCCGGTCGAGGCGCTCGGCCGGCCGGCCCTGACCGACCTGCTGCGCCGGCTGGGCGTGCGTACCCTCGGCGACTTCGCCACGCTGCCCGCCGGTGACGTGCTGGCCCGGTTCGGCTTCGACGGTGCCCTCGCGCACCGGCTCGCCGCCGGCCGGGACCACCGGCCGCTGGCCGTCCGGCAGCCCCCGGTCGACCTGGCGGTCACCGCCGACCACGACGAGCCGCTCGACCGGGTCGACGCGGCGGCCTTCGCCGCCCGCGCGCTGGCCGAGCAGCTGCACGACCGGCTCGCCTCGTACGGGTTGGCCTGCACCCGGCTCGGCATCGAGGCGGTCACCGCGCACGGCCAGGAGCTGCACCGGGTGTGGCGGCACGACGGGCTGCTCACCGCCGCGGCCATCGCCGACCGAGTCCGCTGGCAGCTCGACGGGTGGCTATCGGGCAGCGCCGGCCGGGCCGGTGGCCGCCCGGCCCGGCCGACCGCCGGGATCGTCCGACTGCGACTGGTCCCCGACGGGGTGCTCACTCACGTGGGCCTCCAGCCCGGCCTGTGGGGGGAGACGGGGGAGGAGCGGGAGCGGGCGCACCGGGCGTTGAGCCGGGTGCAGGGCATCCTCGGCCCGGAGGCGGTGGTCACCGCCGTGCTCGGCGGGGGCCGTTCCCCGGCCGACCAGACGCACCTGGTGCCGTGGGGCGACGAACGGCTGCCGGCCCGCCCCGGCCCGCCGCCGCTGCCCGGCGGGCCGGGCGCGACGGGTGGGCCCGGCGCGACGGGTGGGCCGGGCGCGAC
>NZ_JBAKHO010000079.1:0-16787 GCF_036902735.1 Micromonospora lacuserhaii | reverse complement strand
GCGCCAAGGGGGGTCAGCGCGTGGGGCAAGCACCACGAACAGGGGCGCTCAAAAGCAAGGGGGGAAAGTCTCAAGGTCCGGCAGGCTTCACAAGCCGGGGGGCTCGGGCGCCGGGACCATGTGCAACGACCGCCTGCCCACCATCATTCCGGGGCCTCGCCATCCACCCGGCCAGGCCGGAGGGGCTGCTACTGCGGTCGTGCAGAGGATGTAACGACCGCGGGCCCGCCGTCATTCCGGGGCCACCGCATCCATCCGGGCAGGCCGGGAGGGGCTGCTACTGCGGTCGTACGGGATATGTAACGACGGCGGGCCGGCCACGATTCCAGGCTCAGAGTGCCGCCGGTCACGGGACCTCAAGGCCAGGCCGGCGCATACCCGGCACCCGGCGAAGCCGGGACACCGCCGCGCCGGACAGCAGACGCGAACCGGCATGCACAGGGCGGACCCAGCTCATAGGCCCCAGACCGGACAACCGACCCACCCCCGCCAGTTATCCCGCCAACCCACCCGCGGTTGGCCCCGGAACCGCCACCACCACCCCGTTGATCAAGAAGTTTGCGCACTCATCGGGCGTCACAGCGTGCCCAAACCTTCTGATCAACGATCAGGAGAGGGGGTTGGCGGCCGGGCGGGGGCTAGGGGGTCGGGGCGATGCGTGCCTGGACCTTTGTCGCGCAGGCGGAGACGGCGGACCGGGCGTCCAGGCCCAGGCTCTCGATGGCGACGAGGGCGGTGAAGACGACGTCGGCCAGCTCGGCGGCCACGTCCTCCCGGGTGTGCGTGACGCCCTTGCGCGGGTTCTGCCCGACCATGCCGATCCACGCGCCGGCGACCTCGCCGGCCTCCTCGGTGAGCTTGAGGATGCGGCAGGTCAGCTCGGCCCGGTCGGTGCCGTTCGCGGCGTCCAGCCACCCGCGGGCGGCCCGGGCCGCATCCCAGATCAACTCGTCCACGTCGACCAGTGAACCGGACGGTCGACCAGTGAACCGGACGGGGGTGACGATCCGTACCCCGGGGCGGTCGGCGCACCACGTCGGCCCGGTGGCGGCGACGAGGCCGCCACCTACCTGGAAGGGACGTGTCGGTGATGCCGGAGGCCGTCGAGTCGGTGTTCGCCAGTGTGGTCAGCCGCAACCCCGGGGAACCGGAGTTCCACCAGGCGGTACGGGAGGTGCTGGAGAGCATCGGCCCCGCCCTGGCCCGTCACCCCGAGTACGCGCGGGCCCGGATCATCGAGCGGATCTGCGAGCCGGAGCGGCAGGTGATCTTCCGGGTGCCCTGGGAGGACGACCACGGCCGGGTCCGGGTCAACCGGGGCTTCCGGGTGGAGTTCAACAGCGCCCTGGGCCCGTTCAAGGGCGGCCTGCGCTTCCACCCGTCGGTCTACCTCGGGATCGTCAAGTTCCTCGGCTTCGAGCAGATCTTCAAGAACGCGCTGACCGGGCTGCCGATCGGCGGCGGCAAGGGCGGCGCGGACTTCGACCCGAAGGGCCGCTCGGACCGGGAGGTGATGCGCTTCTGCCAGAGTTTCATGACCGAGCTGTACCGGCACATCGGCGAGCAGACCGACGTGCCGGCCGGGGACATCGGGGTCGGTGGGCGGGAGATCGGCTATCTGTTCGGCCAGTACAAGCGGATCACCAACCGGTACGAGTCGGGGGTGCTGACCGGCAAGGGCCTGTCGTACGGGGGCGCGCAGGTGCGCACCGAGGCGACCGGGTACGGCGCTGTCTTCTTCGCCGAGGAGATGCTCAAGCAGACCGGGGACAGCCTGGACGGCAAGCGGGTGGTGGTCTCCGGCTCCGGCAACGTGGCGACGTACGCGATCGAGAAGGTGCACCAGCTCGGCGGCACGGTGGTGGCGTGCTCCGATTCGGACGGCTACGTGCTGGACGAGAAGGGCATCGACCTGACGCTGCTGCGCGAGCTGAAGGAGGAGCGCCGGGCCCGGCTCGACGACTACGTCCGGCACGTGCCGCACGCGGTGGCGGTCTCCGGTCGTACCGTCTGGGAGGTTCCCTGCGACCTGGCCCTGCCCTGCGCGACGCAGAACGAGATCGGCGGCGCGGAGGCGGCGGCCCTGGTGGCCGGCGGCTGCGTGGCGGTGGTGGAGGGGGCGAACATGCCCACCACCCCGGAGGCGGTACGCATCCTCGGGCGGGCCGGGGTGCGCTTCGCGCCGGGCAAGGCGGCCAACGCGGGCGGGGTGGCGGTGAGCGCGCTGGAGATGCAGCAGAACGCCAGCCGGGACTCGTGGACCTTCGCCCAGTCGGAGCAGCGGCTGCGGGAGACCATGCGGGACATCCACGCGCGCTGCTGGGCCACCGCGGAGGAGCACGGCCTGCTGGGTGACTACGTCGCGGGCGCCAACATCAACGGCTTCCGCCGGGTGGCCGAGGCGATGCTGGCGCACGGTCTGGTCTGAGCCGGACGCCCTGACCGGGCGGTCAGTCGGAATCGGCTGACCGTTCGGTCAGCAGGGCATTGACACCGCTCGACCGGCGGGCCTAGCTTCGGTTGGCTACCGGTCGGTAGGCACCGTCCCGCCCGGCCGCCCCAGATGGGCGGCACCGTCCCCGGGAGAGCGATGAAGCTGTCCTCCTCCACCCGTCCCCTCCGCCGCCTCTTCGCCACCGGCGCGGCACTGGCCCTCGCCGTCGGGCTCGCCGGCGCGGCCCCGGCCGCCGCCGCCGGCCGCGACGGCGACGACTCGCAGCCGTTGCCCGGCTACACCATCAGCAACCCGCCGCTCGCCCCGCTGGTCGTCGGCGGCTCCCCCAGCACTGTGCGCCAGGGCGTGCACCGGCACGCCGGCTACATCATCGAGACCCCGGCGAACTGGAACGGCGAGCTGGTCCTGTGGGCGCACGGCTACCGTGGCCAGACCACCGTGCTCTCCCCGGAGCCGCCCGGCTTCGGGCTGCGCCAGCGCCTGCTCGACCAGGGGTACGCCTGGGCCGCGTCGTCGTACACCACCAACGGCTTCGACATCCGTTCCGGCGTGGTCAGCACCCGGGAGCTCAGCGACCTCTTCGCCAGCACGGTCCAGCGTCCCAAGCGGACGTACCTGACCGGGGTGTCGATGGGCGGCTACATCATCGGCCGGTCGCTGGAGCAGTACCCCGGCCACTACGCCGGCGGGTTTCCCATGTGCGGGGTCCTCGGCGACCACGAGCTGCTCGACTTCTACCTGGACTACAACCTGGTCGCCCAGGCGCTCGCGGGCGTCCGGGCGTACCCGACGCCACCGGACTACCTGAGCAACGCGGTGCCGCGGATCCAGGTCGCGCTCGGCCTCGCCGGGCTGACCCCGACCGGGCCGGACACCACCAACGACCTCGGCAAGCAGCTGCGGGAGATCACCGTCAACCGCTCCGGCGGCCCGCGGCCGGGCGCGGCGGCGTCCTTCGCGGTCTGGAAGGACTTCCTCTTCGCGATCAGCACCACCAACGGCGGGACCTCCCCGGCCCAGCGGCCGGGGCAGCTCGCCACCAACCTGCTCACCCGCTACACCCCGAACAGCCCGGTGGACGTCAACGCGACCGTGCAGCGGGTGGCTCCGGAGAACCTGTGGCAGCGGCTGTCGCCGACGCTGACCGAGGTGCCGCGGATCGCCGGGCGGCCCACCGCGCCGGTGCTGAGCCTGCACGACCTCGGTGACCTCTTCGTGCCGTTCTCGATGGAGCAGGCGTACGCCCGCGACGCCGCGCGGCACGGCCGCAGCCGGCTGGTCGTCCAGCGGGCGGTACGGGCCACCCAGCACTGTGAGTTCAGCTCGGCCGAGGCCGGCGCCGCCTGGGACGACCTGGTCTCCTGGGTACGCACCGGTCACCGCCCGGCCGGCGATGCGGTGACCGACCCGAAGGTGGTGGCCGCGCCGGACTTCGGCTGCCGGTTCAGCGACCGGGCCGCGTACGCCGCCGGCACCGGCACCCGCCGGCTCTACCCGGCCTGCCCCTGACGGCCCGCCGACCCGCCGGAACGCCCCGGCGGGTCGGCGCGTCCGGACGTGGACGCGGGCGGACGCCCGCCGGACCTGGGTCCGACGGGCGTCCGTTCCCTCGTTCCGGGCACTGCCCGGGGCGCCGGGTCAGCGGGTCATACCGAACCGGTCGCGACGCCGCCAGGCGAACGCGCCCAGCATCAGGACCGCGCCAGCGCCGACCAGACCGCCGCCCACCTTCAGCAGGTAGCGGCGCGGCCCCTCCGCGCCGAGCAGCGCCGGGAGCAGCCGGGCGCCCTGGTCCGCCGCGCCGGTCAGGCCGGCCAGCCGGTCGATCTCGTCGCGCAGGCCGACCAGGGCGGTGCGGACCTGGGTCACCAGGTTCCCGGTCGGCACGGCGTTCAGGCTGGTCCGGGCCGTGCGCACCGCGGTGTCCGCCGTGCCCAGCTCGGCGGCGAGGGTACGCAGCCGGGCCACGTCCAGCCGCCCGTCCCGGGGTACCAGCGTGGCCAGGTCCGTGTGCAGCAGCACCGGGAAGGCCCGGCGGGCCAGGTCGTCGATGGCCACCGCGATCTGGCGTACGGCGGTCAGGTCGTCGCCGGCGTACGGCGTCCGCTGCCCCAGCCACCAGGCCGGGTCCCCGGTGTCGTCGCGGGCCGAGCCGGCCTGCTCATGGAGCGCGGCCAGGGTGCGCCGGGCCCGCTCGATGTCGCCACCGACCACCTGCGCGCTGAGTTCCCGGGCCAACCCGGCGGCGTTCAGCAGATGGGCGCGGGCCTGCCAGCCCCGGAAGGCGACCCAGCCGCCCCCCGACAGCAACAGCGCCGCGACGACCAGGCCGGCGAGCAAGGCGCGACGGATCCTGTTTCGCCGCCGCCGTCCCGTCCGGCTACGACGCGAGATTCGGCTCTCCGCCACACCACTACTCCGCTCCGAAAACGGACACTAATGACCATTCATCGTTTTCTTACCACGACGAACTGGCGTCAGGTGCCGTTATTCGTACCCGGAGAGCGGATAGTCCCTTTCAGGAAGTTCGTTCGGGCGACCGGACCCGCTGCCGACCGGTCGCCACGTCGCTCAGCAACCGCTCGATCCGGTCCACGCCGGCGTGCAGGGACATCTCCCGCTGGTAGATCTCCCGGCCGCGGCGACCCATCTCGGCCCGGGCCGCCGCCGGGATGGTGGACGCCAGCCAGAACCGGTCGGCCAGCGTGGCCCAGTCCTCGGGCGGGCAGGACAGACCGGCCCGGGCCCGCTCCACCAGCTCGACGGTGTCACCGCCCGCCGCGGCGACCACCGGGGAGGCGCAGGCCAGGGCGGCCTGGAGCTTGCCGGGGACGGTGCCCCGCAGCTCCGGAAGGTCGCGCAACATCACCAGCTGGTAGTCGGCGGCGGCGTAGAGGTCGGGCATGTCGACCGGCGAGCGGCGTTCCACGAAGCGGACGTTCTCCGCGTGCAGCTCGGCGGCGAGCCCCCGCACCCGCCTCTCCTCCGCACCCGACCCGACCAGCACCAGGTCCATCCGGCCCTCGAGGGCCGCCGCCGCGCGGACGGCCGTCTCCAGCCCCTGCCGTACGCCGATGGTGCCGGCGTGCATCACCACACACCGCCCGTCGCGTCGGATCAGCTGCTGGGCGGCCCGGCTCGGCCGCGCCGGCTGGAAGATCCGTTCGTCGGTCCAGTTGAGCACCACCCGGACCCGCTCCGGGTCCGCCCCGTCGGCGAGGACCAGGTCCCGCATGGACGGCGCGGTGACCGCGATCGCGTCGGCCTCCCGGTGCATCCGGTGCATGGTGGTCGCCATCCGACCGGGCCAGCCCCGTCGCTCGGGGCCCGTGCCCTCCTCCTCGGCCCAGAGGTCCTGCACGTGCAGCACCGTCGGCACCTGGCCGAGCAGTCGCGACAGGCCGGCGGTGGCGAAGGTCGTCGCCGGGAGCTGGAAGACGTAGAGCACGTCCACATCGGCCAGGTAGCGGCGCCCGGCCACCGCGGCGCTGCCCGCGAAGGAGAGGTAGCTGGCCATCCGCGCGCCGGTGGAGCCGTCGCCGCCGGCGTAGCGCGGCACCCGGCGCACGGTCAGCCGCTCGCTGTGGGTCAGGTGCCGCCACCGCTGCCGCCACCCCGGATAGACGTGCCCGCCCGGGTAGTCCGGGAAGCCGGTGAGCACCCGGACCTCGTGCCCACGCCGGGCCAGTTCCTCCGCGAGGCTGCCCGGGATGAAGGCCGGCTCCGGTGGAAAGTGGTACGACAGGATCCCGATCCTCATCGTCGTGTCCCCGTCCTGCGGATCGGCGCGGCACCGGGGCGGGCGGGGCCCGCCGGCACATAGGATGCCGGCACCCCCTCCGCGTCCGGCCGCGACTGCTGGAACACCGCCGTCGCGGCGCCCCCTCCCGCGACCCCGACGACGAAAGGGACCGTGATGGCCGATCGGGTACTCATCGTGTGCCATGCCAACATGTGCCGGTCACCGATGGCCGAGTACATCGCCCGGCGCCTGCTCGGCGACCGGCCGATCGCGGTGGCCAGCGCCGGCACCCACGCCGTGCCCGGCCGCCCGATGCACCCGTACGCGGCGGAGATCGCCGCGGAGACCGGCGCCGACCCGGCCGCCTTCGTCAGCCGCGAGCTGCGCCCGGAGCAGCTCGCCGAGGCGACCCTGGTGCTGACCGCGACCCGGGGGCAGCGCTCGGCCTGCACCGCGCTCGCCCCGGGCGTGCTGCACCGGACCTTCACGCTACGCCAGTTCGCCCGGCTCGCGGCGGCCGCCGACCCACCGGCGGAGCCGGTCGACGCGCCGCTGCGGGCGGCCGTGCGGGCGGCCGCCCGCGCCCGGGGGCGGCTGCAACCCGCCCCCGGGGACGCGGACGACCTGCGGGACCCCGTCGGTGGCACGCCCGCCGACTTCCGGCGCTGCGCCGAGGAGATCGAACGGTCGATGCGACCGGTGCTGGCGCTCATCGGGGCAACCGGCTGAGTTCCTGCGTCCGGTCACCGACGCCGTCGAACCCGCCGTGCTCGCCCCGGCGCGCGGCCGGCGTCCGCTCGGCGGGAATCGACGGCGTCCGGGTGTTGGCGATCCGGTAGGCCTCGTACTGGTACTTGTCGGCCTTGGCCACCTTGGTCATGTTGAGCACGCAGCCGAGCAGGCGTACCGAGACCGAGTGCAGCGACCGGGCCGCCGCGGCCACCTGGGTCCGCGAGGTCCGCCCCTGCTGGGTGACCAGGAGAGCTCCGTCGGCCTGCACGGCCACCACCACACCGTCGGTGACGGCGAGCAGCGGGGCGGTGTCGATCACCACAATGTCGGCGGACTCCCGCAGGGCGAGCAGCAGGTCGGCCATCGCCTTGGAGCCGAGCAGCTCGCTCGGGTTCGGCGGGGCCGAGCCGCTCGGGAGCACCAGCATCGACTTCTCGCCCCAGCGCTGCACCACGTCGCCCACCTGCACGTCGCCGACCAGCACGTCGGTCAGGCCCACGCCGCCGTCGAGCCCGAGGTAGTCGGCCACCTTCGGGCGGCGCAGGTCGGCGTCGACCAGCAGCACCCGCCACCCGGCCTCGGCCAGGGCGATCGCCAGGTTGCAGGAGAGCGTGGTCTTCCCCTCGCCCTGCAGCGCGCTGGTGACGGCGATGACCCGGGCCGGCTCGTGGACGTCCACGAAGCGCAGGTTGGTACGCAGCTTCCGGACCGCCTCGGCACGGACCGAGGTGGCGGCATCGCCGACGATCAGCGGGGCGGCCTTGGCACCCGCATCGAAGGGAATCTCGCCGAGCAGCGGGCTGCCGGTGACCCGCTGGAGGCCGGCGGCGTCGCGCAGCCGCACGTCGACCATGCCGCGGAGCACGGCCAGCGCGGCGCCGAGCAGCAGGCCGATCACGCCGCCGAGGATCAGGTTGCGGATGGGCCGGGGCGCGACCGGGTCGGCACTGACCCGTGGGCCGCCGACAACCTCGATCTTGATCGGAGACGGCTTGCCGTCGCCGGTGGTCTCGACCTTCTGTACCAACTCGACGAACTTCGCCGAGAGCGCCTCGGTGACCTTCAGCGCCCGGGTCTGGTCGGTGTCGGTGACGGTGGCGCGCAGCAGGACGGTTCCGGTCTCGGTCGAGGTGGCGACCCGACGCTGCACGTCGTCCGCGGTGAGGCCGATCGTGTTGTCGGCGACCACGCTCTGCGCCAGGCGGTCGCTGTGCAGCAGGTCGGCGTACGACTTGACGCGCTGCTGGAGGAAGAGGCTGCCCTCGTACGCGTCGGTGACCCCCTGGCTCGGGGTGGTGACGAAGTAGGTCACCGAGGCGACGTACCGGGGCGGCGTGCGGACGGTGATCAGCGCCGCCGAGCCGACCGCCAGCATGAGCGTGACCAGGACGATCCACCAGTGTCGGCGGACCAGGCGAAGGCAGGTCCGAACGTCCATCACGCCCTCCGTTCCGCCGGGACGGCTAGCCGTTGAAACTGCACGAAATCCCCCTAAAGTCCGTATGCGGCGTGTCAGTATCTAACCGACCCGAATAGGTGATGAAGCGACGAAACGAATGTAGACGATCGAACTTCGTAGCAGAGCCGATTCCTCGCAATCCTGGAACAAATCGCAGAGGACAACCCATGGACCACGAAGCCCGCCCGGCCGGCACCCCTTCATCGCGCGAGGTGACTGGGTCACCCGACTCGCGAAGGCCCTCTCTCTGCTAACGCTCGACGCGGGCGCGTGGTGCGCCGGCCTTCTGATCGCGCCCTGGGCACGGTACGAATTCGGGCTCACCCCCCGGCAGTGCGCGCTCGCGGTGGCCACCGCGCTGGTCTGCGCCGTGGTGCACACCTCCATCGAGCAGGTGCGCTCGACCGCCCGGGGGCGGCACCCAATCGGCAGCGTCGGCGAGGCCCGCGACCTGGCCGCCACCGCCATCCTGGCCAGCGCCGTGATGGTGGTCGCGCTGGGCCCGCTGACCGCGCGTCCCGTGCCGGCGAGCGTCCCGGTGACCGGGGGCGCGGTCGCCCTGCTGCTGATGGCCGGCGGACGGGCGGCCTACCGCTGGCACCGGAACTGCTCGACGACGACCCGGACAAGCGGGGCCTGCGCCTGGAGGGGCTGCGGGTGCTCGGCGGCCGGGAGCAGCTCGAGGAGGCGGTCCGCCGCACCGGGCCACCACCGTGATCTTCTCGATCGACGGCGCCGACGCGGCGCTGATGCGCGACGTGCGCAGCCGGACGTTGCGGGCCGGCGCGGCCTTCAAGGTGCTGCCGCCGGTCCGCGAACTGCTGGCCCGGCCGGTGACCGCCACCGACGTACGCGACCTCCAGATCACCGACCTGCTCGGTCGGGCCCAGCGGGTGGCCGAACTCGCTGTGGAGCGCAGCGGCCTGACCGGTCGCCGAGTACTGGTGACCGGCGCCGGCGGGTCGATCGGCTCCGAGCTGTGCCGACAGATCGCCCGCTGCGATCCGGGCGAGCTGATGATGCTGGACCGGGACGAGTCGGCGCTGCACGCGCTGCAGATGTCCCTGCACGGCCGGGCCCTGCTGGACGGCCCGGAGCTGGTCCTGGCCGACATCCGCGACGCCGAGCAGATCGCCCGCGTCATCGCCGAGCGGCAGCCGGACATCGTGTTCCACGCCGCCGCCCTCAAGCACCTGACGCTGCTGCAACGCCATCCGGGCGAGGCGATCAAGACCAATGTGTACGGGACGCTGAACGTCCTGGAGGCCTGCCGCGACGTGGCCGAGTTCGTCAACATCTCCACCGACAAGGCGGCCAACCCGGCCAGTGTGCTGGGCTACAGCAAGCGGGTCACCGAGCGGCTCACGGCCCACTACGCGGAGCGGCTCGACGGGGCCTTCCTGAGTGTGCGCTTCGGCAACGTGCTGAGCAGTCGGGGGTCGGTCCTCACCGCCTTCCAGGCGCAGGTGGAGGCCGGCCTGCCGATCACCGTCACGCACCGAACGTGACCCGGTACCTCATGACCGTGCAGGAGGCGGTCCACCTGGTGCTCCAGGCGGCAACCGTCGGCCGGGGCGGCGAGGCGCTGGTGCTCGACATGGGTGAGCCGGTCCGCATCGCCGACGTGGCACGGCGGCTGGCCGCCGAGGCGCACACCCCCACCGGGATCGTCTTCACCGGCCTGCGCCCCGGAGAGAAGCTGCACGAGGACCTCTTCGGCGCCGACGAGGTCGACAGCCGCCCGCTGCACCCGCTCATCTCACACGTCCGGGTGCCGGCGCTCGCGCCGGAGGAGGTCCGTGGCCTGGACCCCTACGCCGACCCCGACGAGCTGATCAAGCGGATGGCCGTGCTCTGCGAGGAGCCCGCGACGCGGATCAGCGCGCTACCCGGCCAGCGCTGAGCCCCCGCCAGGATCATCGCGCACCCCCGCCGGCCGGCGGGGGTGCGCGCCCGTCACCCGCTCAGCGCCGGCGGTCGGCGGCCCGTTCCTCGTCGGTCTCCTCGGTCTCCTGCAACGCCTCGGCGTACGGCTCGGTGAAGTCGTCGCCCGGGACCGCCACCGCCTCGGCCCGGTCCTGCTCGTCCGCCCGGCCGCCGGCCGGGGGCTCGGGGGCGGTGCTCTCGCCGGCGAAGCCGTACTCGTTCGGCTCGTCATGCCTGCTCATGAGGTTTCCTCCCGTTATGTGCCGTTTGTCGTATTGCCGCTGACCGTAGCCGGTGATCGTCGTACCCGCAGGGCGGCGGTCCCAGTCGTCGGCGCCGACAGCCCCGCCCAGAGCAGCTGGCGCAGCAGGATGATCGCGGCCGCCGTCGCCAGCGCCGTCCAACTGCGGCCGGAGGCCAGGCGCAGCAGCCCGACGGCGAGCAGCAGGTCCAGCAGCACGCGCAGGGCGGTACGCCAGGAACCGCTGGTGACCAGCACGACGGCCGCCGCCAGCAGCGCCGCCCCGGTCAGCACGGCGGCGGCGAGGGCGGTCATCCGGGCCGCCCGGCGTCCGGCACCTGCCGCTGCTCCTGGGCGATCTCGCGGCGCAGGAAGAAGTTCAGCGCGGTTCGGATGGTGGCGGTGGCCGCCAGCTGCCCCAGCTGGACGAACGTGGGAGAGACCGCGGTACGCAGGATGTCTGCGGCGAGCTGGAACTCCAGGCCCAGGGTGAGGAAGCGGCCCAGCGAGAGCCGGATCGGGGTGAAGGCGGCGGCACTGCGATGCCGCAGCCCCTCGACCACGAACCGCAGCGCCGCCCAGAGCGCGCCGACGAAGATGACCACCGCGCCGGCCGTCTCCACCACGGCGACGGCTACCTGGTCGCCGTGGCGGAGAAGTTCGTCCAGCGTCACCGGGGAGCGTTACCCGCCCCCGACGCCACTAGTCGGCACGGTCAGGTGAGCTCCTGGACGGCCTCCAGGACCAGCCAGAGGCCACAGATGGCGAAGAGCACCGCGGCGCCGTACCGGATGGCCTTCTCCGGCAGGTGCCGGCCGAGCAGCCGGCCGACCAGGATGGCGAGGGCGTCGGCGGCGACCATGCCCAGCGTCGAGCCGAGCCAGGTGCCGAACCAGCCGTACTTGGTGGCCAGGGTGATGGTGGCGAGCATCGTCTTGTCGCCCAGCTCGGCGAGGAAGAACGCGACGCCGACGGCGATGACGGCCGACTTGCCGGTCTTCTCCGCCTTGCGCTTCTCCTCCTCGGTGAGCTTGTCGCCGCGCAGGGTCCACGCGCCGAAGCCGAGGAACGCCAGACCCGCGATCAGCGAGATCCAGCCGGTCGGCAGCGCCGCGTTCAGCCCGTACCCGATCGCCACCGACGCCAGGTGCACGATCGCGGTGGCGATCGTGATGCCGATGAGCACCGGCACCGGCTTGAACCGGGTGGCGAACGTCAGCGCCATGAGCTGGGACTTGTCGCCCAGTTCGGCGACGAAGATGACGCCGAAGCTGATCACCAGCGCGGCAAGAAAACCGTCCATGAGAACCTTCCCGATCACGCCGGGAGGAGGTACAGGGGCGCCCTCGACCCGGCTGCAACAGCCTGAGTCGAAGGTCTCGCCCGCCCCGCCGTCGGCGGGGCCGCGTGGCCGGGCGCGGAACGCGCCAGTGTGTCGACCACGACATTGGGGGCTACTCCCCTTCGCGCCAGCCAGCCTAGCCGACCGGCCCGGCGCCCGCGGCGTCGGGTGAACGGGGTCACCGCGGCGCGGCGCCGCCGGACCGGTCGGGCGGCGCGGTCAGTCCGCCCGGGCCAGGCTCACCCCGAACAGCCCGTCCGGGTCGGTCCAGAACTCCTCCCGGGTGAAGCCGGCCGCCGCCAGCTCGGCCGCGATCCCCTCCGGCCGGAACTTCGCCGACACCTCCGTGCGCAGCTCCTCGCCCTCGGCGAAGTCGACCTCCAGGTCCAGCACGTGCACCCGCATCGGGCGGGTCGCCCGCAGCCGCATCTCGATCCACTCCCGGTCCGGGTTCCAGAGCGCCACGTGGGTGAAGGCCTCCGGGTCGAAGTCCGCGCCCAGTTCCCGGTTGACCACCCGGAGCACGTTGCGGTTGAACTCGGCGGTGACCCCGGCCGCGTCGTCGTACGCCGGCACCGTCACCGCCGGATCCTTGACCAGGTCGGTGCCGATCAGCAGCCAGTCCCCCGCCTCCAGCGCGGCCCGCATCGCGGTCAGGAAGTCGGCCCGCTCCTCCGGCAGCAGGTTGCCGATGGTGCCGCCGAGGAAGATCACCAGCCGTCGGCCACCGGTGGGCAGCCGGTCGAGCTGGTGGGTGAAGTCCCCGACGATGCCCCGGACCCGCAGCCCCGGGTAGTCGGTGGCGATCTGCTCGGTGGACTGCCGCAGCGCGCTGACCGAGACGTCCAGCGGGACGAAGGTGCCCAGCCCGCCGCGCCGGGTGAAGGCGTCCAGCAGCAGCCGGGTCTTCTCCGACGAGCCGGAGCCCAGCTCGATCAGGGTCTTCGCCCCGGTCACCGCGGCGATGTCCGCCGCCCGCTCGGCCAGCACCGCCCGCTCGGCCCGGGTCGGGTAGTACTCCGGCAGCCTGGTGATCTCCTCGAACAGCTCGCTGCCCCGGGCGTCGTACAACCACTTCGGTGGCAACCACTTCCGATCGTCGGTCAACCCGGCCCGTACGTCCTTCCGCAGCCCCCGGCCGAGGTCCTGCTCCTCCAGGTAGATCTCCAGTGGCTCCGCGCTCATGAGGTGTCCCTTTCCGTCGGCGAACATCCCTGTCTTCCACCCGCGAAAACTTGTGCGGCTCACGCCTTCACCAGGGAGTGCGTCCGCACCCCCGCCGAGGTCCCCACCACCAGCTGGCCGTCCGGCACCGACCGCCAGGCCGGGTCGTCGTCGAGCGGTTCCGAGGCCACCAGCACCGCCTCCGGCATCACCCGCAGCGACAGGGCGTGGCCGGCGGTGGTGGCCACCACGGTCCGCCCGTCGGTCAGCAGCAGGTTCAGCCGCGACCCGGGCGCGGCCGCTTCGACCTCGGCCGTGGTCGCGGCGATCGCCGTGGCCGGGTCGGCCCCGGCGCGCAGCCGGTCCCGGACCAACGCCCAGAGCAGCGCCGCGTCGGTCGGAGCGTCCAGGGTGAGCAGGTCCCGGACCGGCAGCCGGGCGGCCAACGGGACGGTCGAGTCGGGCCAGCCGCGGACCACCCCGTTGTGGCTGAACAGCCAGCGCCCCTCGGCGAAGGGCGCCGCGGCGGTCTCCGTCACCGGCATGCCGACCGTGGCCGACCGGACCGCGGCCAGCACCGCCCCGCTGCTGGTCACGGCCGCCAGCTGAGGCAGCGCCGGATCACTCCAGAGCGGCGTGGCCCGCCGGTAGCGGACCGGCTCGCCGGCGCCCCGGGACGCGCTGGTGGCCGGGCCCGGCTCGCGCCGCTGCCCGGGGGTCGGCTCGGCGGGATACCAGCCCACCCCGAAACCGTCCGCGTTGATCGTCCCGCCGCCGCGCATGTCGCGCGGCGCCCAGGACTGCCGCGCCAGCGAGTACGGCGGGTCGAACAGCAACGCGCCCAGGGTGACCGGCGGTCCGAGGTAGGCCAGGTGGCGGCACATCAGCGAGCCTCCCCGCTCACCCGTGCGCCTCCTCGGCCCGGGCGTCGCGGGCGCAGCGGAAGCCGCTGAAGATCTGCCGCCGGATCGGGTAGTCCCAGTTGCGGAAGGTGCCCCGGCAGGCCGACCGGTCGGTGCCGAACGAGCCGCCGCGCAGCACCCGGTAGTCGTCGCCGAAGAAGACCTCGGAGTACTCCCGGTAGGGGAAGGCGGTGAACCCGGGATGGCCGTGGAAGGTGGTCGAGGTCCACTCCCAGACGTCGCCGATCAGCTGGTGCACGCCGAGTGGCGAGGCCCCCGCCGGGTACGCCCCCACCGGCGCCGGCCACAGATGCCGCTGCCCCAGGTTGGCGTGGGCGGTGGTCGGGTCCTCGTCGCCCCAGGGGTAGCGCCGGGACCGGCCGGTCGCCGGGTCCCAGCGGGCCGCCTTCTCCCACTCCGCCTCGGTGGGCAGCCGCTTGCCCGCCCACGCCGCGAAGGCCTCCGCCTCGTACCAGCAGACGTGCACCACCGGCTCGTCGTCGCGTACCGGCGACCAGCGGCCGAACCGCCGGTACGCCCAGCCGTCGCCGTCCCGACGCCAGTGCATCGGCGCGGTCAGCCCCGCCTCCGCGCGGTGCCGCCATCCCGCCGCGCTCCACCAGCGCGGGTCGTCGTACCCGCCGGCGGCGATGAACTGCCGGTAGGCGCCGTTGGTGACCGGGGCCGCGTCGATGACGTACGCCGGCAGGTCGACGACATGCGCCGGGCGCTCGTTGTCCAGCGCCCACGGGTCGGTGTCGGTGCCCATGGTGAACGGGCCGGCCGGCACCAGCACCTCGCCGCCGACCCGGGCCACCGGTTCGGGCGGCGGGGGCGCGTTCAGCACCGCCGGGCCGGAGCGCAGCTGGTGGGTGGCGAGCATGGTCTCGTCGTGCTGCTGCTCGTGCTGGACGATCATCCCGAAGGCGAACCCGTCGACCAGCAGCGGACGGTCGGTGAACGGCACCCGGTCCAGCAGGTCGTGGACCTTGTCCCGGACGGTGGTGAGGTAGGCCCGCGCCTCGGCCGGCGGCAGCAGGGGCAGCGCGGGTCGGTCCCGGCGAGGTTGTTTGAACGCGTCGTAGAGGTCGTCGATGTCGTGCCGGACCGGCTCGCGCCCGCCCACGTCGCGGACCAGCCAGAGCTCCTCCTGGTTGCCCACGTGGGCGAGGTCCCAGACCAGCGGGGACATCAGCGGCGAGTGCTGGCGCATCAGGTCGTCCTCGTCGACCGCGTCGGTCAGCAGCGTGGTCCGGGCGCGGGTGCGCTCCAGCTCCGCGGCGATCCGGCTGCGTAGCTGCTCGGCGCCGAGCCGTTCGGTGGTCGTACCGGTCACCGGTGTCCCCTCTCCGCGGCGGTGCGTCGCCGCCGGATGTGTCTGCTCGTCTCCTCGTGGGTGTGCCCCGGCAGCTCCAGCCCGGGCAGCGCCGCCAGCGCCAGGTCGAGCAGGTCGGCCGCGGCGGCGGCCAGCGACGGATCGGCCAGCCCGTGGCGGGCCGCGGCGTGCCAGCGGTCGGCCACCGGCTCGCCGACCGCCCGGGCCGCCCGGACGGTCTCCGCCCCGGTGAGCAGCGCGGTCAGCACGGCGAGCGGGACCGTCCAGTCCCGACCGGGCTGCGCGTCCAGGTAGCGGATCTCCAGGTAGCCGCGCGGGCGCACCGGCGGGAACAGGGTGCTGACGTGGTATTCCAGGTCGTCCGTGGTGGGCGGGTGGGGCAGCGCGCCGGCGAGCCAGTCGGCGAAGGTGACCCCCTCCGGCGGCGTCCAGTCCGGACCGTCGTGGCGCAGACAGAGCAGCGGCGCGGCGAGGACGTACCGGGTCCAGGCGGCGACCGGGTCCTCCTCCGCCCGGTACGGCGACCAGACCGGCCGCGTCCGGGCCGGGTCGATGCCCAGCCAGGCGGCCATCCGCGCGGACGCCCAACCGGTGCGCCGCCCGGCGTGCCGGTCGGCGGTGGCGAAGGCGGCCAGCAGCGGTGGCCCGATCGCGTGTACGGCGGCCCAACGGGCGGCGAGCTCGGCCGGCTCCCCCGCGTCGAGGCAGACCTGGAGCCCGGCGGTGCTGTACATCATCGTCCGGCCGGCGGCCCCGCGACGGTCGAAGACGCAGCGCATGGCCCGGTAGCGCGGGGTCTCGACGACGGGTCGGGGGGGCCGCCACGGGTCGATGCCGGTGCGGCCGAGCACCAGCCCGGCGCGATCCAGCAGGAGGGTCAGTTCGGCGATGTCGGCCTCGGTGGCCGAGATGAGCGCGGCGACGGAGGGTCGCGGCGGGGTGGAGACCTCCACCTGTCCCCCGGGCTCCACGGTCACGGTGCCACCGTGCCGGAGCGGTCGGGCCGGACTCGCGGGGTCCAGTGTCACGGGGCTGTACGGCCCCAGCGCCGCCCGCAGCCGCTCCCGGTCCACCGGTCGAGCGGGGTCGGCGGCGTCGTGCACGGTCCATTCCAGTTCGACGCCGGTGAAGACCGGTGGCCCGGTCTTGAAGCAGATCCGGGCCAGGTGGCCCTCCGCGGCGGCCTCATCCCCGAGGACGATCGTCCGGTCCAGCTCAGGCGACGTCACCACGAGAAGGCCCCCTCCCGACGCTGGGATCCGACGCACCGCCACGGTGGTGTCGGCCGCTCCCGGCCGGGCCCCCGCAGTCCCATCCTCTGTCTATCAGACGGGGTCCGCCGGGCGCGAAGGGAAGAAATTTCTGTGAAGACTTTTCGACTAACGCTTCCTGCTGGTACGGGCGTCCGGCGTCGGCGCGGCGGGGGTCGGCACGGCGGCGGCGGGGGTCGGCACGACGGCGGCGGGCCCGGCGGGGGTGGGCCGGGCC
>NZ_JBAKHO010000078.1:0-17081 GCF_036902735.1 Micromonospora lacuserhaii | reverse complement strand
TGCTCAGCCTCGGCGGCCACCGACCCGAACTACCCCGCCGATGACCACCCGACCCACACATCCATCACAAGACCCATAAATATGCCGCTGCGTCATATCGCTCCTCACGGCAACCGCCGCCACGGACGTCACCCTCCGCTGCGTCATATCGCTCGTCACCGCACCCGCCGCCACGGACGTCACCCCCCGGGCGAGTGGCGACGGGCAGGGCGTGCCGGAAGGGTCGCCCCGCCGGGCGGCGTGCCCGCCCTGCCGCTGGCCTTCGACGTGCGGCACCGCTGGACCGCCGCCGTGCACAACGCGCAACCGCTCGCCGCCTGGGAACGCCTGGTCGGCCTCGTCCCGTGCCCGAACTACGACGGCCACGTGGCGAGCATCGCCGGCTCTGGACGGTCTTCGGAGCCTGGTCCCTGGTCGCCGCGGTGGTCACCGTGGTGGCCGTACACCGTCGGGATCCGTGACGGGGGGCGCTGACGACCGAGGGCCGCGACCTCACGGTCGCGGCCCTCGGGGTGGTTCGGCGTCAGGCGACGACGGAGACCATCCGGCCCTTCACCACGATGACCTTGCGGGGCTCCTTGCCAGCCAGCGCGGACGCGACCGCCTCCAGCGCCGCCGCGCGTACCGTCTCCTCGGGCGCGTCGGCGGGGACCTCGACCCGGCCGCGGACCTTGCCGTTGATCTGCACCGGGTAGGTGACGGTCTCGGCGACCAGCAGCGCCGGGTCGGCGGTCGGGAAGTCCGCGTACGCCAGTGAGGCCTGGTGCCCCATCCGTCGCCACAGCTCCTCGGCCAGGTGCGGGGCGAACGGCGCCACCATCAGCACCAGCGGCTCGGCCACCTCGCGCGGGGTCTCCGCCAGCCGGGTCAGCCCGTTGGTCAGCTCGATCAGCTTGGCGATCGCGGTGTTGAACCGGATCCCGTCCATGTCGGCGCGGACCCCGTCGATCGCCTTGTGCAGCAGCCGGCGGGTCGCCTCGTCGGCCGGCGCGTCGGTCACCCGCAGCGCACCGGTCCGCTCGTCGACCACCGCCCGCCAGACCCGCTGCAGGAACCGGTACGACCCGACGACCGCCCGGGTGTCCCAGGGGCGGGACACCTCCAGCGGGCCCATCGACATCTCGTAGACCCGGAACGTGTCCGCGCCGTACGCCTCGGACATCTCGTCCGGGGTGACGACGTTCTTCAGGGACTTGCCCATCTTGCCGTACTCACGGCGCACCTCGGTCTCGCCGTGGAACCAGCGGCCGTCGATCTCGACGACCTCCTCCGCCGGTACGACCGCCTCGCGGGAGTCGCGGAAGGCGTACGCCTGGATCATGCCCTGGTTGAACAGCTTGCGGAACGGCTCGAAGGACGATACGTGCCCCAGGTCGTACAGCACCTTGTGCCAGAAGCGGGCGTACAGCAGGTGCAGCACGGCGTGCTCGGCGCCGCCGACGTACAGGTCGGTTCCCCCACAGTCACCCTCGGAGCGCGGGCCCATCCAGTAGGCCTCGTTCTCCGGGTCGACGAAGCGCTCGCTGTTGGTCGGGTCCAGGTAGCGCATCTCGTACCAGCAGGAGCCGGCCCACTGCGGCATCACGTTGGTCTCCCGGGTGTACCGCTTCGGGCCGTCACCCAGGTCCAGCTCCACCTCGACCCAGTCGCGGCGGCGCGACAGCGGCGTCTCCGGATCGCTGGCCGCGTCCTCCGGGTCGAACGTCTTCGGCGAGAAGTCGTCCACCTCGGGCAGCTCGACCGGCAGCATCGACTCGGGCAGCGCGATGGCGGCGCCGGTCTCGTCGTAGACGATCGGGAACGGCTCGCCCCAGTAGCGCTGCCGGGAGAACAGCCAGTCGCGCAGCCGGTAGGTGGTCGCCCCGGTGCCGTGCCCGTTCGCCTCCAGCCACTCGATGATCCGGGCCTTGGCGTCGGCGACCCCCAGGCCGTCCAGGTCCAGGCCGCGGTCGGGCGCGGCGCTGTTGATCGCCGGACCGTCCCCGGTGTACGCCTTGCCGTCGAAGCCCTCCGACGGCTGCACGGTACGCACGATGGGCAGGTCGAAGATCTCGGCGAAGTCCCAGTCCCGCTCGTCCTGACCGGGCACCGCCATGATCGCGCCGGTGCCGTAGCCGGCCAGCACGTAGTCGGCGATGAAGATCGGGATGCGCCCGCCGGTGACCGGGTTGGTCGCGTACGCGCCGACGAAGACGCCGGTCTTCTCCTTGTTCTCCGCCTGCCGCTCCACGTCCGTCTTCGCCGCCGCCGACTTCCGGTACGCCTCGACGGCCGCCCGCGGGCTGGCGTGCCCGCCGGTCCAGGCGTCCTTCGTCCCCTCCGGCCAGGCGGCCGGCGCCAGCGCGTCGACCAGCTCGTGCTCCGGCGCCAGCACCATGTAGGTGGCACCGAAGACGGTGTCCGGCCGGGTCGTGAACACCCGCACCGGGGCGACGTCGGTCGGGAAGTCGATGTGCGCCCCGATGGACCGGCCGATCCAGTTGCGCTGCTGCAGCTTGATCGGCTCGGGCCAGTCCAGGGTGTCCAGGTCCTCCAGCAGCCGGTCACCGTACGCGGTGATCCGCATCTTCCACTGCTTCAGGTTGCGCTTGAAGACCGGGAAGTTGCCCCGCTCGGAGCGGCCGTCGGCGGTGACCTCCTCGTTGGCCAGCACGGTGCCCAGCCCAGGGCACCAGTTCACCGGCGCGTGCGAGACGTACGCCAGCCGGTGGTCGTCGATGACCTGCCGGCGCTCGGCGACGGTCAGCTCGGCCCACCGGCGGCCGTCCGGGGTGGGCCGGTCGCCGCCGGAGAACTCGGCGATCAGCTCGGCGATCGGGCGGGCCCGCTGGGCGTCCGCGTCGTACCAGGAGTTGAAGATCTGCAGGAAGATCCACTGGGTCCAGCGGTAGAAGTCGGTGTCGATGGTCGCCACCGAGCGCCGCTCGTCGTGGGCCAGGCCCAGCCGGCGCAGCTGCTCCTTGTACCGGGCGATGTTCGCCACCGTGGTGGTCCGCGGGTGGGTCCCGGTCTGCACCGCGTACTGCTCGGCGGGCAGGCCGAACGCGTCGAAGCCCATCGCGTGCAGCACGTTGCGCCCCGCCATCCGCTGGTAGCGGGCGAAGCAGTCGGTGCCGATGTAGCCCAGCGGGTGGCCGACGTGCAGCCCCGCGCCGGAGGGGTACGGGAACATGTCGAGCACGAACAGCTTCTCCGCGCCCGCCCGGGGGTGGTCGGGATCGGCCAGCGGACCGGTCGGGTTCGGGGCGTGGAAGGTCCCCTCCCGCTCCCAGGTGTCCTGCCACCGGCGCTCGATCTCGTCGGCCAGGGCCGCGGTGTACCGGTACGGGGGAATGTCGCCCGCCGGTGCGGCTGCCTCACTCATGGCGTCTCCTTGGCGCAAGTCGGATATGGGGAGCCCTGCTGCGGGCACAAAAAAGCCCCTCGCGCAGGAGGGGCCGCCGTGCTGTCGCGCGTCAGCGCATCAGCACGGCCCGGTAAGAAGCAGGAAGACTCCGGCCATAGGCGTGAGTGTACCCCGCCGGGCCAGCCGGTAAGGGCCCGCCACCGGCAGAGATCACCGGGCGTGAGCGCCGGCCGCCCTCCGGGTCCCCCGTCCTGACGAATATTCGGGGCGTAACCGGCCGACCGCCTGCGGGGGTCGGCGATCACGACAAACATGGTTAGCCTGAGAGGCCAGTGAGATTTCTGCGGCAAACGAGGCTCGACGTCGCGAACCCAACGGCGGGTCCAGGTGCTCTTTACAGAGCTGCCGTTCCGGCGACGAGGAGGAGGCCCGTGACACAACAGACCTGGGACGAGGTGGGCGGCGCACTGCCGCACGACGAGTTCCGCGCCGCCAGCGAGGCCATCGTGACCAACATCGAGCAGGTCATCGAGGGTAAGACGGCCACCGTGCGGCTCGCCCTGGCCGTCCTGCTCGCCGAGGGCCACCTGCTCATCGAGGACGTGCCCGGGGTCGGCAAGACCAAGCTGGCGAAGGCCCTGGCCCGCTCGATCGACTGCTCCGTGCGCCGGATCCAGTTCACCCCCGACCTCCTGCCCAGCGACGTCACCGGGGTCAGCGTCTACAACCAGGAGACGCACGACTTCGAGTTCCGGCCCGGCGCGGTCTTCGCCAACCTGGTGGTCGGCGACGAGATCAACCGGGCCTCGCCGAAGACCCAGTCCGCCCTGCTGGAGTGCATGGAGGAGCGGCAGGTCACCGTCGACGGCGTGACCTACCAGCTCCAGACGCCGTTCATGGTGATCGCCACCCAGAACCCGATCGAGATGGAGGGCACCTACCCCCTCCCGGAGGCGCAGCGCGACCGGTTCACCGCCCGGATCGCCATGGGCTACCCGGGCCCGGAGGCCGAGCTGGCCATGCTGGACGGTCACGGAGCGGCCGACCCGTTGCAGGAGCTGCGCCCGGTCTCCGACGCCGACACCGTGCGCCGGCTGATCGCCACCGTCCGCCAGGTGCACGTCGCGGACGCGGTCAAGCAGTACGCCATCGACCTGGTCACCGCCACCCGCGAGGCCCCCGACCTGCGACTGGGCGCTTCCCCGCGGGCCACCCTGCAGATGCTGCGCACCGCGCGGGCGGTCGCCGCGCTGGAGGGACGCGACTACGTCCTGCCGGACGACCTCCAGGCCCTGGCGGTGCCGGTGCTGGCGCACCGGATCATCCCGACCGCCGACGCCCAGCTGGCCCGCCGCACCACCGACGCGATCGTCTCCGACCTGGTGCACCGGCTGGCGCTGCCGCAGGAGCGCAAGCGCACCCAGTACGACCCGCCGCGGCCGGCCACCGGCAACGGCCGCGGGCCGTACGAGCCGCGGAGGCCGTGACGTGCGCGACGGGCTGCGTGGGCTGACCACCCGCGGTCGCTCGTTCCTGGCGGCCGCGGTCGCGGCGGCGGTCTCCTCGGCCATCCTCGGCGAGCGGGACCTGCTGCGGGTGGCCGTACTGCTGGCCATCCTGCCGCTGCTCGCCGCGCTCTACGTCGGACGCAGCCGCTACAAGCTGGCCTGCAACCGCTCGCTGGAGCCGCACCGGGTGCCGGTGGGCGCCAGCTCCCGGGTGGTGCTGCGGTTGCAGAACCTGTCCCGGCTGCCCACCGGCACCCTGCTGCTCGAGGACCGGCTGCCGTACGCGCTGGGCAGCCGTCCCCGGGTGGTGCTGGAGCGGCTCGGCGCGCACCAGGCCAGCTCCGTGGCGTACACCGTCCGCGCCGACGTACGGGGCCGCTACGAGGTGGGGCCACTGGTGGTCCGGATGACCGACCCGTTCGGGCTCTGCGAGCTGAGCCGGGCCTTCCCCAGCACCGACAGCCTGACCGTCATTCCGCAGGTCACGCCGCTGCCCTCGGTGCGGCTGCCCGGCGAGTACGCCGGCAGCGGCGACAGCCGGGCCCGGTCGGTGGCCGTGCACGGCGAGGACGACGCGGCCACCCGGGAGTACCGCAGGGGCGACGACCTGCGCCGGGTGCACTGGAAGTCGACCGCCCGCACCGGTGAGCTGATGGTGCGGCGGGAGGAGCAGCCCTGGGAGAGCCGGGCCACCGTGGTGCTGGACACCCGGGCGTACGGCCACCGCGGCGACGGGCCGACGGCGAGCTTCGAGTGTGCGGTCTCCGCCGCGGCGAGCATCGCCGTGCACCTGCGCCAGGCCGGTTACAAGCTGCGCCTGGTCACCGGCTCCGGCGCGGATGTCGACGCCACCGAGGCGGCCGGCGACGGGGTGCTCCTCGACCACCTCGCCGACGTCCGGCTCGACCAGCGCGGCGACGTCGCGAGCCTGGTGCAGCGGGTCCGGCAGCGGGCCGACGGCGGGCTGATCATCGCGCTCGTCGGCTCGCTGAGCACCACCGAGGCGGAGCTGCTGGCCGGGCTGCGCGGCAACGGCGCGACCTGCGTCGGCTTCCTGCTGAACAGCTCCACCTGGTTGAACCTGCCGGAGAAGGCCCGGTTCGAGGCCGAGCAGACCCACGGCGCCGCCGCGCTCGCCCTGTTGCAGGGCGGCTGGCGGGTGATCGGGGTCGACCACGACGGCCGGCTGCCGGCGCTCTGGCCGCAGGCGGCCCGCGGCTCGCAGGGTTTCGCGCTGCGTGCGGCGCTGGCCGAGACGGTGGCCGGCGGCGTCCGATGAGAAGGAGGAAGGCGTGATCGCCTCCCGGAACCTCGGCTTCGTGGCCGCCGCGGCGACGCTGCTCGCCGCGGCGCCGCTGTCGTCGATCTTCCAACGCTGGACCTGGCTGATCGAGGCGGCCATCGCGGTCGCCGTGGTGGCCGGGGTGGCCGCGTTGACCCGGCTGGTCCGGGCCCCGCTCTGGGGTCAGGTGCTGGGCATGCTCGCCGGGCTGCTGCTCGCCCTGACCTGGCTCTTCCCCGGCGGCACCGAGCTGGTCGCCTTCCTGCCCACCCCGGGCACGGTGGCCCACTTCGGCGACCTGCTCCAGGGGTCCCTGACCGACATGCGCTCCTACGGCGTGGAGGTCCCGGACACCACGCCACTGCTGTTCATCACCGTGCTCGGCGTGGGTGGCGTGGCGATCCTGGTCGACGTGCTGGCCGTCGGGCTGCGCCGGCCGGCGCTGGCCGGCCTGCCGATGCTGGCGATCTACTCGGTGCCGGTGGCGGTCTACGTGGACAGCGTCCCGGCGACGCCGTTCGTGGTCGGCGCCTGCGGCTACCTGTGGCTGCTGGTCACCGACAACGTCGACCGGGTCCGCCGGTTCGGCCGCCGGTTCACCGGCGAGGGGCGCGACGTCGACGTCTGGGAGTCCTCCCCGCTCGCCGCCGCCGGGCGGCGGCTCGCGGTGGTCGGCGTGGCGCTGGCCGTGGTGCTGCCGCTGGCCGTGCCGGGGATGACCGGTGGGCTGCTGGACCGGTTCAACACGGCCGGCGAGGGCACCGGCAACGGGCGGACCGGGCAGGGCGGCAGCCCGGGCCGGATCGACCTGTTCGCCTCGCTCAGCGGGCAGCTCAACCAGTCCACGGTGACCGAGATGGTCAAGGTCAACACCAACGAGCCGAGCCCGTTCTACCTGCGCTTCGGCGTCGCCGACGAGCTGCGCCCGGACGGCTTCCGGGGGCGCAACCCGAACGGCCGGCCGGTCAACCGGCAGCTGCCCGACCCGTCGGACCGGGCCCGGCCGGGGGTGGAGCAGCAGACGTACCGGGCCACCGTGGAGGTGACCCGCAACCTCAACATGTCGCTGCTGCCGGTCTACGCCGACCCGGTCCGCACCGACGGGCTCAACGGTAACTGGTCGTACGACCCGAACATGGGGGTGGTCTTCTCCAACCGGGACAACTCCCGCGGCAAGCGCTACTCGTTCGACTACGTGCGCTCGTCGTACTCCCCGGCCACGCTGCGCAAGGCGAGGTCGCTGCCGGCCGAGCACCCGATCGCCTTGCAGCAGACCCGGACGCCGGCGGTGCAGGAGGTCGAGCGGGTGGTCTCCCGGCTGGTGGAGGGGAAGACCACCGACTACGACAAGGTCCGGGCGATCTACGACTACTTCTCCCGGGAGAACGGCTTCAGCTACTCGCTGAGCACCAAGGGCGGCACCAGCGGCCAGGACATCGTCAACTTCCTCACCAACAAGGTCGGCTACTGCCAGCAGTACGCGGCGGCGATGGCCTGGCTGGTCCGGGCCGCCGGCATCCCGGCCCGGGTGGCGTTCGGCTTCACCCGCGGCAGCAACACCGACGGCGACACGTACGTGCTGACCAACCGGAACCTGCACGCCTGGACGGAGGTCTACTTCGACGGGATCGGCTGGGTGCCGTTCGACGCCACCCCGGCGTACGGCGTGCAGGGCTCGACCCGGTCGGCCTGGGCGCCGGACAGCGACGCGCCGGACCCGGAGCCCTCGGACAGCGCCGCGCCGGGAGCCGTCCCCGACGACCCCGCCGCCTCGGCCGGACCGGAGCGGGACGACGCCGCCGACAAGGACGCCGACACCGGTTTCGACGCGGCCACCGGTGCTCCGGTCGAACGCGCGCCGACCTGGCCGTGGTGGACGGCCGGGGCGCTGCTCGCCCTGCTGGCGCTGCTCGCCGTCCCGGCGTTGCGCCGGGCGTCGCTGCGGCGCCGGCGGCACGCCCGCACGGTGCCGGCGCCCACCGCGATGGCGGCCGACGCCGAGAGCGGCGGGGCCACCACGATGGTGGTGCTCGGGGCGGACGCCGACCGGGCCCGGGCGGACGCACACGCCGCCTGGGACGAACTGATCGACACGTTGGTCGACTACCGGGTCCGGGTCGACCGGACGGAGACCCCGCGGGCCACCGCGGAGCGCCTGGTCCGGGACGCCGTCGGTGACGACGCGGGGTCGGCCTCGGCGGTACGCCTGCTCGGCCGGGCCGAGGAGCGGGCCCGGTACGCCCGCGACCCGCTGACCGGCGAGCCGTTGCACCCGGCGCTGCGTACGGTCCGGAACACGCTCGCGGCCCGGGCCGACCGGCGTACCCGCCTGCTCGCGGCGGTGCTGCCGCCGTCGGTGCTGCTGCGCTGGCGGCTCGCGCTGGGCGACTCGTCGTCCCGGCTGGTGGCCAGCGGCGGCCGGGCCCGTAACCGGCTGCTGCGCTTCAACCCGCGTCGGGTGCTGGCCGACCGGTCGGCCCGCCGCGCCTGATCCGCGTTCCGGCCCGCCGGTCCGACCCTCGGTCGGGCCGGCGGGCCACTCTTTCCCGCGGCCGTCACGAGTGCGCGCCGCGGATTCGCGCCGTCACGGATGCGCAGCCGTCACGGATGCGCGGCCGTCATGGATGCGCGGCCGGCGAGGGCACGGTCTGTCCGGACGCGCGGAAACGACGGAGGTGGCCGGACCCCGTCCGGCACCCACCGTCGCGGTGATGCCCTCCACCTCAGCGGTGGACGGCGATCAGCGATGTCCCTCCGGGCGCTGCCGCCACCGGTCCTCCATGCGGTCCAGCAACGACGGCCGCCGACCGGCCCGCCCGCGCGGACGGCGACGACTCGTTGTGCCACCCACCACGTGCAGGTCGGGTGACTGGGCCCGGCGGTGCGACTGCACCGCGTAGCCCAGCGCGGCCAGCATGACGACGAAGCCCACCACTGCCAGCGGCGGAGTCTTGATCACCGCGCCGTAGACCAACAGGGCCAGGCCGACAACGACCACGCCCGCGGCGACGAGCAGGCGACGCCGCGCGTGGAAACGCGGGTCGCTGGCGCGCACGGCCGAGGCGAATTTGGGATCCTCGGCAAGCGACCGCTCGATCTGCTCGAACAGCCGCTGCTCGTGCTCCGAGAGCGGCACGGCACTCCTCCCCGGTCACGTTGGTCGGCCCGGGCGGGCCGACAGACCGTGACAGCCAACCGGCTGCTTACCGCCAAGTCTACGAGGGGGGTCGCGCGTCGGAAAGCGGGACGACCTACGGGTGGGGTTGATTTTCGCCGCGTCGGGGATCCCGCGTCCGTAGCAGACTGGCCGGACCTATGACGGACCGCCCGAAACGGGCAGCTGCGGCGTCGGCGGCCGCTTCCGCCTCCCGCCAGCCGTGCTCCGGGGCGCCGAGGGCGAGCTGCCGCGGGGTCTCGGCCGCGGCCGCCAGCCCCTCGGCCCGTACGCCCACCAGGCGGATCCGCTCCCCGGGATCGAGAGCGGTCCAGAGCGCCCAGGCCGTGTCGAAGAGTTCCCGGGCCACGTCGGTCGGCACCGCAAGGGTGCGGGATCGGTTGACCGTGCGGAAATCGGCCATCCGCACCTTGAGCGACACCGTCCGCCCGACCTGCCCCGCCCGGCGCAGCCGGACGCCCACCTTCTCGCTCAGCGCCAGCAGGGCCCGGCGGATCTGCGCCGGGTCGTCCACGTCGGCGTCGAAGGTCACCTCGGCGCCGATCGACTTCTCCACGTGCTCCGGGCTGACCGACCGCGGATCCCGCCCCCAGGCCAGCTCGTGCAGGTGGGTCGCGGACGCCTCGCCCAGCGCCTTGCGCAGCATGCCGAAGGGTGCCTCCGCGAGGTCGCCGATGGTGCCCAGGCCGAGCCGGCGCAGGGTCTCGGCGGAACGCTCCCCCACGCCCCAGAGCGCGTCGACCGGCAGCGGGTGGAGGAACTCCAGCACCCGGTCGGCGGGCACCACCAGCAGGCCGTCCGGCTTGGCCCGGGTCGAGCCGAGCTTGGCCACGAACTTGCTCGGCGCCACCCCGACCGAGCAGGTCAGCCCCTGCTCGGCGGCCACCCGCCCGCGGATCAGGCGGGCGATCGCGGCCGGCGACCCGAACAGCCGTCGGGCGCCCGCCACGTCGAGGAACGCCTCGTCCGTGGAGAGCGGCTCGACCAGCGGGGTGACGTCCCGGAAGATCTGCATCACCGCCGCCGACGCCGCCGAATACTGCGCGAAGTCGGGCGGTAGGTAGATCGCGTGCGGGCAGAGCGCCCGGGCCCGCATGGTCGGCATCGCGCTGCGGACGCCGTACCGCCGGGCCTCGTAGCTGGCGGAGCTGACCACCCCGCGCGGCCCGACGCCGCCGACCACCACCGGCCGGCCACGCAGCTCGGGACGGCGGCGCACCTCGACCGAGGCGAAGAAGGCGTCCATGTCGACGTGCAGGATGGGACTGCCGGCATCGTCCGCGTCCGGCCCGAAGCGTGGGTCACCGCCGCGCGGCAACGACTGGCTCCGACCCATTGCAGCAGGCTAGCCGGCCGGTACGACAGTTCCGCCGGTCAGCCCCGGACCACCAGCAGCGGGATGGTCATCTCCGCCGCGGTGTCCGCCCCGTGGTAGGCCACCAGCCGGGACACCGCCGGCGGCTCGGAGCGGGTGGCGAGCACCGCGTACGTGCCGCGGCAGGTCACCACCACGTCGCCGATGCGCCGCAGGTGCTCCTCGGGCACCGGGCCGAACCGGCCGTCGGCGACCGCCTCCTCCCGGGTCCGCACCCGGGCGGCCGGCCCGAGGACCGCCGACCAGGCGGCCACCACGTCGTCGACCGCGCCCGGTGCGACGTGCAGATAGCGCACCCGGGGCTCGCCGGCGACCACCCGCACCCCGACCCGCAGCCGGGGATCGGTGTCCAGGTCGAAGCGGTGCGCGGCGGGCACGTCGAGCTGCCCGTGGTCGGCGGTGACCAGCAGCGCGGCGTCCGGCGGAAGCCCGTCGACCAGGCGGGCGAGCAGCGCGTCCACCTCGGCGGCGGCGATCCGCCAGGGCACCGAGTCGACGCCGGTGAGGTGGCCGTGCCGGTCCAGGTCGGGGTGGTAGCCGGAGACCAGGGTCGGGCCGGCGCCGGCGGCCAGCGCGGCGAGCATCGTCGCGGCCAGCGCGTCCACCCCCGCGGCCCCCCGGTAGTCGCCGCCCCGGTTGGCGGCCAGCGTCAGCCCGCTGCCGGCGTACTCCGGGCGGCTCACCACGGTGACAGCCACGCCGGCGGCCCGGGCCCGCTCCCACTGGGTACGGACCGGCTGCCAGCGCAGCGGCTCCGGGTCGCCGTCCCACTCGATGTGGTTGAGCACCCGCTCGGTGCCGGGCACCCGGACGGTGAAGCCGAGCACCCCGTGCGCCCCGGGGGCGACGCCGGTGCCCAGGGACACCAGGCTGGTCGGGGTGGTGGACGGGAAGCCCGAGGTCAGCGGCCGGCCCACGGTCGCGGCGAGGCCGGCCAGGGTCGGCGCGTACCGGGCGGCGGTGGGGATCTGGTACCAGCCGAGCCCGTCGACGAGCAGGACGGCGATCCGGCGCACCCCGGCCAGCGACGGGGTCAACCCGAGCAGGTCGACCGCCCCGGGCACGCCGAGCACGGCGAGCGCGCTGGGCAGCACGTCGGCCAGGCTTCCGCCGCCGTAGCGCGGCGGGACCACCGCGAGGGGGTCGGCGGTCGGGCCGGGACCGGTCATGCCGGCCGGCGGGCGAAGAGGTGCAGCTGGGCGGCGAGATCCCGGTACGGCGGGCGGGCCGCCAGGGCCCGTTCCAGCTCGACCAGGGCAGCCGGCTGGCCGTCGGCCACCGCGGCGGGGAGCAGGTCGGCGAGGACGCGTACCCCGTGGATCTCCTCCACGGTGAGACCGGCGGCGCGCAGCAGCGCGGCGGCGCCCTCGGCGTCGAAACGCCGGCGCAGGGTGTCCCGCGGCCCGGCGGAGCCGTCCGGGGCGGCGGCCAGCGCGGCGGCGACGTCCAGGTGGCCGTTCATCGCCCGGCCCAGCACGGCGGCGGCCCGGCCGGCGACCAGGACGCTGGCCGCACCCCCGGGACGCAGCGCGGTGACCAGCGCGGCCACCACCGGCGCCGGGTCGTCCACCACCTCCAGCACGGAGTGGCAGAGCACCAGGTCGGCGCCGGCCGGTTCGACCAGCCCGGCCATCGCGTCAGCGTCGCCCTGGACGGCGCGTACCCGGTCGGCGACCCCGGCCTCGGCGGCCCGGCGGGTCAGCGCGGCGAGCGCGTCGGGGCTGGCGTCGACGACGGTGACCCGGTGCCCGGCCTGGGCCAGCGGCACGGCGAACCCGCCGGTGCCGCCGCCCACGTCGAGCACGGCCAGCTCGTCGCCGGCGCGACGGTCCAGCTCGGCGGCGAGCACCGACCAGATGACAGCGGTACGGGGGGTCAGCGGCGGCCCGGTGAACCGGCCTCGGGTCTGCTCCACCCCGACGAGCCTAGTCATCCGCGCCAACCGACCCCCCGTAGGTGGTACCGGTCTTCGATCAGGTCAGGACTCGCCGCCGCCGGCGGGGTCCTCCTCCGCGCGGGACCGCTGGGCGTTGGCCACCGGTCCGTCGGTGATCTGGTACTCACGCGGCTCGGCGTCCTGCGCCGGCGTCCAGCCGGCACCGAGCCGGGTGCGCCGGGCGTTCGCCAATCCGGTGTACGTGCTGTTCCCCGTCACTGGTCTTCCCCCTTGCGGCGAGCGGGCCACTCTGCCCGCACGTGCTGGAAGTGTCCCTCCTTCCGGCCCCGGAAACCGTAATGTGGATCACTCGGCTCAGCGGAAGTCCCGGGACGCCGGGGCGACCGGCGGCTCGATCGCGTCCAGCCGGTCGGCGGTGAGGCTGGTGACGCCCTCGTGCCGCTGCAACCGGCCGCGGACCACCAGCGCGGCGCTGGTCCGGGCCACCCGGCGGTAGCGCTGCCACAGGCCCGGCGAGCAGGTGACGTTGAGCATCCCCGTCTCGTCCTCCAGGTTGAGGAAGGTGACCCCGCCCGCGGTCGCCGGCCGCTGCCGGTGGGTGACGATCCCGCCGACCCGGATCCGCTGGCCGGGCTCGACCCGGCCGAGGCGGGCGATCGGCACCGCGCCCAGGGCGTCCAGCCGGTCCCGGATGAACCGGGCCGGGTGGCTCTCCGGCGACAGCCCGGTCGCCCAGACGTCGGCGACGAGGCGGTCCACCGCCTCCATGCCGGGCAGGGTGGGCGCCGCCGTCCCGGTCACCGTGCCCGGCAGTCGACCCGGCCGGTCCTGGGCCGCCGCGCCGGCGGCCCAGAGCGCCTGCCGCCGGGTCAGCCCGAAACAGGCGAAGGCGTCCGCGGTGGCCAGCGCCTCCAGCTGCGCGGCGGTCAGGCCGACCCGCCGGGCCAGGTCCGGCATGTCCCGGTACGGCCCGTTGGCCGTCCGCTCCGTCTCGATCCGCTCGGCCACGTCCTCGCCGAGGGTACGCACGGCGCCCAGCCCGAGCCGGACCGCCGGACCGCCCAGCCCCCAGGCGTGCGGCGGCTCCCCCGGCTGGCTCCCCCACCGGGTCTCCGGGGTGGACTCCAGCACCGCCAGCGCGCCGCTGGCGTTGACGTCCGGGCGGCGTACCTCCACACCGTGCCGGCGGGCGTCGTCGACCAGGGTCTGCGGCGAGTAGAAGCCCATCGGCTGGGCGTTGAGCAGCGCGGCCAGGAACGGCGCCGGGTGGTAGCGCTTGAGCCAGGAGCTGGCGTACACCAGGTAGGCGAAGCTCATCGCGTGGCTCTCCGGGAAGCCGTAGCTGGCGAACGCGGTGAGCTTGCGGTAGACGTCGTCGGCCAACTCCCCGGTGATGCCCCGCTCGGCCATCCCGGCGTAGAGCCGGTCGGCGATCTGCGCCATCCGCTCCACCGACCGCTTCGACCCCATCGCCCGGCGCAGCTGGTCGGCGCCGGCCGCGTCGAAGCCGGCCAGATCGATGGCGAGCTGCATCAACTGCTCCTGGAACAGCGGTACGCCGAGGGTCTTCTCCAGCGCGTTGCGCATCAGCGGGTGCGGGAAGGTCACCGGCTCCTGGCCGTTCTTGCGCCGGATGTACGGGTGCACCGAGCCGCCCTGGATCGGGCCGGGCCGGATCAGCGCCACCTCCACCACCAGGTCGTAGAACTCGCGCGGCTTCAGCCGGGGCAGGGTGGCCATCTGGGCCCGGCTCTCCACCTGGAACACCCCGACCGAGTCGGCCCGGCAGAGCATGTCGTAGACCTCGGGGTCGTCCAGCGTCATGTCGCCCAGGTCGAGGGTCGCGCCGATCATGTCGTAGCCGTAGTGCAGCGCGGAGAGCATGCCGAGGCCGAGCAGGTCGAACTTGACCAGGCCGACCGCCGCGCAGTCGTCCTTGTCCCACTGGAGCACGCTGCGCCCGGGCATCCGCCCCCACTCCACCGGGCAGACCTCGATCACCGGCCGGTCGCAGATCACCATGCCGCCGGAGTGGATGCCCAGGTGCCGGGGAAAGGTCTGCAGCTCGTTGGCGTACGCCACGACCTGCTCGGGGATGTCCTCGACGTCCACCGACGCGACCGAGCCCCAGCGGTCGATCTGCTTGCTCCAGGCGTCCTGCTGGCCGGGCGAGAAGCCGAACGCCTTGGCCACGTCCCGCACCGCCGACCGCGGCCGGTACGAGATGACGTTGGCGACCTGGGCGGTGTGCTCCCGGCCGTACCGGGCGTAGACGTGCTGGATCACCTCCTCCCGACGGTCGGACTCGATGTCCACGTCGATGTCGGGCGGGCCGTCGCGCTCCGGGGCGAGGAAGCGCTCGAAGAGCAACCGGTGCCGGACGGCGTCCACGTTGGTGATCCGCAGCGCGTAGCAGACCGCCGAGTTCGCCGCCGAACCCCGGCCCTGGCAGTAGATGTCCTGCTCCCGGCAGAACGTGACGATGTCGTAGACCACCAGGAAGTAGCCGGGGAAGCCCAGGTCGTCGATCATCCGCAGCTCGTGCTCCAGCTGCCCGTACGCCTCCGGGTGCGCCTCGGGCGGGCCGTACCGTTCCCGCGCTCCCTGCATGGTCAGGTGGTGCAGCCAGCTCATCTCGGTGTGCCCCGGCGGCACCGGGTACGCCGGCAGCCGGGGCGCGACCAGTTGCAGGTCGAAGGCGAGTTCCGCGCCGAACTCGGCGGCTCGGGCCACCGCACCCGGGTACGCGGCGAACCGGGCCGCCATCTCCGCGCCGCTGCGCAGGTGGGCGGTGGCCGCGGCGGGCAGCCAGCCGTCGATCTCGTCCAGGCTGCGCCGGGCCCGCACCGCGGCCAGCGTGGTGGCCAGCCGGCGCCGGCCCGGGGTGGCGTAGTGCACGTTGTTGGTGGCGACCGTGGGCAACCCGGCCGCGCCGGCCAGCTCGGCGAGGGCATCGTTGCGGTCGGCGTCGACCGGATGCCCGTGGTCGGTCAGCTCCACCGCCACCGTCTCCGCGCCGAAGAGCGCGGTGAGCCGGTCCAGCTCCCGGGCCGCCGCGTCGACGCCCTCGGTGAGCAGCGCCGCCGGCACGTGCCCCTTGCGACAGCCGGTGAGCACCAGCACGTGGTCGCGCAGTTCCTCGGCGACCTCCTCCAGCTCCCCGTAGACCGGTCGGCCCTTCTCGCCACCGCGCAACTGCGCGCGGGCGATGGTGGTGGCCAGCCGGGCGTACCCCTCGTGGCCGTGGGCGAGCACCAGCAGGTGCCGGCCCAGCGGATCCGGCTCGCCGTTCTGCGGGCCGGGCAGCCCGAGGGAGAGCTCGGCGCCGAAGATCGTCGGCAGGTGCAGCTCGCGGGCCGCCTCGGCGAACCGGACCACACCGTAGAAGCCGTCGTGGTCGGTGACGGCGAGCGCGGTGAGCCCCAGCCGGGCGGCCTCCTCGGCCAGCTCCTCGGGATGGCTGGCGCCGTCGAGGAAGCTGAAGTTGGAGTGCGCGTGCAGTTCGGCGTACGGGACGGTGCCGTCGGGGCGGGGCAGCTCGGGCGCCTCGTACTGCTGGCGCTTGCGGCTCCACGCCGGGGAGTCCCCGCCGTCGGCGTCGACGGCGAGCGGATCCACCACGTGCAGGTGCCGCTCCTCGCGCGGCCGCCCGCCCCGGGACCGGTCGGCCGCCCCGCCGTCGGCGGGCCGCCCGGACAGCACCCGCTCCAGCTCCGACCAGGGCAGCTTCGGGTTGTGGAAGCTCATCCGGCCGCCCCGGCGACGGTGGCGGGCGATGGCCGCCCACCGGGGGCGCTTCCGGGGGCGCTTCCGGGCGCGCTGCCGGACGCGCTTCCGGGCGCGCTTCCGGGCGCGTTGCCGGGCGCGCGGTAAGCCGGGGTCATCGCCGGCGAGAACGGATTCCCCGGTGAGCGGTATGACGCTGGGTCATATTTATGACTCTCCGTCATACCGCTCACGGGGAAACATCTCCGCGGCGCGGACCCGACCGGCGCGGACCGGGCCGGCGCGGGGCGGGCCGGGCGGGCAACGGCGCGGGCAGTCCGGCGAAGCGCGTCGGGCCCGGGCCACCGCTCAGTCATAGATCGCCTCGACCAGCCAGTGGCCGGCCTCCACCGCCAGCAGCAGGGCGGCACCGTCGGCCAGGCAGACCTGGAACCGGGCCCGACGGCGGGCCTCGGCGGGGGCCCACCACCGCTCGTCCACCGGCCATGGGCCTACCCAGCCGACGATCTCGGCCGGTCGGCCCGTGCCGACGGTCAGCCGGGCCGGCGGGGCGCTCACCGCGAGCCGGGCGCTGACCACGACCGGCTCGCCGGTGGCGTCGTGCACGGTAGCGGCGAGCGGGCTGGGCAGCACCACTGCCGGCGCGGGCGGTGGCAGCCGCCCCGGCCAGGGCGGGGGCGCGGTCCGGTCCGGCGACGGCGAGACACCCGGCCGTGCCGTCGCGCCCGGCCCACCCGTCGCGCCGGGCCCACCCGTCGCGCCCGGCCCGCCG
>NZ_JBAKHO010000077.1:0-17442 GCF_036902735.1 Micromonospora lacuserhaii | reverse complement strand
AGGTCTCCGCGTACCCGGACGCCTACGCCCAGTGGGAGCAGCAGGCCGCCGACCTCGTCGCCACGCACTGGAACAGCTGACCCCGCAAGCAAGCAACGCTGGCCGGCACCCCTCACGGGGTGCCGGCCAGCGGCGTATCCGAATCTTGGACAGTTGCCGTCCACAGCTGACCCCAACCGTCCAAGATCTCCCCACCCCATCCGCCCAACCGCGTTGATCATGAGGTTGGCGGCAGTGGAGGAGATCCACACCGCCGGTAACCTCATGATCAACGCGGCGAGGAGGCGGGGACGGGCGTCAGGGGCCGTCGGTGGCCGAGGAGTGGGCTGGGGGGTGCGACGAGGGGTGGTCCGCGTGGCGGCTCAGCGCCACGTCGAGCAGGGCCGCTATCAGGGCGAGCGCGATGATGCCCGTGGCCAGCAGCAGCGAGTGCCGGAAGGCGGCCGACCAGTCCCCGCGCGTACTGGACAGCGACGAGAAGAACACCGACCCGACCGCCGCGATGCCGGCGGCCGAACCGATCCGCTGACCGGTCTGCAGCATCCCGGCGGCACTGCCGGCCTGGGGAACGGGTACCTCGGCGAGGGTCAGCGTCTGGTTCGGAGCGATGACCAGGCCGCTGCCCAGCCCGGCGAGCAGCAGAGGCACCGCCGTCAGCAGCGGTACCGAGCCGGACGGGGTACCGCGCAGCACGACGACCACCGCGCCGAGGCTGAGCACCACGACGGCGAGGCCGACGCCGACCAGCGGCCGGCCGAACCGGTTGACGACCCGGCCGCCGAGGGCGGAGGCCAGCGCGGACCCGAGGGCGAACGGGGTGATCGCCAGGCCGGCGACGAGTGCGCTGTACCCGAGGCCGTTCTGCAGGTAGAGGGTGAAGATGAAGAAGATCGCGGTGAACCCGCCGAAATAGATCAGCGCGATCAACGCGCCGAGGGTGTACGACCGCACCCCGAACAGCCGCAGGTCGAACAGCGGCGTCTGCTGGCGGGCGTACCGGTGTTCCCAGAGCCCGAAGCCGGCCAGCAGCAGGAGTCCGGCCGGCACGAGCGCCCACTTCCAGCCGCTGTGCCACTGTTCCCGCTGCACCAGCGGCAGGAGCAGGCACACCACGCCGATGCCGAGCAGCAGCACCCCGACCGGGTCGAGTCGGTGCCGGTCGGGCTGCCCGGTGGGGCGGGACGGCAGCAGCCGCCAGCCGAGCAGCACCGCGACGATGCCGACCGGCACGTTGACGAAGAAGACCCACCGCCAGCCGTGCGCCTCGCCGCCGAGCTGAATGAGCAGCCCACCGAGCAGCGGGCCGACGGCGGTGGAGATGCCGATGGTGGCGCCGAGCAGCCCGAAGGCGCGGCCCCGCTCGGAGCCCCGGAACAGCTGCTGGATCAGCCCGGTGACCTGTGGGTTGACGATGCCGGCCGCGGCGCCCTGGAGCAGCCGGGCGGCCACCAGCCAGCCGGGGGAGGTCGCCAGGCCGGCGAGCGCGCTGGTGAGCGTGAACAGGGCGATGCCCAGCACGAAGGCGTTGCGCCGCCCGCGGGCGTCGCCGAACCGGCCGGCCGGCACCAGGATCAGGCCGAAGGTCAGCGCGTACCCGGAGAGCACCCACTGCAGGTCGCTCGGGCTGGCGTGCAGCGCCTTCTCCACCGACGGCACCGCGACGTTGACGATGCTGACGTCCAGCAGCGTCATGAACGCGGCGACCAGTCCGACGCCGAGGGCATGCCACCGGCGCCGGTCCCCGTCCGGCGACGGCGCGGTGCTCACCGCCGACCCGCGATCCGTCGACCCGCGATCCGTCGACCCGCGATCCGCCGACTCGCGATCCGTCGACCCGCGATCCGTCGGTCGATCATGCATGTCCGACCGCTACCCGGGCCGCTCCCCGGCAAACCGGACGGGACGGTCACGCCATCTGGCGGGCACACCACCGCGGGCCGAAGTCGAGCCCTGCCATCGGCGAGTCCTCCCGGTGCAACAGGCCCTTCTCGGTGAGCAGGTGCAGCGGGGCGTGGATGTCCTCCTCGGGCATGCCGGATTCCGCGGCGATCAGGTCGGGGTAGGGCACCTGTCCGCGCGTCTCCAGCGCGGACACCGCCTCGTACACCCGTACCTCGGTCTCCGACAGACGGAACTGCTGCATGGTGACCTCCTTGCTGTGACCCGCCCCGTCGGGCGGGGCGTCTGGGTACTGCGGCTTACCCGCCAGATGTCCGACAATGCCCACCCGGACGGGCGGTCGTGTGCGGCCGGCCGCGCCGGGTTGGCCTAGGCTGACGGCGTGATCATCTGGGATCTCGTGGTGGTGGGCGCCGGCCCCGCGGGGCTCGCCGCCGCCCGGGTCGCGGCCGCGGCGGGCGTCCGCACGCTGGTGCTGGACCGGACCACCCATCCCCGCTACAAGACCTGCGGCGGGGGCCTGATCGGCACCTCGCTCTCCGCCGTCGCCGGTCGGATCGAGGTGCCGGCGCACGACCGGGTCGACCGGGTCACCTTCACCCGGGACGGGCGACGTGGTTTCACCCGCCGGCACCGCACGCCGCTGGTGTCCATGGTGCGCCGGGACGAGTTCGACGACCGGTTGCGCGCGGCCGCGGTGTCCGCCGGGGCCGAGGTCCGCGGCGGTGTCGCCGTCCGCGGCCTCGACCAGGACCCCGACGGGGTACGCGTACGGCTGGCCGACGGCACCTCGGTGACCTCCCGGACGGTGATCGGGGCGGACGGCTCCTCCGGGATCACCTCCCGGCACGTGGGGGTCCGCTTCCGCCAGGTCGACCTGGGCCTGGAACGGGAACTGCCGGTCCCGCCCGACATCGCGCGCCGCTGGCAGGGCCGGCTGCTGCTGGACTGGGGCGCCATCCCGGGCTCCTACGCCTGGGTCTTCCCCAAGGCCGACACGTTGACCGTCGGGGTGATCGCGGCGCGCGGCGAAGGGGAACGGACCCGGGACTACCTGCGCCGATTCGTCGACCGGCTGGGGCTGTCCGACATCGACCCGGAGCACGACTCGGGGCACCTGACCCGGTGCCGGGCCGAGGACTCGCCGCTGCGGCGCGACCGCGTGCTGGTGGTCGGCGACGCGGCCGGCCTGCTGGAGCCGTGGAGCCGGGAGGGGATCAGCTTCGCGCTGCGCTCCGGCGCCCTCGCCGGGGAGGCGGTGGCCGCCGGCGACCCGGACCGCTACGAGCGGGACGTACATGCGCGGCTGGTGCCGTCGATGCGCGCCGGGCACCGGCTGCTGGAGGTGTTCGAGCGTCGGCCCGACGTCTTCCACGCACTGCTGGCGACCCCGGCCGGCTGGTCGATGTTCGTGCGGTTCTGCCAGGGCCGGGCGAGCTTCGACCGGACGCTGGACCGGGCCCCGGTGCGGGCCGCGATGGCGTTGCTGGACCGGCTGCCGGCGGCCCGCCGGTAGCCTGAGCGCCCCGGCGGCTCAGGGCACGATCACCGCCCGGCCGTGGATCTCGCCCCGCCGCAGCAGGTCGTACGCCTCCGGCGCCCGGTCCAGGGGGAAGATCTGCACGTCGGCGTTGAGCAGTCCCACCCGCCCCAGGGCGATCACCTCCTGAAGTTCGGCCCGGGTACCCCAGAACGGGATCACCACGCTGGTCTCCAGCGGCATGGTGGGCGGCTCGTCGGCGACCGGCCGCACCGGCAGGGTGCCGCCGCCCAGGCCCACCAGGAGCAGCCGGCCGCCGGTGGAGACCACCGAACGGGCGGTGGTGAGGGTGGGATCGACGCCCACGCAGTCGATCACCACGTCGGCGCCGTCCGGTGCCGGTCCGACGATCTCGCGGATCTTCTCCACCGTCTCCGGGCCGGCCTGCACGACGTGGTGCGCGCCCATCCGGGTGGCCAGGTCCAGGGCGGCGACGTTGCTGTCCACGGCGATGATCCGCACGGCGGTGGTGGCGGCCAGGATCTGCACCGCCATGTGCCCCAGCCCGCCGATCCCGATCACCACGCAGGACGTTCCGGGGCGCAGCGCCGGGCGGGCCAACTCGATCGCGTGGTACGGGGTGAGCCCGGCGTCGGTCAGCGGCGCGGCCTGGGCCAGCTCCAGGTTGCCCACGTGCAGCAGCCGGGAGGCGGGCAGCGCCACGTACTCGGCGAGACCGCCGTCGCGGCTGAGCCCGATGCCGCCCGGCGGGACGGTGCGGCACTCGTTCTCCCGCCCGTGCAGGCAGCCCCGGCAGGTGCCGCAGCCGATGATGCCGTACACGGCGACGGGGTCCCCGGTCGACCAGCCGGTCACCCCGGCCCCGAGGGTGTGCACGGTGCCGGCGATCTCGTGGCCGAGCGTGATCGGAGTGGGGAAGAGCCCCGGCGGCGCGTCGAGGATGTGCAGGTCGGAGTGGCAGACGCCGACCGCGCCGACGGCGAGCAGCACCTCGCCGGGGCCGGCGGTCGGGGTGGGCACCTCGACCTGTTCGAGCGCCCCGGGGGCGGTCATCCGTACCGCGCGCAAGTCGTCCTCCACCTGGTCGCCGACGCCGTTCGTCGGCCCGGCTTACCCCCGACCGGTAGGTTGATGCGACGCTGGACGGGCGGGCGCACAATGCGGGCATGGCCGACGACGAGTCGTTCACCGACGAGGAGTACGCCTTCCTGCGCCATGTCCGCTTCGGCGAGCTGCCCCCGGCGGTCCGCCCGGAGGACCGGGTGGAGTTCACCGAGACCGACCCGCGCCGCGACCGCCCCGAGCCGGCCGGCAACCCGGACGACTGGAACCTGCGCCTCGGCCCGGGCGGCTGAGACGCGGACGGGCCGCGGGGGAGACCCCCACGGCCCGTCACGTGGTACGGATCAGAAGACCGGCACGCCCTCGCGGACCAGCTTCCAGTTCGGCACGAAGAAGTCGGCCGGGTTGATCGTCCCCTTCGCCTGCGCCCAGTCGATGAGCAGCTGGCGGATCTCCTGCTGCTCGTTGTAGACCTGGGTCTTGACGATGCCGGGGAAGTTGCCGCCGCCGCTGCGTCGGTAGTTGTTCACCGCGATGACGAACTGCGCGTCCGCCGCGACAGCGGTGTCGGTACCCGGGAGCACCAGGCGGGTGATCCGCTGGCCGACCGGCTTGGAGATGTCGATGTCGTAGTCGACGCCCGAGATCACGTCGTAGTTGTAGTCTGGCACCAGCGGGTCGCTGATCGTGGCCGGGTCGACGGTCGCGCCCACCGCGAGGGTCTTGAAGTACTTCGCCGAGTACTCCAGGTAGGCCCGCAGCTCGGCGCCGGTGAGCACCACGGCCTCGAGGGTGTTGTCGAAGACGTACAGGCCGGCCACGTCGCGGATGCGCACGTCGCCCTGCGGGAAGACCGCGGTCCGGCTGAACGGCGCCGCGATCGACAGCACCGGCAGCGTCGCGTACGACGTGCTGGCGAGGGCCTTGGTGACGACCTCGGTCTGGACGTGGTTGATGAAGTCCAGGATCGGGGTGTCCTTGTACCGCGACTCGGCGGCCGACAGTTCCTCGGAGGACTGGGCGACGACGGTGTTGACGTAGTCGACGGTCTTGCTGTGCTGGCCGCGTACGGCCGCGAGCACCGCCGGGTCCTCCACCACGGTGTTGGTGTTCAGCATGGTGGCGCCCTTGGTGACGACCTTCCAGGTGCCGCGCACCTTCTGGACGGTGAAGTCCATCCGGGTCAGCCGCTGGCCCCACTTCGACGGCTCGGCGGTGAGCACCTGCGCGCCGGTGGCGGTGTTGGTGACGAACCGCTCCACGACCTCGGCGTGGGCGTGACCGAAGAGGATCGCGTCGATGCCGGCGACCTGCTGGGCGATCAGCGCGACCGGGTTCTCGTTCGGCAGCTCCGGGCCGTAGCTGGAGGTGCCGCTGTCGCCACCGTGGGCGGAGATGATGACCAGGTCGGCGCCGCGCTCGCGCATGATCGGCACCCACTTGGCGGCGGTCTCGACCATGCCGGGGAAGACCAGCTTGCCCTCGACGTTGCCCTTGTCCCAGATGGCCACGCCCGGGTTGGTCAGGCCGAGGATGCCGACGTTGATGGTCGGGGAGTCCCAGCCGCCGAGCTGGACCTTCTTGATCACGTACGGCAGGTAGGCCGGCTTGCCGGTGGCCTCGTTGACCGCGTTCGCGGCGAGCGCCGGGAAGCCCAGCTGCGAGATCCACGTCGCCAGCAGCGGCAGGCCGTAGTTGAACTCGTGGTTGCCCAGGGTCACCGCGTCGTACTTCAGGATGTTCATGGCGTTGGCCATCGGGTGCGTCTCACCGGTGCTGGTGATCGGCTCCTGCTTGGCGTAGTACGTGGCCAGCGGCGTGCCCTGGATGGTGTCACCGGCGTCGAGGACGAGGGTGGCCTTGCCCGCGCGCTCCGCGCGGATCTGGTTGACCAGGGTGGCCAGCTTGGCGACGCCGACGTCGTTGTGCTTGCTGTCGTCGTACTCGGCGTCCTTGTAGTAGTCCCAGTTGTAGACGTTGCCGTGGGTGTCCGAGGTGCCCAGGATGGTCAGGTCCCAGGTCTTCGGGCCCGTCGACTCGGCCGCCCGCGCGGGGGCGCCGGCGATCAGCGGCGCGGTCGCCGCGGCGGCGGCGGCGGCCAGCACCTGGCGGCGCGAGGCGCCGGAGGAGGAGGTCATGAGGTGCCTTTCCATGGGGGTGGACGCGCCTCGTGGGCGCCGTTGCGCACCCTAACCACCCTGCTGTCCCTCCCGCCACAGCAGGCCGCGGTGTTTCATCCCACCGGCACCAAGGGCCACCCGCTTGTAACACGTCGGCCACCCCGGACGCCCCGTCCGGTCGTTTCTCCCCGTCCGGCCGGGGTAGGGCGGATGAGGACCGGATCGGACGAATGGACGTACCGAGGAGCACCGCCGTGAGCCAGGACCAGTACACCCCGCAGGACCCCACTCACCAGTACGGCCAGCAGGAGGGCCAGCCCGCCCAGCAGCAGTCGGCGCCGGGCTCGACGAGGGAGATGGGTCCGAAGCCCGACCACGGCGAGGAGTCGTACCGGGGCAGTGGGCGGCTGGAGGGCAAGCGTGCCCTGATCACCGGCGGTGACTCCGGGATCGGCCGGGCGGTCGCCATCGCCTTCGCTCGGGAGGGCGCCGACGTCGTCATCTCCTACCTCGCCGAGGAGGAGGAGTCGGACGCCCGGGAGACCGTCCGGCTCGTCGAGGAGGCCGGCCGCAGGGGAGTGGCGGTCCGTACCGACATCCGCGAGGAGCAGCACTGCCGGGACCTGGTCGAGCGGACCGTCTCCGACCTGGGCGGCATCGACATCCTGGTGAACAACGCCGCCTACCAGATGTCGCAGGACGACGGCATCTCGGCGATCAGCACCGAGCAGTTCGACCGGGTGTTGAAGACCAACCTGTACGCCATGTTCTGGCTCTGCAAGCTGGCGATCCCGCACCTGAAGGAGGGCTCGGCGATCATCAACACCACGTCGATCCAGGCCTTCGACCCGTCCCCGCAGTTGCTCGACTACGCCACCACCAAGGCCGGCATCGCGAACTTCACCAAGGGTCTCGCCGCCCAACTGGCCGAGCAGGGCATCCGGGTCAACGCCGTCGCGCCCGGCCCGATCTGGACGCCGCTGATTCCGGCCACCATGCCGCAGGACAAGGTCAAGGAGTTCGGCACCGACACCCCGATGGGCCGCCCCGGGCAGCCCGCCGAACTGGCCCCGGCGTACGTCTTCTTCGCCTCGCAGGAGTCCAGTTACGTCACCGGGGAGATCCTCGGAGTGACCGGCGGCCGGCCCACCAAGTGAGCGGGGCACGCCCCGCCGGCCGGTCGTCGCCCGGTCAGCGGGGCCAGTCGGCCATTCGGCGGCGCAGCGCGGCGACCTGCGCGGCGTCCAGGCCGTACCGGGCGAACCGCTGGTCCGGCACCCGGTCCAGGTAGCGCCCGGCCTCCCGCACGTCGTCCGGGTCGAGCGCCGGGTCGGCCTGCCGGGCCAGCTCCAGCAGTTCGGCCACCCGGTAGTGGTCCAGCGCCGAGGAGACGTCGATGTAGTCGCGTACCTCGCGCCGATTGACCAGGGCGGCGGTCTTGTTGGCCACCAGGTCCCGGACGTCCATCACCGGGCCCAGGTCCATCACCACCGGGGAGCGGTGCCGGTCCAGCCGGGCCAGGCTCAACCGGATCTGCCGGTCGCCCCGGGTCACCACGAAGTCCTTCAGGTCCCGGTCGAAGCCTTCGAAGAGGCCGCCCAGCTCGCTGTCCGGGTCGGCGTCGGCGACGGTGAAGCCGGCCCGTTCCAGCGCCGCGCGGACCTCGGTGGCGGCGGCCGCGGCGGCGCCCTCCACGTCGGCGAAGAGGTCGACGTCCTCGGTGGGGCGGGTGACCAGCCCGTGCGCCGCCCAGGCGACCCCGCCGCCGAGCACGAACCGGTGCGGCCCGGCCGCGGTCAGCGCCACCCGGGCCACCTCCCGGTAGAAGTCGTGCAGGTGGGTCACGCGACCCGCAGACCCCGGTGCCGGCTCTCCCAGGCCTGCCGGACGCCGCGCGGCAGGTTGAGCCGCCGCCACACCCGGCGCAGCGTGCGCCCGTTGATCAGGTGTCGCAGGTCCTCGGCGCGGGTGGTCTCCCGCAGCACGTTCTCGTACATCCAGAGCAACTGGTCCGGGTCGGCGAGGTCGAACGTGCGGTCGGCGTTCCACATCAACCGCACCGGCAGCTCCACCACCCCCCGGGTGGGGCCGGCCAGCTCCGCCAGAGTGCGCGCCACCACCGCGGGACGGCCCGGGCGGGCCAGGTGGGCGGTCGGCATGGTGGCCTGCATGGTCTCAGGGTAACGCCGGATCCGCTTTTTCCCGCCACCCACCTGCTGGCGGCACCCTCTCCACCCCCGATCAACCGGGGTGGTGGCGGTCACTGGTGGGTGGGGAAGGGTGGGTGGGGGTAGCGTGTTGTGACGGGTGTCGGTGTGTCCAGTGTCCCCGGGCCTCACCTAAATTGCCTTCGCGGAATACCGTTCGGCTGGAGCCGCGTCGTGCCACTCGCCGAGAGGCGACCTGCACACCGACACCTACAGCGCCGCCCCCGACCCGTCAGGGCCGGGGGCGGCGCTGCTCTGCGACCTGCGGGAAAAAGATCGCCGGCTCGAGTCGCGCCGCCCGACACCCTGTCCTATGTTCAGGAGGTCAGCTTCCCGCGGCGTGGTGGAGGAGGTGCGGTCCGCGTGGGTCTGCGTACCTTCATCGAGGGCTGGCCGGTCTACCGGCAGCTCACCGGCACCGACCCGCTGGGTCGGGGCGCCGCGGCGCAGTCCGGGCGCTCGGCGGAACTCACCGCCCGCACCGAGACCGCGGACAGCATGGCCCGCTCGGTCTGCCCCTATTGCGCGGTCGGTTGCGGCCAGCGGGTCTTCGTCAAGGACGGTCGGGTCACCCAGATCGAAGGCGACCCGGACAGCCCGATCTCCCGCGGCCGGCTCTGCCCGAAGGGTTCGGCCAGCAAGAGCCTGGTGACGAGCCCGCTGCGGCAGACCAAGGTCCGCTACCGCCGGCCGTACGCGACCGACTGGGAGGACCTGGAGCTCGACGTCGCGCTCGACATGATCGCCGACCGGATCCTCGCCGCCCGCGAGGAGACCTGGGAGGACGTCGACGACAAGGGCCGGCCGCTCAACCGCACGCTGGGCATCTCCAGCCTGGGCGGGGCGACGCTGGACAACGAGGAGAACTACCTCATCAAGAAGCTGTTCACGGCGATGGGGGCACTCCAGATCGAGAACCAGGCCCGTATTTGACACTCCGCCACCGTCCCCGGTCTGGGGGCCAGCTTCGGTCGCGGTGGTGCGACGGACTTCCAGCAGGACGTCGCCAACGCTGACGTCATCGTCATCCAGGGTTCGAACATGGCCGAGGCCCACCCGGTGGGCTTCCAGTGGGTGATGGAGGCCAAGCGCCGCGGCGCCAAGGTCTTCCACATCGACCCCCGGTTCACCCGGACCAGCGCCGTGGCCGACACGTACCTGCCGATCCGGGCGGGAACCGACATCGCGCTGCTCGGCGGCGTCGTCAACTACATCCTGGCGAACGAGCTCGACTTCCGGGAGTACGTGCTGGCGTACACGAACGCCGCGACGATCGTCAGCGAGCGCTTCTCCGACACCGAGGACGGCGACGGCCTCTTCTCCGGCTTCGACCCGGAGACCGGCAGCTACGTACAGGACAGCTGGCAGTACGCGGGCCACGAGGACTCTTCGGGCAGCGGGCACACCGCCAAGGAGCGGGACACCGCCGCCGGGCTGCGGCACGAGTCGCACGGCGCGCAGGTCGGCGGGGAGACCCAGCGGGACGAGACGTTGCAGCACCCGCGCTGCGTCTACCAGATCCTGAAGCGGCACTTCGCCCGCTACACCCCGGAGATGGTGGAGCGGGTCTGCGGCATCCCGCAGGAGAAGTTCCTGGAGCTGGCCCGCGCCTGGACGGAGAACTCCGGGCGGGAGCGCACCGGCTGCCTGGTCTACTCGGTGGGCTGGACCCAGCACAGCGTCGGGGTGCAGTACATCCGTACCGGCGCGATCATCCAGCTGCTGCTGGGCAACCTGGGCCGTCCCGGCGGCGGGGTGCTCGCCCTGCGCGGACACGCCAGCATCCAGGGCTCCACCGACATCCCCACGCTGTTCAACCTGCTCCCCGGCTACCTGCCGATGCCGCACCACGCCGACCACCCGACCTTCGGCGAGTGGGTGGACAGCATCCGCCACCCCGGCCAGAAGGGCTTCTGGGGCAACGCGCGGTCCTTCGCCGCGAGCCTGCTCAAGGCGTACTGGGGGGACGCGGCGACGCCGGAGAACGACTTCTGTTACGGCTACCTGCCCCGGATGACCGGCGACCACGGCACCTACCAGCAGGTGCTCAACATGATCGACGGCAAGATCAAGGGCTACTTCCTGCTCGGCCAGAACCCGGCGGTCGGTTCCGCGCACGGCCGCGCCCAGCGGCTCGGCATGGCCAACCTCGACTGGCTGGTCGTCCGCGACCTGTTCGAGATCGAGAGCGCCACGTTCTGGAAGAACGCCCCGGAGGTGGCCACCGGAGAGATCGTGCCGGAGGAGTGCCGCACCGAGGTGTTCTTCCTGCCCGCCGCCTCGCACGTGGAGAAGGAGGGCACCTTCACCCAGACGCAGCGGCTGCTGCAGTGGCGGGAGAAGGCCCTCGACCCGCCGAACGACGCCCGTTCCGAGCTGTGGTTCTTCTACCACCTCGGGCGCAAGCTGCGGGAGAAGCTGGCCGACTCGGACAAGCCCCGGGACCGGGCGCTGCTCGACCTGGCCTGGGACTATCCCACGCACGGTCCGAAGGCCGAGCCGAGCGCCGAGGCGGTGCTCAAGGAGATCAACGGGTACGACGTGGCCACCGGCCGCCCGCTGTCCGCGTTCACCGAGGCGCGCGACGACGGCTCCACTGCCGTCGGCTGCTGGATCTACACCGGGGTGTACGCCGACGGCGTCAACCAGGCGGCCCGGCGCAAGTCCCGGCACGAGCAGGACTGGGTGGCCGCCGAGTGGGGCTGGGCCTGGCCGGCGAACCGCCGCACCCTCTACAACCGCGCCTCCGCCGACCCGGAGGGGCGGCCGTGGAGCGAGCGGAAGAAGTACGTCTGGTGGGACGAGGAGAAGGGCGAATGGACCGGCCACGACGTGCCGGACTTCGAGAAGACCAAGCCGCCGACGTACCGGCCGCCGCACGGCGCCTCCGGCCCCGAGGGGATCGCCGGCGACGACGCGTTCGTCATGCAGGCCGACGGTAAGGGCTGGCTCTACGCGCCGAGCGGGGTGCTCGACGGCCCGCTGCCGACGCACTACGAGCCGGCCGAGTCGCCGATGCGCAACCCGCTCTACGGGCAGCAGGCCAACCCGATGCGCAAGGTCTACGCGCACCCGGTGAACTCGGTGAACCCGAGCCCGCCGCAGGAGCACAGTCAGGTCTACCCGTACGTGTTCACGGTCAGCCGGCTCACCGAGCACCACACCGCCGGCGGGATGAGCCGGACGGTACGCCCACTGGCCGAGCTTCAGCCGGAGATGTTCGTCGAGGTGTCGCCGGAGCTGGCCGCCGAGGCGGGGCTGACCCACCTGGGCTGGGCGCACCTGGTCAGCGGACGGGCGGCGATCGAGGCGAAGGTGCTGGTCACCGACCGGCTCACCCCGCTGCGGGTGGACGGCCGGGTGATCCACCAGGTCTGGCTGCCGTACCACTTCGGGTTCGAGGGTGTGGTCACCGGCGACTCGGCGAACGACCTGTTCGGCATCACCCTGGACCCGAACGTGCTGATCCAGGAGAGCAAGGTCGGCACCTGCGACGTCCGTCCCGGCCGCCGGCCGACCGGCCCGGCGCTGCGGAAACTCGTCGACGACTACCGGCGGCGGGCCGGGATCGTGTCGGGCGAGGTCCCGCCGATGGTGACCACCGAGGTCCGGCATCCGGCCGGGTCCAGCGACGACGGGCCGAGGGAGAACGGCGACGATGCCTGACGCCAACAGCCTCTACGGCCCACTCGACCCCGCCCCGGACGCCGGCTGGGTCGAGGCCGGGCCGCGGATGGGCTTCTTCACCGACACCAGCGTCTGCATCGGGTGCAAGGCGTGCGAGGTGGCCTGCAAGGAGTGGAACGGGGTCCCGGACTCCGGCTTCGACCTGCTCGGCATGTCGTACGACAACACCGGGGCACTGACCGCGAACTCCTGGCGACACGTGGCCTTCATCGAGCAGCCGGTCCCGGCCGGGCACCGCACCCCGCCGTTCGCCGGTAACCCGACGGGCGGTTCGGTGAGCGCCTCGTCGGCGGCCGTGGCGGCCGGTACGGGCAACCCGACCGGCACCGATCCGGGAGTGCCCCCGGGTTCTCCGTCGGCCGCCGCCCGGATGGCCGGGGGCGGGCCCGCCGACGTCGTCGGGGCCCCGACGAACGGCGCCGCCCCGACCAACGGCACCCAGTTCCTGGGCATGCCCGGCGCGCAGCCGCCCGGCCGCGGCACCGGCGTCGAGGAGCGCACCGACTTCCGCTGGCTGATGATGTCGGACGTCTGCAAGCACTGCACCCATGCCGCCTGCCTGGACGTCTGCCCGACCGGGTCGCTGTTCCGCACCGAGTTCGGCACGGTCGTGGTGCAGGAGGACATCTGCAACGGCTGCGGCTACTGCATCTCGGCCTGCCCGTACGGCGTGATCGACCAGCGCAAGGGCGACGGCCGGGCCTGGAAGTGCACGCTCTGCTACGACCGGCTCGGCGCCGGCATGACCCCGGCCTGCGCGCAGGCCTGCCCGACCGAGTCGATCCAGTTCGGCCCGCTGGACGAGTTGCGGGAGCGGGCCGCGCAGCGGGTCACCGCGCTGCACGAGCGGGGCGTGCCGGAGGCCCGGCTCTACGGCAACGACCCGACCGACGGGGTCGGCGGCGACGGCGCGTTCTTCCTGCTGCTCGACGAGCCGGAGGTGTACGGCCTGCCGCCGGACCCGGTGGTCACCACCCGTGACCTGCCGAAGATGTGGAAGCGGGCCGGGCTGGCGGCTGTGGCCATGGCGGCGGCGGCCGTCGCCGCGTTCGTCGGAGGTTCATCGTGAGTCCGGACCGCGCCCCGGTCGGTGCCCTGTTCCGCCGCTTCCGGGAACGGCTGGAGACGGAGGGCCCCGGACGCCTGGGTGGGCCGGGCCACCGCAGCCAGGGCGGCCACGGCCCGAAGGTCGGCGTCGGCGCCAAGGGTGCCGGCGCCCCGCCGGGCGAGCCCTCGGCCGCACCGGGCGCCGACCAGCGTCGGGTCGGTGCCGGCGCCATGACGTCCGCTGCCGCCCCGTCGCCGGAACAGGCCGCGGCCGACGCACCCGACGCTGGCCGCCCCGGTGACCGCGGCGCGGGCGCGGCGCGCACCGACTCCGGCGCGGCCGAGGTGCGGCTCGCCCCCCACCCGCCCCGGGACGTCGACCCGGTGGACCGACGGGCGCGCCGCAGGCGCGGTGGGCGCGGCGGCGAGGAACTGCGCGTCCCGGAGGCCGAGTTCACCTCCTACTACGGCCGGCCCATCCTCAAGGCGCCGGTGTGGAAGTGGGACATCGCCGCGTACCTGTTCACCGGAGGCCTGGCCGCCGGCTCGTCGCTGCTGGCCGCCGGCGGGCAGCTCACCGGCCGGCCCGCGCTGCGCCGTGCCGGCCGGGTGACCGCCCTCGGCGCGGTCACCGCCAGCGCGTACTTCCTGGTCAACGACCTGGGCAAGCCGTCGCGCTTCCACCACATGCTGCGGGTGGCCAAGCCGACCTCGCCGATGTCGGTGGGCACCTGGATCCTCAGCGCCTTCGGCCCCGCCGCCGGCATCGCCGCGGTCGCCGAAGGGGCCCACTGGCTGCCCGAGCGGGGCGTGCTCGGGCTCGCCCGCCGGGTGCTGCCGCCGGTGGGGCAGGCCGCCGGCCTGGCCGCCGCGGTCACCGCGCCGGCCCTGGCCACGTACACCGGGGTGCTGCTCGCCGGGACGGCCGTGCCGTCCTGGCACGAGGCGTACCCGGAGCTCCCGACGATCTTCGCGGGCAGCGCGCTGGCCAGCGGTGCCGGCGTGGGTCTGATCGCCGCGCCCTGCGCGCAGGCCGGCCCGGCGCGCCGGTTCGCGGTGGCCGGGGCGGCGCTGGAACTGTTCGGCTCGCACTCGGTGGAGACCCGGCTGGGTCTGCTCAGCGAGCCCTACCGCACCGGCACCGCCGGGCGGCTGCTGCGCGCCGGGCGGGCGCTGACCGCCGCCGGCGTGGTCGGGGCGCTGATCGGCCGGCGCAGCCGGACGCTCTCCGCGCTCTCCGGCGGTGCGCTGCTCGCCGCGTCCCTGGCCACCCGGTTCGGCATCTTCCACGGTGGCGTCGCCTCCGCGAAGGACCCGAGGTACACGGTGGTGCCGCAGCGGGAGCGGATCCGCCGCCGGGAGGCCGGCGAGGCCTGACACCTCGCCGCGCGCCCCCCGGTCGGCTGTGGTTGACTCCAGGACGGAGGCGTTCAGGCGGCTGGTGCCCCTCCCGGTCTTCAAAACCGGTGTGGTCCGGGACCCGGGCCAGGCGGGTTCGATTCCCGTCCGTCTCCGCCAAAGCTCTCCCGGGAGATGACGCGCATGGGCGACGGGTCGGCCGACCCGCGGCGGCGGGTGCCGCGCACCGACACGCTGCTCGCCGACCCGCGGCTCGCCGCCGCCGTCGGCACCCTCGGCCGGGACCGGGTCAAGGCCGCGATCGGCCAGGCCCAGCAGCGGGCCCGGCGCGGTGAGATCACCCCCGACGAGGTACCCGACGACGCCCTCGCCGCCCTGCCGGCGCCGGCGCCCCGCGCGGTGCTCAACGCCACCGGCGTCGTGCTGCACACCAACCTCGGCCGGGCCCCGCTCTCGCCGGCCGCCGTCGCCGCGGTGGTCGCCGCCGCCGGGCACACCGACGTGGAGCTGGACCTGCGCACCGGCCGGCGGGCCCGGCGCGGGCGCGACGCGCTCGACGCGCTCGCCGCCGCCGTCCCCGACGCGGGCGCCGTGCACGTGGTCAACAACGGTGCCGCCGCGCTGGTCCTCGCTGCCACCGCCCTCGCCGCGGACGCCGAGATCGTGGTCAGCCGCGGCGAGCTGGTCGAGATCGGCGACGGGTTCCGCCTGCCCGACCTGCTGGAGAGCACCGGCGCCCGACTGCGCGAGGTCGGCACCACCAACCGCACCAGCCTGGACGACTACGCCCGAGCCGTCGGCCCCCGGACCGGCTTCGTGCTCAAGGTGCACCCCTCCAACTTCGTCGTCACCGGCTTCACCTCCGCCGTCGGCGTCCGCGAGCTGGCCACCCTCGGCGTGCCGGTGGTCGCCGACATCGGCTCCGGGCTGCTGGCGCCCGACCCGCTGCTGCTCGACGAGCCGGACGCGGCGAGCACCCTGCGCGCCGGCGCCACCCTGGTCACCGCCAGCGGCGACAAGTTGCTCGGCGGGCCGCAGGCGGGGCTGCTGCTCGGCGACGCGGCCCTGGTCGAGCGGCTGCGCCGGCATCCCCTGGCCCGGGCGCTGCGGGTCGACAAGCTCACCCTCGCCGCGCTCGCCGCCACCCTGCACACACCGGACACCCCGACCCGGGCGGCGCTGCACGCCGACCCCGCCCGGCTGCGGGCCCGGGCCGAGAGCCTGCGCGACGCCCTCGGCGCCGACGGCTGCAAGGCCGAGGTGGTGCCCAGCGCCGCCGTGGTCGGGGGCGGCGGCGCCCCCGGGGTGGAGTTGGACTCGTGGGCGCTGAGCCTGCCCGGCGCGTACGCCGAGCCGCTGCGCCTCGGCGAACCGCCGGTGCTCGGCCGGGTGGTGCGGGGCCGGCTGCTGCTGGACCTGCGCTGCGTACCGGCCGCCGCCGATCCGGTGCTGCGCGAGGCCGTGCTGCGGGCGGTCGGCTGAGATGTACGTCGTCGCCACCGCCGGGCACGTCGACCACGGCAAGTCCACGCTGGTCCGGGCGCTGACCGGGATGGAACCCGACCGGTGGGCCGAGGAACGCCGCCGGGGTATGACCATCGACCTCGGCTTCGCCTGGGCGGCGCTGCCCGCCGGCGGCACGGTGGCCTTCGTCGACGTGCCGGGGCACGAACGGTTCGTGCCGAACATGCTCGCCGGTGTCGGCCCGGTCCCCGCCGCGCTGATCGTGGTCGCCGCCGACGAGGGCTGGATGCCGCAGTCCACCGAACACCTGGCCGCCCTGCATGCGCTCGGGGTGTCGTACGGCCTGCTGGTGGTGACCCGCGCGGACCTGGCCGATCCGGGCCCGGCCCTCGCCGACGCCCGGCAGCGGATCGCCGCGACGTCGCTGGGCGCGGTGGAGGCGGTGGCGGTCAGCGCGGTCACCGGCGCCGGCCTGCCCGAGCTGCGCGCCGCCCTGGACCGGCTGGTCGCCCGGCTGCCCGCGCCGGACCTCGCCGCGCCGGTACGGCTCTGGGTGGACCGCTCGTTCACCATCCGGGGCAGCGGCACCGTCGTCACCGGCACCCTCGGCGCCGGCCGGCTGCGCGTCGGCGACGAGCTGGAACTGGCCGGCACCGGCGCGCCGGTCCGGGTGCGGGGCCTGCACTCGCTCAACGCCGCCCACGACCGGGTGGACGCGGTGGCCCGGGTCGCGGTGAACCTGCGCGGCATCGCCCGGGACCGGTTGGGGCGCGGCGACGCGCTGCTCACCCCCGGCCGGTTCCACCACACCGACCTGCTGGACGTGCGGCTGGCCGGCGACCCGGCGGCCGACCTGCCGGCCACCCTCACCCTGCACGTGGGCTCGGCCGCGGTGCCCGCCCGGGTCCGGCCGCTGGGCGCGGACACCGTACGGCTGCGGCTGGACCGGCCGCTGCCGCTGCTCATCGGCGACCGGGCGCTGCTGCGCGACCCCGGCCGGCACCACGTCGCCGGCGGGGTGACCGTGCTCGACGTCGACCCGCCGCCCCTGCGCCGGCGCGGGGCCGCCGCCGCCCGGGCGGCCGTCCTGGCCGAC
>NZ_JBAKHO010000076.1:0-17969 GCF_036902735.1 Micromonospora lacuserhaii | reverse complement strand
CGGTGGCCCGCCGGCCGGCCGGCGGCGCGCCGGCCCCGGCCAACCCGGCCCGCCCGGCGAGGACCGCCGCGATCAGCAGCGCGGCCAGCAGCGCCGCGCCGGCGAGGAGATCGGCCGGCCGCTGGCCGAGCAGCGTCAGCTCGGTGAGCGCGTACGCCCACAGACCCGTCACCGCCACCAGCACACCCGGCACGGGCACCAGCCTAGGACCCGCCGTCACGCCCGACGGCCGTGACGGCGCGGACCACCACCTCCGGGTGGTCGGAGTGCAGCAGGTGCCGGGCGTCCCGGAACACCTCGTGCCGGCCCGCCGGGAAGCTCCCCGCCAACCGGTCGTGCCCGCCCCGCCACGCCGTCCGGCCGGCGGGCGCGGTCACGTCGCCCAGCGCGGTGAGCACCCGCACCGGCAGGGCGGGCGCGGCCGTCCGCCGCCGCACCTCGACCAGCTCCGCCGCCATCGACGGGTACGCCAGCCACTCCACCAGCACCCGGGCCAACGCCGACCCCGAGGCGTACGGCAGCCCCAGCGCCCGATCCGGCGGCCGGACGCTCATCCGGCGTACCGCCCGTTCCCAGGCCCACGGGCCGACCCGCACGGCCAGCCCGGACCGGTCGAGGAACCCGCCCAGCGCCGACGCCCGGCCCGCCACCGCACCGGCCGACCAGCGGGCCACCCGCACCCACGCCGGCTGCTCCACCACCACACTCGGATCCACCAGCACCAGCCCGGCCAGCCGTCCCGGATGCAGCCGCGCGTACGCCTCGGCGGGCAGCGCCGCCGCCGAGTGCGCCACCAGCACCGGCCGGCCCAGCCCGGCCACCCCGGCGTCGATCCGCGCCACCTCCCCGGCCAGCGTCGGCGCCGCGCCGTCGTCCGGGAGCGCCCCGAGCCCCGGCCGGTCCAGTCGCGCCACCCGCCACCCGGCGGCCCCCAGCAGCGGCGCCACGGCGTCCCAGGTCCCCACCCCGTCGCCCATTCCGGCGCAGAGCAGCACCGCCGGACCGCCGCCGCGCCCGCCCGCCGCCGCGCCGTCCCCGCCAGGCCCGGTCACGGGGCCACCGATCCCGGTCGGGTGCCCCACCCGGCGACCGCTCCGGCGAGCAGCAGCCAGCCGGAGAGGCCGACCAGCTGGACCCGTTGCCACAGCCCCAACCCGAAATCCGGGTACGCCGCCCCGACCAGCGTCCCCACCGTCCCGATCAGCAGCACCACCGCCACCGCGAGCCCCCACCGCCGCCGGACCGGGCCGCGCAGCACGGCGAGGAGCACGACCAGCGAGAGCACCCCGGCGGCCACCGCCACCGACGAGGTGACCGTGTGCGCGTGGTGCCGCCACGAGAGCGCACCCAGATCCTCCAGCCGGGCGCAACGCGGGTCGACCGACGGAGCGCAGTCCATCGTGGTGATCCCGCCGTCCAGCGCGGTGCACACCCCGAACACCACCGTCGCCCACCAGGCGAGCCGGGGAACGTCCCGGGCGGTACGCGACAGCACCAGGCCGGCGGCCGCCGCGAGCAGCCCGGTCACCACGTCGCCGAGCTGGAAGAACAGGTGGTGCGGCTGGTCCCGGGCGGCCAGCTCGCTGAGATAGCTGTCCACCAGGCCGAGCCGCGGGTTGAGCACCGTGCCGAACAGCCAGGAGGCGTAACAGAGCGCCGACAGGCCGAGCGCCGCCGCTGGCAGCGCCCGGACCGGTCGGGGCGGGCTCACGACGACTCGCGGACCATCGGGAACGGCAGCGTCTCCCGGATCGACCGGCCGGTCAGCAGCATCACCAGCCGGTCCACGCCCAGCCCCAGCCCGCCGGTCGGCGGCATCGCGTACTCCAGGGCGGTGAGGAAGTCCTCGTCCAGCTCCATCGCCTCCGGATCGCCGCCGGCCGCCTTGAGCGACTGTTCGGTCAGCCGGCGCCGCTGCTCGGTCGGATCGACCAGCTCCGAGTACGCGGTGCCCAGCTCCATCCCGAACGCCACCAGGTCCCAGCGCTCGGCCAGCCGCGGGTCTGTGCGGTGCTGCCGGGTCAGCGGCGAGACCTCGGTCGGGAAGTCCAGGTAGAAGGTCGGCGCGTCGGTCCGCGCCTCGACCAGCCGCTCGTAGAGCTCCAGCAGCACCGCGCCCGCTCCCCAGCGCGGGTCGTACGGCACGGCCGCGGCGTCGCAGAGCTTGCGCAGGGCAACCAGCTCGGTGTCGACGGTGACTTCCTCGCCGAGCGCGGCGGAGACCGCCTCGTGCACCGTCCACACCGGCCACTCCCCGCCGATGTCCACCGGCTCCCCGGTGCCCGCCCGGCGGGCCACCGGCGCGCCGTGCACCGCGACCGCCGCCGCGACGATCAGCTCCCGGGCCAGCTCGCGCATGTCGTGGTAGTCGGCGTACGCCTGGTACGCCTCCAGCACGGTGAACTCGGGGTTGTGGCTGTAGTCGACGCCCTCGTTGCGGAACGCCCGGCCCAGCTCGTACACCCGCTCCACCCCGCCCACGGCGAGCCGCTTCAGGTACAGCTCGGGAGCGATCCGCAGGGTCAACCGCCGGTCGTACGCGTGGGAGTGGGTGACGAACGGGCGGGCGTTGGCACCCCCGTGCACCCGTTGCAGGATCGGGGTCTCCACCTCCAGGAAGTCCCGGGCCACCAGCGACTGCCGCAGGCTGTGCAGGGCGGCGCCCCGGGCCCGCAGCAGGTCCCGCGCTTCGGTGCTGGTGGCCAGGTCCAGGTAGCGCTGGCGGACCTTCGCCTCCGGGTCGGCCAGCCCGCGGTGCTTGTCCGGCAGCGGGCGCAGGCACTTCGCGGTCAGCCGCCAGTCGGCCACCCGCACCGACACCTCGCCGTGCCGGGTGGCGTACACCTCGCCGGTCGCGCCGACGTGGTCGCCGATGTCGACGGCGGCCCGCCACCGGTCCAGGTCGTGTTCCAGCATCAGTTGCAGGTCGCCGGTGCCGTCCCGGACGGTCGCGAAGCAGACCCCGCCGAAGTCGCGGACCAGCAGCACCCGGCCGGCCACCGCGACGGTCTCCCCCGTCCCGGTGTCCGGCGCCAGGCCGGCGTGCCGGGCGCGCACCGCCGCGCACCCGTCGGTACGCGGGAACCCCACCGGGTACGGGTCGACGCCCTCGGCGCGCAGCCGGTCCAGCTTGGCCCGGCGGACCCGGACCTGCTCGGGCAGCTGCTCCGGCTCGGCCGCCGGGCCGACCGCGTGCACCGCCCCCGCCTCGGGCGGGACGAAACCCACCCCGCCGCCGACCGGCGGGACGCCGTGCAGCGGCGAGGGGCGCCCGCCGGGCAGCGCGAGGAAGCCCTCGGCGACCGCCGCGGCCAGACCCACCCGGGCCAGCTCCCGGCGCTCTCCGAAGCAGAGGTAGCGCGGCGTCCAGTGCGGCTGGTACTTGGCGTTGGACAGGTACAGCGACTCCAGCTGCCACCAGCGGGAGAAGAAGAGCAGGGTGTGCCGCCAGAGCCGGATCACCGGGCCGGCGCCGATCCGGGCGCCCTGCTCGAAGACCGACCGGAACACCGCGAAGTTCAGCGACACCCGCTCGACGCCGAGCCGGGGCGCGACACCGAGCAGCGCCGCCACCATGAACTCCGTGATCCCGTTCTCGGCGGTGCGGTCCCGGCGCATCAGGTCCAGGGAGAGCCCGTCGGCGCCCCACGGGCTCAACGACAGCAGGGCGCGGACCCGGCCCGTGCCGTCGTGCGCCTCGACCAGCACGCAGTCGCCGTCGGCCGGGTCGCCGAGCCGGCCCAGGGCCATCGAGAAGCCCCGCTCGTGCTCGGTGTCCCGCCAGGTGGTGGCCAGACCGGCGAGGGTGGCCAGCTCCTCCGGCGGGATCTCGGCGTGCCGGCGGACCCGGGCGGTGTAGCCGGCCCGCTCGACCCGGTGCACCGCCTGGCGTACCGGGCGCATGTCCCGCCCGTCCAGGTCGAACTCGCGGGCCAGCAGGATCGCCTCGTCGCCCAGTTGCAGCACCTTCAGCCCGTGCCGGTGGTACGTCCGCGCGCCCGCCTCGCCCGCACCCATCACCGCCGGGGTCCAGGCGTATTCCCGGGCCTGCTCCAGCCACGCCTCGATGGCCGGCCCCCAGGCCTCCGGGTCGCCCACGGGGTCCCCGCTGGCCAGGCTCACCCCGTTGACCACCCGGTAGGTGATCGCCGCCTTGCCGCTGGCCGAGAAGATCACCGCCTTGTCCCGGCGGGTGGCGAAGTAGCCGAGGGAGTCCCGCTCGCCGTACCGGGCGAGCAGGGCGCGGATCCGCTGCTCCTCCTCGGGGTGCAGCACCGCGGCGGCGCGCTGCGAGCGGAGCAGGGTGAAGAGCCCGGCCAGGAAGGCTGCCGCGCCCATCGCCCCGAGCACGAGGTTGACCCAGCCGGGGGCCTGCCCCTGCCGGGTGACGTCCAGCGTGATGGCGCCGCCGAAGACCTTCTCGATGGCGTACCCGAGCCGGTCCAGCCAGGTCCGCAGGCTGCCCGGCACGGCGGTGAGCAGCAGGTACCCGACGCCGATCGCGGCCGCCGCCAGCCCGAAGAAGACCGCCAGCGCCCGGCGGGTGCTGCCGCTGCGGACCCGGGCGTAGAACTCCCGCCGGGCGGCCAGCAGCAGGGCGAGCGCGCCGGCGGCGAAGCCGATGCCGACCCAGACGCCGACCGTCTCGATCATGTTGAAGATCCGCTGACCGGCGTCGTCGGTCAGCCGGGCCGCGCCGACCACCACCAGCAGCACGCCGGCCAGCGCACCGACCACCAGGCTCAGCGTGAAGTAGACGACGAGCACCCAGTACGCCAGCCGCTTGCGGCGCAGCACCGCCGAGGCCAGGGTGCCGATGAACACCGCGTACGCCAGGTTGGCCGGGGCGGGCAGCAGCAGCGTGTCGATGGTGGTGCGGACCGGCTGGATGTCCGAGCGCACCGCGCTGCTCAACGCCGCCAGCGCGCAGACCGCGGCGATCACCCAGAGCAGGGTGGCGAAGATCCGGGGAACCTGCCGCCGCCAGTCCGCGCCGGCCGGCCCGCCGGCACCGTCCCCACGGGTCTCCCCGGGCGTCATTGAGCGCGGCGCGGTCGTCGGGGTCACCTGGCCTCCCTACCTCCTGTGCCGCCGGCCCGGGCACGCGTCCGCGCCGATTCCCGGCGGGCGGATGCCGGAGCGGCACCGTCGGCGGACGGCTCATCGTAAGCATCCGTCGGCGTGTCCGGGCGCGCCGCGTTTCCCCCGTCGGACACCCTGGGTAATGGGCCGGTCGACACGACGGCGGAGCGGATCCGCGGCGACCGGCACGGAACGGACGGTGGTGGCGATGTCCAGCGGGGTTGCGGCCCGATCCGACGGGGCGTCCGCGCCGGCGGACGACGCCGGCCTGCGCACGGTCGGGGTCGAGGAGGAGTTCCTACTCGTCGACCCGCACACCGGGGCCGCGGTGCCCGCCGTGGACCTGGTGATGGAGCAGGTGCCGGCCGAGCTGCGCGGGCAGGTGGAGCGCGAGTTCCAGACCAGCCAGATCGAGATCGGCAGTCCGCCCGGGCTGGAACTCAGCTCGATCCGGCACTCGCTGGGCGTGCTGCGGGCCGCGCTGGCCGACGCCGCGGAGCGGGCCGGCGTACGGCTGCTGGCCATCGGCACCGGCCCGGTGGACGGCCCGGTCCCGCCGGTGGTCGACAAGCCCCGCTTCGACCGGATGATCGAACGGTTCCGGCTGCTGGTGCCCGGCCCCGGCAACAACGGCATGCACGTGCACGTCGGGGTGCCCGACCCGGACACCGGGGTGCAGGTGCTCAACCACGTCCGGCCGTGGCTGCCGGTGCTGCAGGCGGCGACCACCAACTCCCCCTTCGCTGCGAGCGAGGACACCGGCTACGCGAGCTGGCGCTCGGTGGAGTGGGAACGCTGGCCGTCGGTCGCGCCGACTCCCTGGCTGGAGTCGTACGAGCACTACCAGCGGCTGATCCGGCAGCTGATCGCCAGCGGCGTGATGCTCGACGAGGGAATGCTCTACTGGTACGCCCGGCTGTCGGCGAAGTACCCGACGGTGGAGATCCGGATCGGCGACGTCTGCCCCTCGCTGGACGACACGGTGCTGGTGGCGGCCCTGGTGCGGGCCCTGGTGGCGACCGCGATGAGCGACATCGCCGAGGGCCGTCCGGCGGTGAACACCGACCACCACCTGCTGGTCGCCGCGCACTGGCGGGCCGCCCACGACGGGCTGGAGGGCGAGGGCGTCGACCTGTCCAACGGCGAGCTGCGCCCGGCCTGGCAACTGCTGGACCGGCTGGTCGAGCGGGTCCGCCCGGCCCTGGCCGAGCACGGCGACCTGGACGAGGTGACCGGCCTGCTGGGCGGGCTGCGCCGGCACGGCACCGGGGCGGCCCGGCAGCGCGCCGTGTTCGCCCGTACCGGCCGGTTGGAGGACGTGGTCGCCGACGTGGCCCGGCAGACCCGTGGCTGATCTCCGCGCGGCCCACCGGGGGGCTTCCCGCGTGGAAGACTGGGCGGCGTGACCCGACGGCTGATCGTGATCGGTGGGGACGCGGCCGGGATGGCGGCCGCCTCCCAGGCCCGGCGCCGGCGCGGCGCCGACGACCTGGAAATCGTCGCCTTCGAGCGGGGGCAGTTCACGTCGTACTCGGCGTGCGGCATCCCGTACTGGATCAGCGGGGTGGTCCCGGAGCGGGACGCACTGATCGCCCGCGCCCCCGGCACCTTCCGGGAGGACTTCGGCATCGACGTGCGGCTGCGCACCGAGGTCACCGGCATCGACCTGGAGCGCCGCGAGGTGGTCGCCCGGGAGCTCGACGGCGGCGGCGAGGTCCGCGAGCGGTTCGACACCCTGGTGTACGCCGCCGGCGCGGTGCCGGTGCAGCCGACGTGGGCGACCGGTGACGTCGACGGCATCTTCGGGATGCAGACCCTCGACGACGGGGCCGCGCTGCGGGCGTGGCTGGACGGCCAGCCGGCGCCCCGTACCGCGGTGGTGGTGGGCGGCGGCTACATCGGCGTCGAGATGGCCGAGGCGCTGATCGAGCGCGGGCTGGCGGTCACCCTGGTCGAGCAGGCCGAACAGCCCATGTCCACGGTGGACCCGGACATGGCCGCGCTGGTCGTCGGGGCGATGCGCGGGCTGGGCATCGAGATCCGTACCGGCACCGCGGTGACCGGCGTCGACGAGCGGGACGGCCGGGTGTCCGCGGTGCTCACCGCGGACGGGCCGCTGCCGGCCGACGTCGTGGTCCTGGGCCTGGGGGTACGCCCGAACACCGCGCTCGCCAAGGCGGCCGGCCTGCCGCTCGGGCCGACCGGCGGGGTCCGGGTGGACCGGCGGATGCGGGTGTTCGGCATGACGGACGTCTGGGCGGCCGGCGACTGCGTGGAGACCCTGCACCGGGTCAGCGGCCTGCCGGTGCACGTCCCGCTCGGCACCCACGCCAACAAGCAGGGCCGGGTCGCGGGGATCAACATCGGCGGCGGGTACGCCACCTTCCCCGGCGTGATCGGCACCGCGGTGACCAAGGTCTGCGACCTGGAGGTGGGGCGGACGGGGCTGCGCGAGCGGGACGCCTCGGCCGCCGGCTTCGAGTTCGTCTCGGTGGTGACCGAGTCCACCAACCGGGCCGGCTACTACCCGGGTGCCAAGCCGATGACGATCAAGCTGATCGCCGAGCGCCCCACGGGGCGGCTGCTCGGGGCGCAGATCGTCGGCCGGTCCGAGGCGGCCAAGCGGATCGACGCGCTCGCGGTGGCCCTCTGGAACGAGATGACCGTGGACGAGATGACCGCCCTCGACCTCGGCTACGCGCCCCCGTACGCGCCGGTCTGGGATCCGGTGCTGATCGCCGCCCGCAAGGCCGTCGACGCCCTCGCCGCCGCCGGCCGCTGACCCTGTCGGCTTAGGGTGCATCTGTTGTCGCTGGAACGACAACAAACGCACCCGAAGTCGGTTGGAATGGCGCGGTGCGGGTGCCGGGAGATGACGCGTCGGGGTTGGACTGGCTGCTGTTCACGCAGTTCGGGGTGCTCACCTGGGGCCAGGCGACCGACGAGCTGAGCGCGTCGGCCGTGCGGCACCGGCTGGCCAGCGGACGGTGGCACCGGATCTGCCGGGGGCTGCTCCGGGTCGGTGACCCGCACGCGGCGTTCAGCCAGGAGCAGCAGTGGTGGGTGGCGGTGCTGGCTGCGGGCGAGGGTGCCGTGCTCGCCGGCCTGGCCGCGGCGCGGGCCGGCGGCCTGCGCGGCTCCTGGCGGTACGAGGTGGTCGACGTGCTGGTGCCCCACGGTCGCCGCGCCGCCGATCTGCTGCGTCGGCTCCCACCCGGGCTCCCGGCGGTCCGGGTCCGCCGCACCCACCACCTGGCGGCCGAAGATCGCCAACGTGGACACCCTGATCGCACCGGCATCGCCAGGTCCCTGGTGGACGCGGCGCAGTGGACGCACAGCGACGACGACGCGCAGAGCGTGCTGGCCGCCGGTTGCCAGCAGCGGCGGGTCACCCCGGCGGAACTCGACGCGGCGCTCCGGCGACAGGCACGGCCGCGACGCTCGACGCTGATCAGGCAGACCATCGCCGACCTGGCGGGCGGGGCCGAGGCGCTGTCCGAGATCGACCTCGTGCGGCTCTGCCGCCGGTACGGTCTGCCCCGCCCCGAGTTGCAGGAGCGGCGGCGCGACGCGGACGGACGGGTGCGCTACCTCGACGCGTACTGGCGGCGGTGGCGGCTGCACGTCGAGGTGGACGGGGCGCACCACATGGACGTCCGGCACTGGGCGGCCGACCTGCGCCGGCAGAACCGGATCTGGACGGAGGGCGACCGCATCCTCCGCTTCACCGCCTTCGACGTCCGCCGCCGCCGGGACGAGGTGGCGGAGCAGCTCCGCGCCGCCCTGACCGCCGCCGGCTGGCGCCCGTGACGCCGTTTCGGGTGCGTCTGTTGTCGCTCGGACGACAACAAACGCACCCGAAGGGCCGCCGGAAACGGTTGTACGGATCGGACCGGCTCCGTCGAGGATGGCCGGATGGAGATTCCCGAGGGGTTGTCGTGGGCGCGGCGGGTGCCGGCCGGACGGGAGTGGCTGGCCGCCCTGCCGGACCTGCTGGCCGGCTGCGTCGAGCACTGGCAGCTGCGGGTCGGTACGCCCTATCCGTACGCGTTCGCGTCCCTGGCGATGCCGGCGGAGCTGCCCGACGGCACCCCGGCGGTGCTGAAGGTGCAGTACCCGGACGACGACAGCCGGCACGAGGCCGCCGCGCTGGCGCACTGGGCCGGTGACGGGGCGGTCCGGCTGCTCGACCACGACCCGCGGCGTCGGGCCCTGCTGGTGGAACGCTGCGTCCCCGGCACCATGCTGCACCAGCAGCTCCTGCCCGACCGGGCGCTCGACGCGGTGGTGGAGCTGCTCCCCCGGCTCCTGACGCCGGCCGGCCCGCCGTTCACCACGCTCGCCGACGAGGCCGCCCGCTGGGCCGAGTGCATGCCGGTCCACTGGGAGCGGGCCAACCGGCCGTACGAGCGGCGACTGCTCGACACCGCGCTCGGGCTGCTCGCCGACCTCGCGCCGAGCCAGGGGGAACAGGTGCTGGTCAACCAGGACCTGCACGCCGGCAACGTGCTCCGGGCGACCCGGGAGCCGTGGCTGGCCATCGACCCGAAGCCGCTGGTCGGCGAGCGGGAGTTCGCGCCGGTGCCGATGGTGCGCGGCGGGGAGCTGGGGCACTCGCCCACCGCGGTACGGCACCGGCTGGACCGGCTCAGCGCCGAGCTGGGGCTCGACCGGGACCGGGTACGGGGCTGGACGATCGTGCACACGCTGGCCTGGAGCGTGGCCGAGGGCCAGGTCTTCCCCCACCAGGTCGAGGTGGTCCGCTGGCTGCTCGGCGGGGAGTGAGCCGGCGTCGGCGGTCGGTCAGCCGGCCTGGCAGGTGGGGCACCAGTAGAGGTTGCGGCCGGCCAGCCCGCCCCGGCTGACCGGGCCGCCGCAGACGTGGCAGGGCGCGCCGGGGCGGCGGTAGACGTACACCTCGCCGCCGTGCCGGTCGACGCGGGCGGCCCGGCCCATCGCCTCGGGCAGGTGGGCGTCGCGCACGGTGTCGATCCGGCCGCGGGCGACGGCCCGGGTCATCAGCTCGACCAGGTCGGCCCAGAGGACGTCCCAGCCGGCGGGGCTCAGGTCCCGGCCGGGCAGGGTCGGTGACAGGCCCGCCCGGAACAGCGCCTCGGTCACGAAGATCAGCCCGGTACCGGCCACCACCGACTGGTCCAGCAGCAGCGCGGCGAGCGGGGTGGGGCTGCGCCGGATCCGGGCGTACGCCCGGGCGGGGTCGGCATCGGCGCGCAGCGGGTCCGGGCCGAGCCGGTCGCGCAGCGCCGCCACCTCGGGCGGGGTGAGCAGTTCGCAGGCGGTAGGGCCGCGCAGGTCGAGCCAGTGCCGGTCGCTGGCCAGCCGCAGCCGGACCTGGCCGACCGGGGCGGGGGGCTCGCCGTCGCCGTCGGTGAACTTGCCGTAGAGCCCCAGGTGGACGTGCAGGGTCAGCTCGTCGGCGTAGTGGTGCAGCAGGTGCTTGCCGTACGCCTCGGTGTCGTCGAGGACGGTGCCGGAGAGCCGGGCGGCACCCTCGGCGAAGCGGCCCTGCGGGCTGGCGGCGGTCACCTTGTCGCCGGCGAAGAGCTCGGCGTGCCGGGCCGCCAGGCGGTGGATGGTGTGTCCCTCTGGCACCGGTCAACGGTAGCCGGGCGGCGGCACCCCGGCGGGTCCGGACACCGGTGCTGCGAAGTCGCGTGTGGCGTATCGACGGACGGGGTATCTACCAGGCGTTACCCGCGTGGCTGCCACCGATCCTGCCGAGGCCTCCACGCATTGACGAGGAGGTGTAGTGATGAACATTCCTTCACTGTCACGCCGCCGGACCCAGCCGGCTACGGACAGCAACGGCGACGGCCGGATCGACGGGCGTGACGCCGAGCCGATGGTCACCGACCGCGATACCGACGCGACGACGTACCGCAGCAACGCGATGGCGGCCGACGACCCGGGGCGCGGGCCGTCCGGCCGGGTCGCTGCGATCGACGACGAGCCGCGTACGCGGGTCCGGCCGATCGGCGTGACCGACGACGACACCGTGCGGACGGTGCCGGCGGAGGAGCGGACCGTCGACCTGGCGCGCGGCGAGCGGCGTCCGCTGGACCACACCGACGCCGACGACCTGCCCGCCGGCCCGCCGGTGGTGGCCGGGCCGAAGCCGCGGGCCAGCCTGCTGGCCACGCTCGGTCTGATCGTCTCGGTGGCGGGGGCGCTCTTCGTGCTCACCGGCACCCTGGCCGGGTACGGCATCGGGCTCGGCGCGATCGGCGCGGTGCTCTCCGTCATGGGCCTGATGGCGACCCGCCGCCGGCACGTCGCCGGCAAGACCGACGCGCTGATCGGCATGCTGGTCGGCCTGGCCGCGGTGGTGCTCGGCATCGTCGCCTTCACCGGGCAGTTCGACTGGCCGACCACGGACGGCGACTGGGTGGGCCGGCTCCGCGAGTGGCTCGACTCACAGTTTGTCGATCGGTTCTGACGGGCATTTCTCCCCGCGCCGGCGGTGCGCCGGCGACGCCCGACCAGTCTGGTGGTTCACCAGCCGGGCACGCACTCTCTCGGGGGCGGCGATTCGCCGCCCCCGAAGCGCGTCCAGGGCCGTCACCCCTTCCCGGGTGACGGCCCTGCCGCATTTCGGGCAGGACCAGCACCGACGCAACGGATCGCCACCCGTCGGGCAGCAGACGCAACGAACAACCACTGTACGCAAGCCTCGGCGGTGGATGTCGTCGGCTCGGGCCGCATACCGTTGACCAACGGCGCCAGCCCGTCGGCCGAGGTGGCCGGGCGCGCCCGACCCCAGGAGCAGGACATGACGATGGACGCGACCCGCCAGCGCTTCCTGATGTGCCGGCCGACGTACTTCGCCGTCGACTACGCGATCAACCCGTGGATGGACCCGACCGCGCCGGTCGACGCCGAGCTGGCCATCCGGCAGTGGGAGCAGCTGCGCCAGACCTACCTCGACCTGGGCCACGAGGTCGAACTGGTCGATCCGGTCGCCGGCCTGCCGGACATGGTCTTCGCCGCCAACGGCGGCACCGTGATCGACGGCAAGGCGATGGCGGTCCAGTTCCGCGACCCGCAGCGCGCCGACGAGGCCCCGGCCTTCCGCGCCTGGTTCGAGGCCGCCGGCTTCGAGATGTACGACCCGAAGCACGTCAACGAGGGCGAGGGCGACGTCCTGCTGGTCGGCGACTACCTGCTCGCCGGCACCGGCTTCCGCACCGCGCACGCCTCGCACGCGCAACTGCAGGAGGTCTTCGGTTACCCGGTGATCACCATGCAGCTGGTGGACCCGCGCTTCTACCACCTGGACACCGCGCTGACCGTGCTCGACGAGCGGACCGTGGCGTACCTGCCGGAGGCCTTCTCCCCCGGCAGCCAGGCGGTGCTGAGCCGGCTCTTCCCGGACGCGATCCACGCCACCATGGCCGACGCCGAGGTGCTGGGCCTGAACGCGGTCAGCGACGGCCGTACCGTGGTGCTGCCCGCGCAGGCCACCGACCTGGCCGGCAAGCTGCGCGACCGGGGCTACGAGACCATCGGGATCGACCTGTCCGAGCTGCGTAAGGCCGGCGGCGGACCGAAGTGCTGCACGCTGCGACTCCGTCAGGGAAAGGCAACCAAGTGATCGAGGACATGTTGCGGACTCCAACCGCGGTACGGGACGCGGAGCGGTACACCGCGCACAACTACCACCCGTTGCCGGTGGTGATCTCCTCCGCCGAGGGCGCCTGGCTCACCGACGTGGACGGCCGCCGCTACCTGGACTGCCTCGCCGGCTACTCCGCGCTGAACTTCGGCCACCGGCACCCGAAGCTGATCCAGGCCGCGCACGAGCAGCTCGACAAGCTCACCCTCACCAGCCGGGCGTTCATCCACGACCAGTTCGCCGACTTCTGCAAGGAGCTGGCGGCGCTGTGCGGCAAGGACCTGGTCCTGCCGATGAACACCGGCGCCGAGGCGGTGGAGACCGGCATCAAGGTCGCCCGCAAGTGGGGCTACCAGGTCAAGGGCGTCACCCCGGGTCAGGCGAACATCGTGGTGGCCGAGGGCAACTTCCACGGCCGGACGACCACCATCGTCAGCTTCTCCACGGACGAGGACGCGCGCGCCGACTTCGGGCCGTACACCCCGGGGTTCACCGTGGTTCCCTACGGTGACCTGGACGCGCTGACCGCCGCCATCGACGAGAACACCGTCGCCGTGCTGCTGGAGCCGATCCAGGGCGAGCAGGGCGTCGTGGTGCCGCCGGAGGGCTACCTGCCGGGCGTGCGCGAGGTCTGCACCGAGCGCAACGTGCTCTTCATCGCCGACGAGATCCAGTCCGGCCTGGGCCGGACCGGCCACACCTTCGCCTGTGAGCACGAGGGCGTCGTACCGGACATGTACCTGCTGGGCAAGGCGCTCGGCGGCGGCATCGTGCCGGTCTCGGCGGTCGCCGCGAACGCCGACGTGCTCGGGGTGCTGAAGCCGGGCCAGCACGGCTCGACCTTCGGCGGGAACCCGCTCGCCTGCGCGGTCGCCACCGAGGTGGTCCGGCTGCTGGCCACCGGCGAGTTCCAGCGCCGCTCCGCCGAGCTGGGCGAGCGGCTGCGCGCCGGGCTGGAGGGGCTGCTCGGCAAGGGTCTGGTCGCCGTCCGGGTGCGGGGCCTCTGGGCCGGCGTGGACATCGACCCGGCGCTGATGAGCGGCCGGCAGGCCTGCGAGCGGCTGATGGAGCGGGGCGTCCTCGCCAAGGACACCCACGGCTCGACCATCCGGCTGGCTCCGCCGCTGGTCATCACCTCCGAAGAGATCGACCACGCGGTGGCCCAGCTGGCCGCGGTGCTGGCCGGCTGACCCTCGTACGCGAGAAGGCGGGCGTCGGGACCTCGGTCCCGGCGCCCGCCGTCGTCTTCCCGCCCCGCGGCGGCGCTCAGGCCCGGGGCAGCCGCATCGCCATCGTGGGCGCCTCGGCCATCACCGAGGTCGGAGTGAACGCCGCGCCGGTGGGCAGCTCGTGGGCCCGGCCCACCTGGACGCCGGGGTAGAGCTCCACCATGTCGGCGCCGCCGAGCACCCGGGACTGGTTCGGGGCCAGCGGGATGCGGTCCGACTCGGCCATCGAGCCGTTCGGCCGGATGCCGGAGCCGTTGGTGCTCACGTCGGTCACGATCACCTCGCCGACCCGCAGCTCGAAGCGGACGTGGCCGCGGCTGATCCAGCGCCGGGCCTCGTCGTTGAGCCACTGGCCGAGCATGATGCCGCCGGCCTGCTCGGGCGCCCGGCCGACCAGCACCGGCTGCTCCTCGGTGAGCACGAACCGGCGTCGGATCAGCCCGCCGATGCGGATCGCCAGCACCTCGCTGCGCGGGCGCGGGCCGGCGTCGCCGAGCCGGGCGCCGTGCCGCGGGCAGGTCGGTACGCCGTTGCGCAGGGTGGGCGGCGGCTGACCGGCCGGGGCGCGGTCCACCCGGGCCAGGTCGGCGAAGGCGCCGCCGCCCCCGCCGCCGCCGAAGAGCGCGCAACCCGGCTCCGGGCAGCGCCACTGCCGGGCCAGCAACTTTCCGCCGACCGGGGAGCGGTCCCCCTCGACGGGGGTGTGCCCGCCACCCACGTGGGCGACGAAGACCGGCCCGCCGGCGCCGGGCACCGGGGCGAGCAGGCGGCCCGGCTGCTCCACCAGCCACGGGAACCGGCCGCGCAGGCCGTCGAAGCGGACCCGGCTGAGCACCGGCAGCCCGAGCAGGTCGGCCACCTCCAGCATCCGGTCGCCCGGGTTGTCGAGCACCTCGACCAGGCCGTCGTCGGCCCACCGCCGGACCACCATGCGCTCGTTGGAGGTGAGGTCGGCGTCGGAGAGCAGGGCCCGGTGCACCACGGCGTAGACGGGGACGCTGTCCTCCTCCAGTTCCCGGGAGAGGGCGTCGATCACCATGCCGAGGCGGAGCAGGCTGGCCGGCCGGCCACCGTCGAGGTCCTGGTAGCGGATCACCTCGGCGAGGTCGAGGACGGCCCGGGCCAGGGACGGATCGGTGCTGACCCGCCCCTCGATCGCGTCGAGCACCTTGCTGATCTCGAACCTCATCGCGCACCCCCGACGATGTCGTCGATCCGCCGGGCCAGCTCGATGTCACGGTGGGTGACCCCGCCCACCGAGTGGGTGACGCACCGGAAGGTCACGGTCCGCCACCGGATGTCGATGTCGGGATGGTGGTCGAGCTCCTCGGCCACCACCGCCACCCGGTCCACCACGCCGACGGCGTCCGGGAAACTGCCGAGCTGCACCGTCCGACTGATCCCGCCCGGATCGCCCGACCAGTCCGTCAGCCCGCCCAGCTCTTCTCGCACCGCTTCCGCGGTGAGCAGGTCTGCCATGGCACGACCCTACCGGTGCGCCGGCCGAACGGCCGAGCTGCCACCACCCGTCCGGTCGGGGCCAGCGTGGCACCGGCGTCCCGACCCCCGCCGCCGGCCCTCGGCGAGGAGGGCCGGCGACGTCAGGCTGGTCAGCGGGCGCGCAGCGGCCGGCCCACCTCGTGCAGGTGCGCGAGCGCCTGCCGGTACGACTCGACCAGCCCGGTCTCGGCGTACCCGACCTCCCGCTCGGCGCAGTACGCCCGCACGATCGGCTTGGCCCGACGCAGGTTGCCCCGGGGCATGTTCGGGAAGAGGTGGTGCTCGATCTGGTGGTTGAGGCCGCCCAGCGCCACGTCCACCCAGCGGCCGCCGCCGACGTTGCGCGAGGTCAGTACCTGCTTACGCAGGTAGTCCAACTCGTCGTCGGCGGTCGGCATCGGCATGCCCTTGTGGTTCGGGGCGAACGCGCAGCCCATGTAGAGGCCCCAGAGCGCCTGGTGGACGACGACGAAGGCGAGCACCTTCAGCGGGGACATCACCGCCAGTAGCAGGCCCAGGTAGGCAACGCCGTGCGCGACGAGCAGCAGCGCCTCGACGGCACGGTGCCGCATCGGCGTCCGCCAGCCGCCGTCCGGGTTCCGCTCCACCATCGCGCGCACGCTGGCCACGTGCAGGCTGATCCCCTCCAGCAGCAGCATCGGGAAGAAGAACCAGGCCTGCCGCCGGGCCAGCCATCGCGCCACGCCGCGGGTCACCGCCGCCTGCTCGTAGGTCCAGACCAGGGCGCCCGCCCCGACGTCCGGGTCCTCGTCCTCGTGGTTCGGGTTGGCGTGGTGGCGGTTGTGCTTGTCCACCCACCAGCCGTAGCTGAGCCCGACCGCCAGGTTGCCGGCGAGCAGGCCGGCCACCTCACTGGGGCCGCGCCGGCGGAACATCTGCCGGTGCCCGGCGTCGTGCCCGAGGAAGGCCACCTGGGTGGTGGCGACAGCCAGGCCCACCGCCAGCAGCGGCTGCCACCAGGAGTCACCGACCGCCACCACCGCGACCCAGCTCGCCAGGAACACGGCCGCGGTGACCACGATCCGGACGGCGTACCGGCCGGGCCGCCGGTTGAGCAGGCCCGCCTCATTGATCAACCGGGATAATCCGGCGTAGTCACTGCCGCGTCGCGCCGGCCGCTCGGCCACCGTCGAAACCGCCACAACTGCCCCCATCCTGGGCTTGGCCGCCCGGATGGCGACACCCGCCATCGAGTCTGGTCCCAACAGTAGCGCTGAGTAATCCCGCCAGCCCCCGAAGGCGAGGGGGTGCTGGCCCTACCTCAGCCCATCCGCCCGACCGCCGCGCGCAGCCGGGCGAGGTCGCGGCGCCGCCGCTCGTACGTGGCGGCGAGCGCGATCAGCGCGAGCCCACCGAGCCCCAGGTAGACCCACCGGGGCAGCAGGTCCCAGTTGCGGGCCAGCTCGTGCAGGGCCAGCAGGGTCAGCGTGCCGCCACCCACCATGACCGGCGCCTGCCAGCGCCGGGTGGCGCCGGCGAGCACCGCCACCAGCGCAGCCACGCCGAGCAGCAGCCGCCGCCACGGCTGCGGATCGGGCGCCGCCAGCACCGACACCAGGCTGGGCAGCAGCCCGGCGGCGAGTCCCGGCCCGAGCGCCGGCCAGCTGGTCAGCCCCTCCCGGGTACGCAGCGCCACCACCCCCGCCAGCAGCGCCAACCCGGCCGCCGGCACGGTGTACGCCTCCAGCAGGACCACGCCGCCGGCCGCCAGGAGCAGCCAGGCGCCGAGCAGCTCGCTGCCTCCGGCGATGCCGGCCAGGGCCCACCGCCCGGCGGTGGACTCGCCCCGGCGGGGCAACCGCAGCGCGACGGCGGCGCCCCAGAGGACGCAGACCGCGGCGGCGTGGCGCGGCGCCGCGGCGGTGAGCAGCAGGGCCACCAGCGCCACCGCCTGGGCGGCCGCCTCCATCGCCCCGCGTGCCGGCGAGAAGCCGCGCCCGACCCGCCGGCCCAGCAGCGGGGCGGCGAGGAGCACCGGCACCGCCACCGCGAGCGCGGCGAAGCCGGCCGTCCGCGTCGGCAGCCCGGCGGCCAGCGGCGCGGTCACCGCGAGGCAGGTCGCCGCGGTCACCGTCGCCAGCCAGCCCAGCAGCCGGATCTCGGCGCGGCGCCCGGCGGCCCCCACCACCGCCGCCGCGACGACCAGCAGGGCCAGCCCGGCCAGGGTGCCCGCCCGGGTGGCGAGCAGCCCGACCAGTCCAGTGCCGGTCCAGACCACCCCGACCGGCACCGTGACCAGCTTGAGCGGCGAGCCGGCCAGCGGAGCGGGTGGACCGGCGGCCGGCGCGGGAAGGGACGTCTCGACGGCCGGGACCGGCGCGGTCCGCGTCGCACCGGCCACGGCCGGACCGGCGAGCGCGGCGAGAAGCAGCGCGGCGACGCCGGTGAGCAGCACCGCCGCCGGCACCGTCGGCCAGGGCGCGCCGGCGGCCACCAGCAGCACCGGCAGCGCCGCCGCCGCGAAGGGCAGGGCGGCCAACCCCGGCAGCGCCCGGCCAAGTCGG
>NZ_JBAKHO010000075.1:0-19749 GCF_036902735.1 Micromonospora lacuserhaii | reverse complement strand
GCCCTCCAGCGCCGATGGTACTGCACTCGGGAGGGTGTGGGAGAGTAGGACGCCGCCGGACAAACATTCCAGTCGAGGGCCGCCCCATGAGGGTCGGCCCTCGACTGCGTAGCGCCGTTGGTGGCGCAATGAGGAAGGATGTACCTGTGAGTTCAGGACCGCAGGGCGGAGACCGTCCGCGCCGCCACGACGACCGTACCGACCGACCCCAGGGACGCGGCGACAGCCCGCGTCGCGATGACCGGCCCCCTTACCGTGGCGACCGCGACGACCGCGGTGGCGCCCCGCGCGGTGGTGCCGACCGGGGTGGACGCGACGGCGGATTCCGCGGCGGCGACCGGCGTGAAGGTGGCTTCCGGTCGGGTCCGCGCGATGGTGACTCCCGTTCGGGCGGCTTCCGCGGCGGTGACTCCCGTGAGGGTGGTTTCCGCGGCGGTGACCGTCGTGAGGGTGGCTTCGGCGGCGGCCAGCGTCGTGAAGGCGGCGCCGGTGGTGGAGACCGTCGTGAGGGCGGCTTCCGTTCCGGGCCTCGTGACGGTGACTCCCGTTCGGGCGGCTTCCGCGGTGGTGACTCCCGTGAGGGTGGTTTCCGCGGCGGCGAGCGTCGTGAGGGTGGCTTCCGGTCGGGTCCGCGCGATGGTGACTCCCGTTCGGGCGGCTTCCGCGGTGGTGACTCCCGTGAGGGTGGTTTCCGCGGTGGTGACCGTCGTGAGGGTGGCTTCGGCGGCGGACAGCGTCGTGAGGGTGGCTTCGGCGGCGGACAGCGTCGTGAAGGCGGCGCCGGCGGCGGTGACCGTCGTGAGGGCGGCTTCCGGTCGGGACCGCGTGACGGTGACTCCCGTTCGGGCGGCTTCCGCGGTGGTGACTCCCGTTCGGGCGGCTTCCGCGGCGGCGAGCGTCGTGAGGGCGGGTTCCGGTCCGGTCCCCGTGAGGGTGGCTTCCGTGGCGGCGAGTCCCGTGAGGGCGGCTTCCGGGGTGGCGACCGTCGTGAGGGTGGCTTCCGCGGTGGCGACCGCGACGCGGGTGCCCGCGGTGGCGAGCGTCCGGGCGGTGGCTTCCGCGGTGGTGACTCCCGCGAGGGTGGTTTCCGCGGTGGTGACCGTCGTGAGGGCGGGTTCCGTTCCGGTCCGCGCGAGGGTGGCTTCCGCGGCGGCGACCGCGACGCGGGTGCCCGCGGTGGCGAGCGTCCGAGCGGTGGCTTCCGCGGTGGTGACTCCCGCGAGGGTGGTTTCCGCGGTGGTGACCGTCGTGAGGGCGGGTTCCGTTCCGGTCCGCGCGAGGGTGGCTTCCGCGGCGGCGACCGCGACGCGGGTGCCCGCGGTGGTGAGCGTCCGAGCGGTGGCTTCCGTGGCGGTGACTCCCGCGAGGGTGGCTTCCGCGGCGGCGACCGCGACGCGGGTGCCCGCGGCGGTGAGCGTCCGAGCGGTGGTTTCCGCGGTGGCGACCGGCGCGAGGGTGGCTTCGGCGGCGGCCAGCGCCGTGAGGGTGGCTTCGGCGGCGGCCAGCGCCGTGAGGGTGGCTTTGGCGGCGGTGACCGTCGCGAAGGCGGCGGTGAGCGCCGTGAGGGTGGCTTCCGCGGTGGCGATTCCCGTGAGGGTGGCTTCCGCGGTGGTGAGCGTCCGAGCGGTGGCTCCCGTGGCGGTGACTCCCGTGAGGGTGGTTTCCGCGGCGGCGAGCGTCGTGAGGGTGGCTTCCGCGGCGGTGACCGTCGTGAAGGCGGCTTCGCTGGCGACCAGCGTCGTGAGGGTGGTGCTGGCGGCGGTGAGCGTCGCGAGGGCTTCCGGGGCGGCGACGCCCAGCGGCCCGACCGGGGCGGCGAGCGTCGCCCGTACGGCGACCGCCAGGGTCGGGAGGACCGTCCGGGCTTCGACGACCGGCGTCGCGAAGGCGGGTTCGGCCCGGACCGCGAGCGGCGGGACGAGGTCGAGGGCGGGCGTACGGCCGCGCCGGCGCTGCCGGACGAGATCTCCGCGAGCGACCTCGACACGGCCGTCCGCGCCGAGCTTCTGTCGCTGAACAAGCCGGTGGCGGAGACCGTCGCCCGGCACCTGGTCGCGACCGGCCAGCTGATCGACGAGGACCCGGCCGAGGCACTGGCCCACGCCATGGCGGCGCGCCGCATGGCCTCGCGGATCTCCGCGGTGCGTGAGGCGGTCGGCCTGGCCGCGTACCACGCGGGGGAGTGGCAGACGGCCATCGCCGAGCTGCGCACCTATCACCGGATGAGCGGCCTGCAGAGTCACCTGGCCGTGCTCGCCGACTGCGAGCGGGCGCTGGGGCGTCCGGAGCGGGCCATCGACCTGTTCCGCGGCGCCGACCAGGAGAAGCTCGACCAGGCCACCGCCATCGAGCTGCTGATCGTGGCGGCCGGTGCCCGGGGTGACCTCGGCCAGAAGGACGCCGCCGTGGCGATGCTCCAGGTCCGGGAGCTGACCGCCGACTCGACCGAGCCGTGGACGGCCCGGCTGCGCTACGCGTACGCCGACGCGCTTCTCGCGGTCGGCCGTCGCGAGGAGGCCCGGGAGTGGTTCTCCCGCGCCGCCGACTCGGACACCGAGGGGGAGACCGACGCCGCGGAGCGGCTGCTCGAGCTCGACGGCGTGGTGATCGAGGGCGACGAGGAGGACGACGAGTCGGCCGAGGAGATCGCCACCGGTCCGGGTGCTCCCGGCGCGGTGCCGGCCCGGCCGGACGCCGACCTGTCCACCGCCGACCAGCGGGACGACGAGGACCTCGACGAGGACGACGACGAGGACGACGACGAGGACGACGACCTCGACGAGGACGAAGATGACCTCGACGACGAGGACGACGACCTCGACGACGAGGACGAGGACGACGACGACCGGGACACCGACGAGGACGACCTCGACGCCGACGGGCTCACCGACGACGAGCTCACCGACGGTGAGGCCGCCGAGCGGGCCGACGACGCGCCGGCAACCGCCGAGCCGACCGGTCGGGGTCCGGACGACGACCCGGCTGCCGCCGGGGACGCGTCCACCGACCGCCGCGGGTCGGAGTCGGAGTCGGAGTCGGACCAGCGATGACGGAGGTCGCCGGGGATCGGTTGGTTGACGGGTACGCCCAGGTCGTCTTCGACCTGGACGGTGTGATCTACCTGATCGACCGGCCGATCCCCGGCGCGGTCGACGCCGTCGGCCGGCTGCGGGCCGACGGCCGCGCGGTGGCGTTCGCGACCAACAACGCCTCCCGCCGCTCCAGCGAGGTCGCCGACCTGCTCACCGGGATGGGCGTGCCGGCCGAGCCGCAGGAGGTGTTCACCTCCGCGGCGGCCGCCGCCGAGCTGCTGCGGGACCGGCTGCCGGCCGGCGCCGCCGTGCTGGTGGTCGGGGCGGAGGCGCTGCGCGCCGAGATCCGCGCCGTGGGCCTCACCCCGGTCGCGAAGGCCGACGAGTCACCCGCCGCGGTGGTGCAGGGGTACGGGCCGCAGGTGGGCTGGGTGGACCTGGCCGAGGCGTCGGTCGCGATCCGGGCCGGCGCCATCTGGGTCGCCACCAACACCGACCGCACCCTGCCCAGCGGCCGGGGCCCGTTGCCGGGCAACGGCTCGCTCGTGGCGGCGCTGCGGCACGCCCTGGACCGTGCGCCCGACCTGGTGGTCGGCAAGCCGGAGCCGGCGCTGTTCGCCACCGCCGCCCGACGGGCCGGCGAGGGGCGGACCCTGGTGGTCGGCGACCGGCTCGACACGGACATCGAGGGCGCCCGCCGCGCCGGGCTGGACAGCCTGCTGGTACTCACCGGCGTGAGCGACGTCGCCGAGCTGCTGACCGCTCCCGAGGGGCGGCGACCGACGTACGTCTCGGCGGACCTGGCCGGGCTCTTCGACCCGGCGGCGGTGGTGTCGGTGCCGGGACGACCGGATTCCGGCGGCTGGTCCGCGACGGTGGTCGACGGCGGGCTGGAGCTGCGGGGTGCGGGACGGCCGCTGGACGCGTTGGCGGCGCTCTGCGCGGTGGCCTGGTCGCGGACCGGGGGCGCGTCCGACGTGCGGCCGGGCTCTCCGGAGGCGGAACGGGCCCTCGAGGCCCTCGGTCTGGCGGACTGACCCGCCCCGGCACCGGCCCCGTCAGAGCAGCTTGCGCAGTTTCATCAGATCGAACGGGTTCGCCTTGATGGAGACCCGCCGGGAGGCGAGCGCCCTGGTGACGTCGAGCTGACCGTGCACCAGCGCGACCAGGTCGTTGCTGTTGGTGACCAGTGCGATCTTGGCCTTCGGGTCGTCGCCGTCGCTCAGGTCGACCAACCGGCCACCGGCGATCCGGCCGTGGAACGCGGTCTCGAGATCGGTGATTCGGCAGGCGAGCGTCCGGTCGAGGTCGATCTTGTCCTGCACGTCGGCGTGCCGGTCCAACCGGGCGGCCAGGTCCTGCAACGCCTGCCGGCACTCGTCCACGCTGGCCACATCCCGCTCCTCATCGCACGCCACGCCGTTCCCCGGCACCGTACCCCAATGGACCTCTCGGGGCGCCCGGTAGCGTGAGACCTGCACACCCCCGCCCCCACGGAAGGACTCAGGTATGCAGGACGCGTGGCGCGCCTACCTCGAGCTGGCGATGGGCCTGACGGAGGCGCCCCGGAAGCGGGCCCAGGACGCCGTACGGCGACTGGTCGGCACCGGCGGCGCCACCGCCGCCCAGGTCCAGGCGCTCGCCGAGGAACTCGTCTCCACCGGCGCGGCCAACCGCGAGGCGCTCACCAAGCTGGTCCGCTTCGAGGTGGACCGGACCCTCGGCGCGGTGGGGCTGGCCACCGCCGACGAGGTGGCCGAGCTGACCCGCCGGGTGCACGAACTGGAACGCCAGCTGCGCGAGGCCAAGGCCGGCCCCAACCCGCTGCTCCCGGGCGCTCCGGCGGCCGCACCCGGCGCCGTGCCGCCGGCCGGCCCGGCCGCGACGGTGGCGCCCGAGTCCGGCGCGGGTGCGTCCGGAGCACCCGCCCCCGCCGCCGGTACGTCGGTCTCCGCCGGTCCGGTCACCCCACCCACCAAGGCGGTGGCGAAGAAGACCGTGGCGAAGAAGGCCATCGCGAAGAAGCCGCCGGCCGCGGTGAGCACCACCGACGGTCCGGCGCCGGCGGCCCGGCCGGTGAAGAAGGCCGTCCCGCGCAAGCGCACCACCGGCGGGGACGAGTGACCGCCGCCGGCCGGAGCCGGTCGTGACCGCCCCGTACCGGCCCGGTCCGCCGCCGGGGCCACGTCCGGGCCCGCCGCCCGGCGCCCGGCCCGGTCCGCCGCCGGACGTCGACCTGGACGACGCCCACCACCCCGCCGTCGACGCCGCCGTGCAGGCGATGATCAACGCCGAGGGACTGCCCCCGGCCGACCAGATCGCCCAGTACGAGGCGGCGTACCAGACGCTGCGGGAAACCCTCGCCACCATCGACCAGTCCTGAACCGACCGGAGAACCACCCCATGGCACGTCGTACCCGGCTCGACGCCGAACTCGTCCGTCGCGGCCTGGCCCGCTCCCGGGAGCAGGCCGGCGCGCTGGTGGAGGCCGGCCGGGTTCAGCTGCGTGGGGTGGTGGCGCGCAAGGCCGCGGCGATGGTCGACCCGGCCGACCCGCTGCTGGTCACCGGCGAGGACCCCGCCGCCGAGTACGTCTCCCGGGGCGGGCACAAGCTGGCCGGCGCGCTCGCCGCGTTCGCGCCGGGCGGGCTGACCGTCGCCGGCCGGCGCTGCCTCGACGCGGGCGCCTCCACGGGCGGCTTCACCGACGTGCTGCTGCGCGCCGACGCCGCCGAGGTGGTGGCCGTGGACGTCGGCTACGGCCAGCTCGCCTGGCCGCTGCGCACCGACGAGCGGGTCCGGGTCCTCGAGCGGACCAACGTGCGCACCCTCACCCCGGAGCTCATCGGTGGCGAGGTCGACCTGACCGTCGCCGACCTGTCGTTCATCTCGCTGCGGCTGGTGCTGCCGGCGCTCGCCGGCTGCACCCGGGCCGACGGCGATCTCGCGCTGATGGTCAAGCCGCAGTTCGAGGTGGGCAAGGAGCGGGTCGGCGCCGGCGGCGTGGTCCGTGACCCGGCGCTGCGGGCCGAGGCGGTGCTCGACGTGGCGGCCGCGGCGGCCGGGCTCGGGCTCGGCCTGGCGGACGTGGCGGCCAGCCCGCTGCCCGGGCCGAGCGGCAACGTCGAGTTCTTCGTATGGTTACGCCGGGACGCACCGCCGGCCGACCCGGACCGGGTACGGGCCGTGGTGGCAGCGGGACCGGAGGGTCCGGCGCCGTCCGGCGACCTGCCGGACGCGACCACCGAGGAGGTGGCAGGGTGAGCGCGGTGGGCGCGTGGCGGGGCCACGTGATCGTGGCGGAGAGGCGGGACCCGGTGGGCTTCAGGGACTCGGCGAGCCGGGTCGGCACCGACGGGCGGTCCTCCCGGTGAGCCGGACCGCTCTGCTGGTGACGCACACCGGGCGGCGACGCAGCACCGAACACGCCCGTGCGGTCGCCGCGGACCTGATCAGCGCCGGCTTCGAGGTACGGGTGGTGGCCGAGGAGGCCGACGACCTGGACCTGCCCGGCGTGGTGCCGGTGACCGGCCCCGAGGCGGCCGAGGGCGCCGAGATCGTCTTCGCGCTCGGCGGCGACGGCACCTTCCTGCGTGCCGCCGAGCTGGCCCGGCCGGCCAAGGTGCCGCTGCTCGGCATCAATCTGGGCAAGGTCGGCTTCCTCGCCGAGGCGGAGATCAACGACCTCGACGTGGCGGTACGCGACGTGGTCGGGCGTAACTACACCGTGGACGAGCGGCTCACCCTCGACGTCACCGCGGAGTTCGAGGGCGGGCCGACCATCGAGTCCTGGGCGCTGAACGAGATCAGCGTCGAGAAGGGCGAGCGGGCCCAAATGCTGGAGCTGCTCGTCGACGTGGACGGCCGCCCGCTGTCGCGGTACGGCTGCGACGGCGTGGTCTGCGCCACCCCCACCGGTTCCACCGCGTACGCCTTCTCCGGCGGCGGTCCGGTGGTCTGGCCCGAGGTGGAGGCGTTGCTGCTGGTGCCGATCAGCGCGCACGCGCTGTTCAGCCGCCCACTGGTCACCGCGCCGACCTCGACCTTCGTCATCACCGTGGACCCGTTCACCACCCTGGCCGTGCTCAGCTGCGACGGCCGGCGGGTCTTCGACCTGCCCCCGGGCGCCAAGGTGACGGTGCGGCGGGGGGCCCTGCCGGTGCGCATCGTGCGGCTGCGGGACCGGCCGTTCACCGACCGGCTGGTCGCCAAGTTCGACCTTCCGGTGCAGGGCTGGCGCGGCAGTCGCCGCTGACCGGCCCGTCCCGACCACCGCCGTCCGACCGGGCGGGAGCCACGGCTCCCGCCCGGTTCGCGCGTTCACCCGCCCACGCCCCGACGGTCCTCGCCCCGCCCCGCGCCACATCGCCCGGGCTCGGCCCACGCCGACCGCTGTCGTCGGGTGACGTGCTGTCACCGCAGGTCGGCGGCGTCCACCCCGGTCGTGTCCAGCTGGCGACATGTCGCCGGTGCGGCGGGTCCGGGGTAGTGACCCGCGGTTGATCTCCATCGCAGACTCCGACTGGCCGCCGGCGCGCCGGCGGCCGAGCCGTCAGCGAAGGAGTATCCATGAACTGGCCCCCGCGTTGGTTCGCCCTCGGCGCCGCCGCCGTGCTGGTGACCGGCGTCGCCGCCCCGGCGTCCGCCGAACCGCCGCCCCCGCCGTCCCGACCGGCCCCGCCGGCCACCACCGGTGGACCGGCCCCGGCCCGGGTCACCCTGATCACCGGTGACGTCGTCGAGCTGGACCGGGCCGCCCCCGGCCGGACGGCGGCCACCGTCCGGCCCGCGGCCGGCCGCGAGCAGGTCAGCTTCCACACCCTCTCCGTCGACGGGCAGCTCCGGGTGCTTCCCAGCGACGTCGTGCCGTACCTGGCCAGCGGGGTGCTCGACCCGAACCTGTTCGACGTCGAGGAGCTCGTCGCGGACGGCTACGGCGACGCCGCCGCCGGCCGGTTGCCGCTGATCGTCCGCTACCGCGACGGCAGCGGGGAACGGGCCGGCGCGTTCGCCGCCGCCGCCGCGACCGACGTACGCCCGCTGCCGAGCATCGACGGCGCCGCCCTCGCGGTCGGCAAGAGCGACCTGGCCGGCCTCTGGTCGCAGCTGCACACCCCGCAGGCCGGGCGGGCCGCCGCCACCGAGAGCGGCCGGCTCGGCGCCGGCATCGAACGGATCTGGCTGGACGGCCGGGTCCGGCCGGTGCTGGACCGCAGCGTGGCGCAGATCGGCGCGCCGGCCGCCTGGGCCGCCGGCCGGGACGGCGCCGGGGTCGAGGTCGCGGTGCTGGACACCGGCGTCGACGCCGGCCACCCCGACCTGGCGGGACGGATCGCCGACAGCCGGGACTTCACCGACAGCGGCAGCGTCGCCGACGGGCACGGCCACGGCACCCACGTCGCGTCCACCATCGCCGGCAGCGGCGCCGCCGCCGGCGGCACCCGCAAGGGCGTCGCCCCGGGCGCCCGGCTGCTGGTCGGCAAGGTGCTCGACAACTACGGCAGCGGGTACGACTCGTGGATCATCGCGGGCATGGAGTGGGCGGCCCACTCGGGCGCCCGGGTGGTCAGCATGAGCCTCGGCGGCGCGCCCACCGACGGTACCGACCCGATGAGCCAGGCCGTCAACGACCTCACCGCCGAGACCGGCACCCTGTTCGTGGTGGCCGCCGGCAACTCCGGCGCGGACTACAGCGTCGGGGCGCCCGGCGCGGCGGACGCGGCCCTCACCGTGGGCGCCGTGGACCGGGACGACGCGCTGGCCGAGTTCTCCAGTCGCGGTCCCCGGTTGGGCGACAACGCGGTCAAGCCGGAGATCACCGCGCCCGGCGTCGGCATCGTCGCCGCCCGGGCGGCCGGCACCACGATGGGTTCGCCGGTCGACGACCGGTACACCGCGGCGTCCGGCACCTCGATGGCCACCCCGCACGTGGCCGGCGCCGCCGCGATCCTGGCCCAGGATCACCCCGACTGGCGGGCCGCCCAGCTCAAGGACGCCCTGGCGAGCACCGCCCGGGCGACCGCCGGGCAGACCGTGTTCGCGCAGGGCGCCGGCCGGGTCGACGTGGCCCGGGCGTACGGCCAGCGGGTCTACGCCTCGGCGGTGGCCGACTTCCGCCGGATCGAGCCCGGCACCACCGGTGACGGGCTGCGCCGCGAGGTGGCGTACACCAACGCCGGCGGCGTCGCCCAGACCCTGCGCCTGCGGCTCGACGTCCGCAACATCGACCGTGGCGCCGACGAGCCGGACGGCTTCGCCCTCGGCGGCGACCAGGTGACCGTGCCGGCCGGCGCGACCGTGCGGGTGCCCGTCACCGCCGACCCGGCGAAGCTGGACCGCGGCCGGCACGGCGGCTGGCTGATCGCCACCGGCGCCGACGGCATCGAGACCCGGACCGCGCTGGCGGCCACCCTGAGCGGCCCCCGGCACACGGTCACCCTGCGCGCGGTGGATCGGGCGGGCCGGCCGACCGGCGTCCCCGTGGTCTCCCTCTTCGGCGAGCAGCCCGAGTCGGACAGCCTCGGCTGGATCGCCGAGGGCGGACAGGTCACGTTCACCGTCGAGGAGGGCCCGTACCTGCTGCACGCGCTGATCGAGGACGGCGTCCCGCTGGACGAGCAGTCGACCCTGGTCGTCGATCCGCAGCTGCCGGTGAACCGGGACCTGGAGATCGTGCTGGACGCCCGCAAGGGCACTCCGGTGCGGATCGAGACGCCGCGCCCCGCCGAGCAGCAGACCACCCTCGCGTACTACGCGCACCGGGTGTTCGGCAACGGCCGGCAGGTCGACCACGGGGTGATGCAGTTCAGCACCGTCCAGCAGCTCAACGTCACGCCGACCCGCCGGGCGACCGAGGGCGAGTTCGAGTTCGCCTCCCGCTGGCAGTTGGTGGCGCCCATGGTGGACGCCCAGGTGACCGGGGTGACCGGGCCGCTGGACGTGAACCTGCTCTACCAGTCGCCGGACGCCGACCTGCGCCGCGATCTGCGGCTGGTCGACGCGGGCACCGGCGCGCCGAACGAGCTGACCGGGGTCCGCGACGCCGCGGCGCTGATCTCGGTCAGCCCCGGCCGGTCCGAGGAGGAGCAGATCGCCGCCGCGGCCGCCACCGGCGCCGCCGCGGTGATGATCGTCCGGCCCGCCGACTGGAGCGCCTGGACCGCGTGGCGGCCGCTCGGCGACCGGTTCCCGGTGCCGGCCGTGGTGCTGCCGTACGACGACGGGCAGCGGGTGCTGGCGGCGGCGAGGACCGGCCAGGCCCGGGTGCGGCTCGCCATCACCATCTCCAGCCCCTACCTGTACGACGTCTTCCAGGTGTCCCGCCAGCAGGTGCCGGCGACGGTGGTGCACCGGGTCACCGCCGACAACTCGGTCCGGCTGACCAGCCGGTACGTCGACACCGGCGGCTTCGCCTGGGCCAAGGAGCAGCGGTTCGGCTGGCGGCCCTGGCAGTCCGTCGCGCTGGAGTCGCAGCGGATCGTGCGAACCGGGACCGAACGCGAGGAGTGGGTCAGCGCCGGGGACTCGCTGTGGCGGCAGTGGGCCAGCCACCTCTACGTGTGGGACGAGATGGGCCCGATGCTCAGCGGGGCGAGCGAACCGCTGCGCCGGTACACCGGCGGGACCCACGCCACCCAGAGCTGGTTCGCACCGGTGGTCCGCCCGGCCCTGGCTGGCGGCGGCGCGTCGGCGGCGCGCCGGACCGGTGACGTGCTCGACCTGCGGGTGGCGCCGTTCGTGGACGCCGACGGGCACTGGGCGGGCGGTGAGCCGGACGACGCCGTGCAGGCCGTCCTGTCCCGCGACGGCGCGCCGATCGCCGACCTCTCCACCGGCTGGGCGCCGGTCACCACCACGCCGGACGCCGCGCGGTACCGGCTGGAGCTGACCACCGACCGCCCCGCCGAGGAGTGGCGCTGGGCGGGGCAGACCAGCACCGCCTGGGAGTTCACCTCGGCCCGACCCACCGGACCGGACGCCGCGCCGCTGCCGCTGCTCCAGCTGGACTACCGGGTCCCGACCGACCTGTCCGGCACCGTCGCCGGCGACCGGCCGCACACGGTCCGGCTCGCGCTGCGCCACCAGGCCGGCCTTCCGGCCCCCACCGGCACCGCCGTCACCGTCGACGTCTCCTTCGACGGCGGCGCGCACTGGCGACGCGTCCCGGTCCACGGGGCGGGCACGGCGTACGAGGCGACCGTGCCGGCCGGCGTGGGGAGCGTGTCGCTGCGGGTCCGGGCCACCGACGGCGCGGGCAGCACGATCGAGCAGTCCGTGATCGGGGCGTACGGGCTGCGCTGAGACGACGCCCGCGCGGACTTCCCCCCCCTTTCCGCGCGGGCGTCCCGTCGGGTCGCCGTGGTTCCGCCAGGGGGTGGTGGGAACCACGGCGGCGTCCCGGCCGGTGGCCCGGCACGGTCCCGCCTTCGGGTGGCGGTGACTCCTCCGGCGTCACCCGCCGGTGGTACGGGGTGTCGGGGAGGTCAGAGCCAGCCGCGGCGCGCGGCCTGGTACGCCAGGCCCGGCCGGGTGTCCACCCCGGCCAGGGTCATCAGGTCGGCGAGCCGCCGCTGGATGGTGCGGCGGCTCACCCCGAGCTGAGAGGCGATGGACTTGTCCGGCACCCCGGCCACGAAGAGCGAGAGCAGCAGCCGTTCGTCGGCGTCCGGGCCGCCGTCGGCGATCGGCGCCGCCCCGGGCAGCAGCGGGGTGGCCGCGTGCCAGTGGCTGTCGAAGAGGGCCAGCAGCGCGTCGAGCAACTGGCTGCGGCCGATCACCGCCGCGCTGGGCTCGCCGCTGGCCCGGTCGGGCACCAGCGGGCAGATCGCGGTGGTCCGGTCGGCCACGGCGAGGCGGACCGGGAGCAGGTTGGTGATCCGGGCCTGCTCGCCGCTGCGGACCGCCTTCTCCACGTCGACCAGCGCGCCCGGCTCGGCCAGCAGCTCCCGCTCGTAGATCGCCCGGTAGCTCACCCCGCGGGCCAGCGCGGCGAACTCCTCCACGTTCTCCGGCCCGGGCATGGCCAGCGGGTTGGCCCGGCAGAACCAGAGCACCTCCGTCCGGGCGTCGTCCTGCAACCGCCGCAGCCGGCCGCGCAGCGCGTCGGTGCCGGTGACGATCTCCACCAGGTGGTCGGCGTCGTGCCGCCGTACGCCGGCCCGGTACTCCTCGGTGAGCTGGGCGACCCGGCGGCGGGCGGCCTCCAGGGACTGCTGCTGGCGCAGCAGCTCGTCGCCGAGGGCCACGTCCGGGGGCAGCGGCCGCAACAGCGGGTCGGGCTCGACCCCGGCCGGGGCGACCAGGCCCCGGGCCCGCAGTCCGGCCAGCGCCGCCCCGATCCGCTCGGCGGTCAGCGGCAGTTGCGTCACCAGCTGCGCCCGCCGGGCGGTGGAGAGCCGCAGCAGCGTCCGGTAGACCTGCTCCTCGTCCTCGCCCAGGCCGAGTATCCCCAGCACCTGCCGTCCATCGCTCGAGGAGTCCACGAGCGGTGATGGTACGGCCGGCCGCCGCGCCGCCCGCGCCGGCTGGTCAACTGTCGGTGGCCGCGTCTACTGTCGGGTGCTGTGCTGGAAGAGCTGCGCATCACCGGACTGGGCGTCATCGAGGACACCACACTGCCGTTGACCGGTGGGATGAACGTCATCACCGGTGAGACCGGTGCCGGCAAGACCATGGTGGTGACCGGCCTCGGCCTGCTCTTCGGCGGCCGGGCCGACGCCGGGCGGGTGCGCGCCGAGCCGGGCCGGGCGGTGGTCGAGGGGCGGCTGCGTCTCGTCGGCCGGGTCGCCGCGACCGTGCACGCCCGGATCGGGGAGGCCGGCGGCGAGCCCGACGAGGACGGCTCGCTGCTGATGAGCCGGACGGTCACCGTCGAGGGCCGCTCCCGGGCCCACGTGGGTGGGCGCAGCATGCCGGTGTCGATGCTCGGCGAGGTCGGCGAGCAGGTGGTGGCGGTGCACGGCCAGTCCGACCAGCTGCGGCTGCTGCGGCCGGCCGAGCAGCGGGCGGCGCTGGACCGGTTCGCCGGCGCCGAGCACGAGAAGCTGCTCGACGCGCTCCGCGAGTCGTACGGCCGGTGGCGGCAGGTGGTCGACGACCTGGCCGACCGGCGGCGCAACGCCCGTGCGCGCAACCAGGAGGCCGACCTGCTGCGGCTGGGCCTGGACGAGATCACCCGGGTCGACCCGCAGCCCGGCGAGGACGACGAGCTCAAGACGGAGGCACAGCGGCTGGAGCACGCCGAGGGGCTGCGCGCCGCCGCCCAGCTGGCCCAGCAGTGCGTGGCCGGCGGCGTGGAGGCGGCCGACGACACCCCGGACGCCACCACGCTGCTCGGCGCCGCCCGGCGCACCCTGGAGGCGCAGGCCGGCACCGATCCGGCGCTGGGCGAGCTGGCGCTGCGGCTGGAGGAGGCCGCGACCCTGGTCGGGGACGTCTCCGCGGAGCTGTCGGCGTACCTCGCGGTGCTGGACGCCGACCCGGCCCGGCTCCAGGTCATCTACGAGCGCCGGGCCGCGCTGCGCGCGCTGACCCGCAAGTACGCCGACGACGTCGACGGCGTGGTCGCCTGGGCGGAGCGGGCCCGCACCCGACTGTCCGACCTGGACTCCTCCGACGAACTCCTCGACGAGCTGGACCGGGAGTCGTCCCGCCTCGCCGCCGAGGTGGCCGACCTGGCCGGCCGGGTGTCGGCGTCCCGGCACGAGGCTGCGGTCCGCTTCGCCGAGCAGGTCACCGTCGAACTGGCCGGGCTGGCCATGCCGCACGCCCGGATCGAGGTGGCGGTGGTGCCCCGGGCGGCGGGGAAGGCCGAGCCGACCCTCACCGTCAACGGCGCGACGGCCGGCATCGGCCCGGACGGCGCGGACGAGGTGGAGCTGCGGCTGCTCGCCCATCCGGGCGCGCCGTCGCTGCCGCTGCAGCGTGGCGCCTCGGGCGGCGAGCTGTCCCGGGTGATGCTCGCCATCGAGGTGGTCTTCGCCGGCTCGGGTGGCCCGCCCACGCTGGTCTTCGACGAGGTGGACGCCGGCGTCGGCGGCACCGCGGCGGTGGAGATCGGTCGCCGGCTGGCCCGGCTGGCCCGCAGCCACCAGGTGCTGGTGGTCACCCACCTGCCGCAGGTGGCCGCCTTCGCCGACCGGCACCTGGTGGTGGCGAAGGACACCGGGGGAGCGGTGACGACCAGCGGGGTACGGGTGGTGGAGGACACCGAGCGGGCCCGGGAGCTGGCCCGGATGCTCGCGGGTTTGCCGGATTCCGACCTGGGTATCGCCCATGCCGAGGAGCTCCTGGCCGTCGCCGCCAAGGAAAGGCGGCCCTGAGCGCGGCTATTGTGAGCGCAAGCACACCGGGTCGCGCCCTCGTGTGCTTCCCTGGGTAGGCGGCCCTGCTCAGGCATGTCGCGACAGAGAAGCCTGCCTCACATGCCAGGATGGTCACGATGCGTCTACTTACGTTGCGCCGGAACCGGAACACGGAACCGGGCTCAGTCCTCGGCACCGCGCGCCTCGACCGTCGGACCAAGCGCCTGGCCGGCCGGCTCCGCCCCGGCGACATCGCGGTCATCGACCACGTCGACCTGGACCGGGTCGCCGCCGACTCGCTGGTCGCCGTCGGGGTCGCCGCGGTGCTCAACGCCAAGCCGTCGGTCTCCGGCCGCTACCCGAACCTCGGCCCCGAGGTGCTGGTGGCCGCGGGCATCCCGCTCCTGGACGACCTGGGCGAGGGGATCTTCGAGCGGGTGCGCGAAGGCGACACGATCCGGATCGAGGGCAACACCGTCTTCGTCGGCGACGAGCCGGTGGCGCACGGCGAGCTGCAGGACGCCGAGACCGTGGCCAAGGCGATGGCCGACGCCCGGGAGGGCCTGTCGGTCCAGCTGGAGGCGTTCGCCGCCAACACCATGGACTACCTGCGCCAGGAGCGCGACCTGCTGCTCGACGGGGTGGGCGTACCGGACATCCAGACCCAGATGCGGGGTCGGCACTGCCTGATCGTGGTCCGCGGCTACGACTACAAGGCCGACCTGGACGTGCTGCGCCCCTACATCCGGGAGTTCAAGCCGGTGCTGATCGGGGTCGACGGCGGGGCCGACGCGCTGGTCGAGGCGGGCTACACCCCCGACATGATCATCGGTGACATGGACTCGGTCACCGACGACGTGCTGCGCTGCGGCGCCGAGGTGATCGTGCACGCGTACCCGGACGGGCGGGCGCCCGGCTTGGCCCGGGTGGAGGGCCTCGGCGTGCCGGCAATCACCTTCCCGGCCGCCGCCACCAGCGAGGACCTGGCCATGCTGCTCGCCGACGAGAAGGGCGCGTCGCTGCTGGTGGCCGTCGGCACCCACGCCACCCTGGTGGAGTTCCTCGACAAGGGCCGCGGCGGCATGGCCTCGACCTTCCTCACCCGGCTCAAGGTCGGCGGCAAGCTGGTCGACGCCAAGGGCGTCAGCCGGCTCTACCGGCAGAGCATCTCCGGTTCGTCGCTGCTGCTGCTGGTCCTCTCGGCGGTCGCCGCGATGGCCTCCGCGGTGGCGGTCTCCACCGTCGGGAAGGCCTATTTGGGCGTGGTCTCCGAGTGGTGGGACAATTTCGTGTTCCAGCTCGGCCAGCTCTTCTAGCTCCCCGACCGATCAAGAGGCTGCAAGCGTGATCAACTTCCGGTACCACGTGGTGTCCCTGACCGCGGTCTTCCTGGCGTTGGCCATCGGGCTGGTGGTCGGCACGGCCGCCCTCAACGGCCCGGTGGCGGACTCGCTCAAGGAGAACGTCAACGCGCTGCGCAAGGACAACCAGCAGATGCGCCAGTCGGTCAACAGCATGCAGAAGGAGCTGGAGCTCGAGGAGGAGTTCGCCGCCCAGATGGCGCAGGTCTACCTGCCGGGCAAGCTCGCCGGCAAGCGGGTCATGGTGCTGAGCCTGCCCACCGGCCGCGAGCACACCGAGGGCGTGCTGAAGATGCTCCAGCTCGCCGGGGCCAACGTCACCGGCCGGGTCGACGTGCAGGACAAGTTCATCAACCCGGACAACAACACCAACCTGATGGAGCTGGCCGTCACCGCCGCCCGTCCCAGCGCCCCCGCCTCCGCGCTGCCCGGCAACGGCAACGGGGTGGAGACCTCCAGCGCCCTGCTCGCCAGCGTGCTGCTCGACCGGGGCCAGGGCGCCGCGCCGGTCACCGAGGCGGACCGCCGGGCGGTGCTGGCCGCGTACAGCAACGCCGGGTACCTCACCACCGAGGACAAGGTCACCGGGCCGGCCGAGGCCGTCGTGGTGGTCAGCGGGCAGCCGTACGTGGACAAGGACTCCGCCAAGAAGGACGAGTCGGTGGTGAAGATCGCCGAGCAGTTCGACCGGACCGGGGCGATCGTCGTCGGCGGCACCGGCGCCTCCGGCAGCAACCTGGTCGCCGTGGTACGCGGCGACCCGGTGCTCGCCCAGACCATCTCCACCGTCGACAACGCCAACACCACCCAGGGCCAGCTGGTCACCAGCCTCGCCCTGGTGCAGCAGCTCACCGAGAAGAAGGCCGGCCAGTACGGCGTCGGCGACAATGCCGGCTCGCTGCTGCCTAGACTGCCCCAGTGAGCGAACGACGTACCGCGCTGAGCGGAAGCCGCCCGTCCGTCCCCTCCGGCGCCCGGTGAGCGGGGTGGGGCGGCTGATGGCCGCCGCGCTCGGCGCCGCCGGCACCCGGTACGCGCTGCGCGAGATCCGTACCGCGCCGGTCGCCCCCGCGCTGGAGCGGACCAACTTCCGCGGCCGCACCGTCACCCTCGCCGCCGGGCCGGCGCTCGCCGTCGGCGCGTCCGCCGCCGGCGCGCTGGGCGCACCCAGCGTCCCCGCCGGGGCGGCGGCGCTGGTCGCCGGGCTCGGCGCGGGCGCGGTCGGCCTCTACGACGACGTGGTCGGCAACCGCCCCGAGCAGAAGGCCGCCAAGGGCTTCGCCGGGCACCTCGCCGCGCTGCGCGAGGGGCGGGTCACCGCCGGCATGGTCAAGGTCGCCGGGGTGGGCGCGGCCGGGCTCGCCGCGGCCGTCCTGCTCGTCGCCGACCCGACGGTCGCCGGGCACCGCCGCCGCCAGGGCCAGGGCGCGCTGGGGCGCACGGTCGACGTGCTGCTCGGCGCGGGCGTGGTGGCCGGCACCGCCAACCTGCTCAACCTGCTGGACCTGCGCCCCGGCCGGGCCCTGAAGTCCGGCGTGCTGCTCGGCGCCCCGCTGGCCCGCGGCCCGCACGGCGGGCTCGCCGCCGGCGCGGTCGGCGCGGCGTCCGGGCTGCTCGACGAGGACCTCGGCGAGCGGGTGATGGTCGGCGACAGCGGCGCCAACGCCCTCGGCGCGCTGCTCGGGGTCACCCTCGCCGCCCGCAGCGGCCCGGTCGGCCGGGCCGCCGTCCTGGCCGTCCTGGCCGGGCTCACCGCCGCCAGCGAGAAGGTCAGCTTCACCCAGGTGATCCAGCGCACCCCGGTACTGCGTGAGCTCGACGCGGTGGGCCGGCGATCCGACTGACGTGACCAGACCGGCCCCCCTCGCCGGCGCCGGCCGGGTGGCCGGAGCGGCCGCCCTGATCGCCGTCCTCACCGTGGTCGCCCGGCTCGCCGGCTTCGGCCGTACCGCCGTGTTCACCTGGGTCGTCGAACGCAGCGACCTCGGCGGCATGTACGTCATCGCCAACACCGTCCCGAACATCATCTTCGAGATCGTCGCGGGCGGCGCGCTGGCCAGCCTCGTCGTACCGCTGCTCGCCGGACCGGTCGCGGCCGGCGACCGCCGGGCGGTGGCCGCCACCACCGGCGCGCTGCTGACCTGGACGGTGACCCTGCTGGTGCCCCTCGCGGTGCTGGTGGCGCTGCTCGCCGACCCGATCATCTCGGTGCTCGCCGACGCCCGGTCACCGGCGGAGCTGGCCGCCGGCGCGCGGATGCTGCGGGTCTTCGCGCCGCAGCTGCCGCTCTACGGCGTCGGGATCGTGCTGACCGGGGTGCTCCAGGCACACCGGCGCTTCGCCTGGCCGGTGATCGCCCCACTGCTGTCCAGCCTCACCGTGATGGTGGTCTACCTGGCCTTCGGCGTCACCGAGGGGCGGGGCGCCACCGTCGCCGGGGTGAGTCGGGCCGGCGAGCTGGTCCTCTCCGGTGGAACCACCCTCGGCGTGGTCGCGCTGTCGCTGTCCCTGCTGATCCCGCTGCGCCGGCTCGGCCTGCGGCTGCGCCCGGGGTACGCCTTCTCCACCGAGGCCCGGGCCAGGGTCGGCGGGCTGGCCGTGGCCGGCGCGGTCACGGTCACCGCCCAGCAGGCCGCCCTGGTGGTCATCCTGAACCGGGTCTCCGGCGGCCCCACCGGCTCGCCGCAGGTCTACAACCTCGCCCAGACCATGTACCTGCTGCCCTGGGCGGTGCTCGCGGTGCCGCTGGCGGTCGCCGCGTACCCGACGCTCTCCGCCGCCTCGGCGACCGGCGACGAGGACGGCTACCGGCGGACCCTCGCCTCGACGGTCCGTGGGGTGCTGCTGTTCAGCTTCCTCGGCGCGGCGGCCCTGGTCGGCACCGCCGAGCCGGTGGCCCGGTTCTTCTTCGGCGCCGACGGGATCGGGCCGGCCGCCGCCGCGATCGCCGGGTTCGCCCCCGGCCTGGTCGGCTACGGCCTCTTCGCCGTGCTGTCCCGGGCGCTCTACGCCCGCGGCGCCACCCGGGCGGCGACCGCCGCCATCACCACCGGCTGGCTGGTGGTGCCGGTGGTCGCCGTACCCCTGGCGGCGCTGCTGCCCCGGGCCGACCGGGTGCTGGCGGTCACCCTGGCCAACTCGGTCGGCATGCTGGTGCTCGGCGTCCTGCTGCTCGGTGCGGTGCTGCGCGCCGCCGGCCGGCCCGCCCTGGACGGGGCCGCCCGGGCCGGGGGCGCCGGACTGCTCGCCGCCGCGCTCGCCGCCCCCGCCGGAGTGGTCGCCGCCCGGTGGCTGGCCAGCCTCGCCGACGGCACCCCGACGACAGCGGAGGCGCTCGCGCAGGGCATGCTGTCCGGGGCTGTGGTGGGCGTGGTGTTCCTCGCCGTGGCCTGGCTGGCGGACCGGCCGGACCTCCGGCCGCTGCTCGCCGGGGTGCGGCGCCGGCTCGGGCGACGACGGGCGGCCCCGCGGCGCGGCCCGCGAAGCGAGGGCGTACCCCCGGAGCGGGGTGGTGACGGGAAGGAGACGGTGTCCCCATGACCGACCCGACGTCGGCGGCCCGATGGCGCGGCACGGTGGTCCTGCTGCTGGCCTCCAGCACCGGTGGGGTGGGGCAGCACATCCGGTCGGTGGCCCGTCAGATGGCCGCCGCCGGGGTCTCGGTGCTGGTCTGCGGGCCCGCGACCACCCAGGAACAGTTCGACTTCACCGGCGTCGGCGCCCGCTTCGCCCCGGTGGAGATCCCGGCCAGCCCCACCCCGACCGACGCCCGCGCGGTGGTCGCGCTGCGTCGGGCGCTCGCCGCCGAGCAGGTTCAGGTGGTGCACGCCCACGGCCTGCGCGCCGGGCTGGTCGCCGTCCTCGCCCGGCCGGCCGCCCCGCTGGTGGTGACCTGGCACAACGCGGTACTCGCCGGCGGCCTGCGCGGTCAGTTCTCCCGGCTCGCCGAGCGGACCGTCGCGCGCTCCGCCCGGGTCGCCCTGGGCGCCTCCGCCGACCTGGTGGAGCGGGCCGCCGCGCTCGGCGCCGCCGACGCCCGGCTCGCCCCGGTCG